>NZ_JAAARL010000001.1:0-498688 GCF_009908205.1 Pseudomonas sp. Fl5BN2 | reverse complement strand
GTTGTGTATAAGAGACAGGGGCAGGGCCAGGGAGTCTAACCCAGCGTTTGCCCGGGCGACCACACGAATCCAGAGGTTTTAGCCGCCCCCTGGCCTGCCTCCCTTCACGCCGCACACGCCCCGCCACTCCCGGCCGATTAGCCAAACGGGCAATGACCTGACTTGCGACGGCGCCTATAATGCCGGCCTTTGCAGACTGTGTGAAAACGTCGCGAGTGAAGGCAAGACAAGGCAAAAACAGGGAGGAAGCGGAGTTTAGTGGCCTAAATGAGCATTCCGAGCCTGCTTTTAACGCCTTATTGTCGAACGCAGCAGTTTTCACACAGCCTGCTTTGTGCCCCCCTTGCCCGCTTCGGAGCCCGCATGACCCAGGATCAACTCAAACAGGCAGTCGCCCAGGCCGCCGTCGACCTTATCCTCCCGAAACTCGATGACAAGAGCATCGTCGGGGTCGGCACCGGCTCTACCGCCAACTGCTTCATCGACGCCCTGGCCCTGCACAAAGGCGCATTCGACGGCGCAGTCGCCAGCTCCGAAGCCACCGCCGCGCGCCTCAAGGGCCATGGGATTCCGGTGTATGAGCTCAACACCGTCAGCGACCTGGAGTTCTACATCGACGGCGCCGACGAGAGCGACGAGCACCTGAACCTGATCAAAGGCGGCGGCGCCGCCCTGACCCGGGAAAAGATTGTCGCCGCCGTGGCCAAGACCTTCATCTGCATCGCCGACGCCAGCAAGCTGGTACCGTTACTGGGCAACTTCCCACTGCCCGTGGAAGTGATTCCCATGGCCCGTAGCCACGTGGCCCGTGAGCTGGTGAAATTGGGCGGCGATCCGGTGTATCGCGAAGGTGTAACCACCGACAACGGCAACATCATCCTCGATGTGTACAACATGCAGATCACCAACCCGGTGGAGCTGGAAAGCCAGATCAATGCCATTGTCGGCGTGGTCACCAACGGCCTGTTCGCTGCGCGTCCTGCGGACGTGTTGCTGCTGGGCACTGCCGAAGGCGTGAAGACCCTCAAGGCCTGAGGCTGTCTGTCACCCCGGCCGGCGAAGGCGTTCCCACGGACGCCTTCGCCGGCAAGCCCCGGCCTGCACAAGCCGCTACAGCTCAGGCTTCTTGAAGACGTAGAACAGATTCGGCTCGCTCACCAGGTACAGGGTGCCGGCGTCATCCATGGCCATTCCTTCCGCCTGGGGTACCGCCTTGCTCAAGCCCTGCCGGCCTTTGCCCAGCGCCAACGTGCTCAACGGGCGACCTTCGACATCCAACTCCAGCACCAGGCGAGATTCGTCCGACAAGGCCAGAAGATGGCCACTGCGCTCATCGTATTGCAGGCTGGAGAGGTCGCGCACAAACAACCCGGCATCGCGCTTGGGATTGTTCACTACATGCACCCCGTAGGATTTGTCCGGGTTGTCATGGGGAAACCCCTGCACTTCATAAATCAGCATCGGGTCGCGCTCCTTGGCGACGAACAGACGCTTGCCCTGTGAATCGTAGGCCAACCCCTCAAACCCCTTGTTACCCGCGAGGTGCACGCCAAGGGTGATCTGCTCGGCCGCTGCTGCATCCACCGTCGTCGTTGCATCCTGCAGCTGGATCTTGATCAACCGTTGCTGGCGTTCATCGCTGATCACATAGGTATTGGCGCTGATGAACTCCACCGCCTCGGGATCACTGAAACCCACCAAGGCAATGCGCCGCAAAATCTGCCCATCCAGTGACAGTTCAATCAGCTCGGCATTCTTGTTGGTCACGGTGAACAGGCTGTTGCGCAACGGGTCGTAGGTCAGTGCCGAGACCTCATCCAGGCCCTCGATGGGTTGTGCCTCAAGCACCACCCGATAATCGCCCAGGCCCAGGGACTGCGCAGCCGTCACTTGCCAGTAGGATTGCCAATCAAACCAGGCGCGTTGCCACAATCGGTGGTTATGAACGAACACTGCGAGCAGCACGGCCAGCAGACCGAGGATCAGGTAAAGGGGTTGGAAGCGGGTCAGGCGATACATGGCGCACAGGCTCGAAATCAGAACAGGCAGACGGAATATCACAGCCGACTGAATTCAAGCTTAATCCGCGGTCCGGCCAGGCTGCCGGACCAGGGATTCATTGCTTCTCGAAGCGATAGAACAGATTGGGCTCACTGACCATATACAGATTGCCCGCTTCGTCCATGGCCACACCTTCGGCCCGGGGAATGGTACTTTTCAAGCCGTTGAAGCCGCCGAGCAAGGCCATGAAACTGACCTGTTCACCCTGCTCGTCCAACTCCAGCAGCAGATGGGAGTCTGCGGACAACACCAAGGTATGACCGGTGCGCGGATCGATGGCCAAGGCCGAGAGGTTACGCAGGTCAAGCTCATCGCTAGGCAGTTTCTGCTTGTCGCCCTTGAGCACCTGGCTACCGTCGCTGCTCCAGGTGAACAGCGCCGGCGGACGCTCCTCGCCCAGCAGCAACTGCTGCTTGCGTGGGTTCCAGGCCACCGCTTCAAAGGCCTTGTTCTGGTTCTTCGAGGGGCCCAGGTCATAGCTTGGGAAGTCTTTGATATTCAGCTCTTTGGTATCGCCATCGACCTTGACGATCACCAACGAGTGCTCACGCTCATCGACAATCGCCAGCAGGCCATTCTCCATGACCGCCACCCCTTCCGGGTTGCTCCAGCCCACCAGGGGGATCTTGCGCAGGACGTCGCCGTTCAGGGTCAGCTCCACCAGGAACGGATACTTGCCCATCACCGAGAACAAGGTTTTGGTCTGCGGGCTGTAAGAAAGGTCGGAAGCTTCATCACGCTCCATACCCGGCAACAGCTTGGCATCGATGACGGCGCGATAAGCGGGCAACCAGACGCTGGCACTGCGCTCGGCAGGACTGACAAAACCTTCCTGTACCCAGAGCGCACCTCGGTCATCCCAATGCAGGACATTGGCAATGCCATAGCAGATCACCCCAGCCAGCAGCAGCCAGGAGTACCAACGCATGCGTATATGCAGACGACGGGTGGGAAGGGGTTTGGGCAGGGGAGGGGCGTCCATCACACAGATTCCAGAAGCTCGGCCATAGGTAATAGCACACGAATTTCAGATCCGCGAACCATAGGCTTCAGAATTATCCGGAGAAAATGTGAAAAAACAGTTAACGGAAAAACCCTTTCTGCGAGGTGTCCGGTATTCCCGGGCCACTCGCAGAAAGATTCGGTTCAACGGACGCTGCTGGTGAAACGACTGGCGCCCGGCAACTCAAGTACCAGCTCATCACCGACATTCAGCGGACCAACGCCGACCGGAGTGCCGGTCAGGATCACATCGCCGGCCTGCAGCGAAAAACAGCCGGCCATGTACTGGATCATCGGCACAATGGGGTTGAGCATGATGCTGCTGTTACCGTCCTGGCGAACTTCACCATTGATAGTCAGGCGAATGCCGATGTCGGTGAGGTCGGCAAAGGTACTGCCCACCACAAAAGGCGCGATCACTGCTGCGCCGTCGAACGACTTGGCGATTTCCCAAGGTAAGCCCTTGGCTTTCAGCTCGGCCTGCTTGTCCCGCAGGGTCAGGTCCAGTGCCGGGGCGAAGCCGGAAATGGCATCCAGTACTTCTTCGCGGCTGGGCTTGGTGGACAGCGGTTTACCGATCAGCACGGCAATTTCCGCTTCGTAGTGCACCGAACCACGCTCCGTGGGAATGGCAAAACCACCTTCCAGTGGCACTACGCAACTGCCTGGCTTGATAAACAGCAGGGGCTCGGTAGGCACCGGATTGTCCAGTTCCTTGGCGTGCTCGGCGTAGTTACGCCCGATGCACACCACCTTGCCCACCGGGAAATGAATCCGGGTACCGTCGACATACTGGTGCTGATAGCTCATTACCGACTCCTGCTCGTGTGCTTCATCAGGACGCTGCTTGGGCTCAAACAGCGAAGATCTTGCCCGGGTTCATGATGCCGTTCGGATCGAACACCGCCTTGACCGCCTTCATGTACTCGATCTCCACCGGCGAGCGGCTGTAGGTCAGGTAGTCACGCTTGGTCATGCCCACACCGTGCTCGGCAGAGATCGAACCGTTGTACTTCTCGACGGTCTCGAACACCCACTTGTTCACCGTGGCGCACTTGGCGAAGAACTCGTCCTTGCTCAGGTTGTCCGGCTTGAGGATGTTCAGGTGCAGGTTGCCGTCGCCGATGTGGCCGAACCAGACGATTTCGAAATCCGGATAGTGTTTGCCGACGATGGCGTCGATTTCCTTAAGAAATGCCGGCACTTTCGACACGGTGACCGAAATGTCGTTCTTGTACGGAGTCCAGTGGGAGATGGTCTCGGAAATGTACTCGCGCAGCTTCCACAGGTTCTGCAGCTGGGTTTCGCTCTGGCTCATCACGCCGTCCAGAACCCAGCCTTGCTCGACGCAGTGCTCGAAGGTTTCCAGGGCGTGGTTGGCCACTTCCTCAGTGGTGGCTTCGAATTCCAGCAGTGCGTAGAACGGGCAGTCGGACTCGAACGGCGCCGGCACGTCACCACGCGCCAGGACCTTGGCCAGGGCCTTGTCGGAGAAGAACTCGAAAGCGGTGAGATCAAGCTTGTTCTGGAATGCGTGCAGCACCGGCATGATCGAATCGAAGTCGGCAGTGCCAAGCACCATGGCGGTGAGATTCTTTGGCGCCCGGTCCAGGCGCATGGTGGCCTCGACCACAAACCCCAGGGTGCCTTCCGCGCCGATGAACAGCTGGCGCAGATCGTAGCCGGTAGCGTTCTTGATCAAGTCCCTGTTCAGCTCCAGCAGGTCACCCTTGCCGGTGACCACTTTCATGCCCGCCACCCAGTTGCGGGTCATGCCGTAGCGAATCACCTTGATCCCGCCGGCATTGGTGCCGATATTGCCGCCAATCTGGCTGGACCCTGCAGAGGCGAAGTCCACCGGGTAATACAGGCCATTCTCTTCGGCCAGATTCTGCAACTGCTCGGTGACCACGCCCGGCTGGCACACCACTGTACGGTCAGTCAGGTTCAGATCGAGAATCTGGTTCATGTAGTCGAAGGACACCACTACTTCGCCATTGGCGGCCACTGCAGCGGCCGAGAGCCCGGTACGACCGCCGGACGGCACCAACGCCACCTTGTGCTGATTGGCCCAACGCACGATGGCCTGGACCTGCTCGGTGGTTTTCGGAAACACGATGGCCGTCGGGGCCGGAGCGAAATGCTTGGTCCAATCCTTGCCGTAAGCATTCAGGGAGTCAGCGTCGGTCAGCACCTTGCCAGGCTCAACCAGGGTCTTCAGCTCATCAATCAGGGCAGGATTGGTCATCGACAGAACTCTCGAACAATTCATGGTCATCCTGAGAACGCTTCACGTCGCAGGAATGAGTGTTTAGCGGGGCGCGTATGCTAGCATACCGCCCCCGCAGGATAGAGCCCAAGGGCGTTCTGCGGTGGCGGCTTACGTGCCGCCCAGGTCAGCTCAAGCTGTCCACTTCCCTGCCATTTTTCTCCGGGACACAGGTTTACGCAGATGAGCAAGACTTCTCTCGATAAGAGCAAGATCAAGTTCCTTCTCCTCGAAGGCGTCCACCAATCCGCTGTCGACGTCCTCAAGGCCGCCGGCTACACCAGCATCGAGTACCTCACCGGTTCTCTGCCGGAAGCCCAGCTCAAGGAAAAGATCGCCGATGCGCACTTCATCGGTATTCGCTCCCGTACTCAACTGACCGAAGAGATCTTCGACCACGCGAAGAAACTGGTCGCAGTGGGCTGTTTCTGCATCGGCACCAACCAGGTTGACCTGTCTGCTGCTCGCGAGCGCGGCATTGCGGTGTTCAACGCGCCTTACTCCAACACCCGTTCGGTAGCCGAACTGGTGCTGGCCGAGGCCATCTTGCTGCTGCGCGGCATCCCCGAGAAAAACGCTTCCTGCCACCGTGGCGGCTGGATCAAGAGCGCTGCCAACTCCTTCGAAATCCGCGGCAAGAAGCTGGGTATCGTCGGTTACGGCTCCATTGGTACTCAGCTGTCGGTCCTGGCCGAAGGCTTGGGCATGCAGGTGTTCTTCTATGACACCGTAACCAAGCTGCCGCTGGGCAACGCCACTCAGGTCGGCAAACTGCACGACTTGCTGGGCATGTCCGACATCGTCACCTTGCACGTTCCAGAGACCGCTGCCACCCAGTGGATGATCGGTGAGAAGGAAATCCGCGCCATCAAGAAAGGCGGGATCCTGATCAACGCTGCTCGCGGCACCGTGGTCGAACTGGACGCCCTGGCGGACGCGATCAAGGACAAGCACCTGATCGGCGCTGCCATCGACGTGTTCCCGGTGGAGCCTCGCTCCAACGACGAAGAGTTCGAAAGCCCGCTGCGCGGCCTGGACAACGTGATCCTGACCCCGCACATCGGCGGTTCCACCGCTGAAGCCCAGGCCAACATCGGCCTGGAAGTGGCAGAGAAACTGGTCAAGTACAGCGACAACGGTACCTCGGTATCCTCGGTCAACTTCCCGGAAGTGGCGCTGCCGGCCCACCCTGGCAAGCACCGCTTGCTGCACATCCACGAGAACATTCCGGGCGTGATGAGCGAGATCAACAAGGTCTTCGCCGAAAACGGCATCAACATCTCCGGTCAGTTCCTGCAGACCAACGAGAAGGTCGGCTACGTGGTGATCGACGTCGACGCCGAGTACTCGGACCTGGCGCAAGAGAAGCTGCAGCACATCAACGGCACCATCCGTTGCCGCGTGCTGTTCTAAACAGCAGCAAGCCCAGAGCCCGCTCTGACTTGCAGCTTGTAGCGCGATAAAAAAGGGAGCCCCCAAGGGCTCCCTTTTTTTATCGCGCATTTACGATTATTTCACTGTCACTGTGATTTTCTTGGAGACAATCACCGGGTTGAACGGCACATGGTTCTTGTCACCCAGCTCCAACTGCAGGGTGTGCGTACCCGGGGTCAGGGTCACTTCGGTTTCGGTCTGGGCCTTGCCGAAGTGAATGTGCTTGGCATCGGCTGGGATCGGCAGGTTTTCCGCAGGCAGGGTATCGACGTCGATCAGCAGGTGATGGTGACCGGTATGGGCGGTTTGGTCGCCCGCCGGGGCCAGGGCGATGCCCTCAACGCCGAACGTGACCTTGAAGGTCTTGTCCACGGTAGCCCCGTCAGCCGGGGAAACAATAAACACCTTGGCACCCTCAGGTGCTTCAGTACGAGGAATATCCGCAGCGCCGGCCAACATCGAGGTTCCCAGCAACAGACCGGCCAGGGCCGCACAAGACATAAAATTTTTCATTATCTTCTCCAGTTTTTCCGCAAATCTTTTACGGTTATGACAACTTCGTGGCAATTCGTTGTCGAAGGCACTCAACACCTTAGCAAAGCGAGCCTGAACGGCGCATCGCTCATATAAATTCAAGGAGTGACCATGCGTTTCCTGCCTGGCCTGATACTTTTGCTGCCCCTTGTGAGCACTTACGCTCAAGCCGAACTGATGGATGACATCAATGACCGCGGGGAACTGCGCATCGCCCTGGAGGCCAACGCACCGCCCTTCAACTTCAAGGATGACGGCAAGCTCAGCGGTTTCGAGGTCGAGCTGGGGCAGTTGCTGGCCAGCGAGCTGGACGTACGCGCGGACTTCGTGGTGACCCAGTCGGCCGAGTTGCTGCCGGGAGTCGAGAGCGGCAAGTTCGACGTGGCCATCAATCACATAGCAGTGACTCCAGAACTCAAGGATCGTTTCGACTTCAGCGAACCTTACAGTTACTCCAGCGCCCAACTGATCGTGCGCAAAGAAGAACAGCGCCCGCTGTTTTCCCTGCAGGCCCTGCGCGGCCAGGCCTTGGGCGTGGCACAGGGCAGCCAGTTCGTCGATCAGGCGCGTACTGTGGAAGGGATCAACCTGCGTAGCTACGCCGATGCCCAACAGCCGATCAAGGATGTGGCAGACAAACAGATCGACGCAGCCATCAGCGACCGCCTGCTGATTCCCTACGCCATTCGTGACAGCCGCCTGCCGGTGAAGGAAGGCGCGAAGGTCGGGCCGACCCTGAGCCTGGCGATTCCCTTCCAGAAAGGTAACCCGGCATTCCGGGCAAGCCTCGATAGCGCCCTGCAGCGGATCAAGGCAGATGGGCGACTGATGGCCCTTTCGGAGAAATGGTTCGGCATGGATGCAAGCAAACCGCCCAAGGCCGAAGCCGGGCAGTAATCCTCAGCCCTGAAACCTACAAAGAGGCCAGGGCAGCCAGGGCGGCTGCGGCCTCAGGCAATTGCAGCTCACTGAAGACTTGCACACCGTGGTGTTGTAACAGCGCAGCGGTGACGCCCTGGCCCTGAACCCGGGTCCCGCTGAATGTGCCGTCATAAGTCAGCAGGTTGCCGCAAGACGGACTGTTGGCCTTGAGCACGGCAATGCGAATCCCGTGCTTCTCCACCAACGCTAAAGCCTGCCGGGCACCGGACAGGAACTCGGTGCTGACATCGTCGCCTTCAGTGGTCAGCACCCGGGCCTTGCCCTCCAGCACTTCCACACCCTGCCCACCGGGGATTTCCGCCGCCGCCCGTGGCGTTGGCAAACCGCCAGCCACTTCCGGGCACAAGGCAACTACACGCCCCTCTTGCAGCCAACTGCTCAGTTGGTCGAACGGACCACTGGCACCGCCGTCATAACGTACGCGGTGGCCCAACAGGCAACGGCTGACCAGGATCTTGTGCATCATCAAAACGGCTCGTTACCGCGACGTCGGAACCACCCGGTCAAGGACAGGCGTTCCCGGCTTGCGGGCAGGACTTCATGGGGCACTTCGCTGGAGAGAAACACCACCAGGCGCCCACCGACGGGCACCACATCGTATGGTTCCTGGCCCTCCAGGTACATGCGCAATTGCCCGCCATGCTCCGGCAGCCACTCAGAAGAGTTGAGGTAGATAACCGCCGACACCATGCGTCGGTCGTCGTCGTGAAAGCGGTCCACATGGCGCTTGTAGAAAGCACCCGGCGGGTAGAGGGCAAAGTGGCATTCAAAATCCTCGAGGCCGAGGAACAGGCCCCGATTGAGTGCCTCGCGCAGGCTGTCCATCAGCCCCAGGTAGCAATCACTGGACTTGGCCTCGCCAGGTTCGAGCCACTGGATATGATCACCGCGAATACCCTCGCGAATTTCCTGGGCCGCGCCGCGCCCGACCGCCGCAGGGGCCAATTCACCTTCTTCAGCACGTTTACGGCACTCAGCCGCCAGTTCGAGGGTCAGAGCCTCGGGCAGGAACATATTCTGCTGCGACCAGCCACAGGTGGCCAAGTCGTCGACGATACGCAACAACAGCGGGTGATCAGAGGGTATTTGCATGGCGCGCATAGTATCCAGCATCAGATGAATCTGACAGAGCCGCAGAGCGGAGGAGCAAGCATTTTTTCCAATGCACTTTCCCATCATCACTTTAGCGGGCGATCCTGATACGAATTCTCGACAACCATCGCCCTGCCCCGGAGAATAGTCGCCTGCTGACAGGAGTCCTTATGCGTCGTTTGCTTTTCTCACTGTTGATGTTCTGCGCCTTGCCTGCCTGGGCAGACAGCCACGACCAGTTGTACAAGGTCGCCGGTTGGCCGGAACAACGCGCGCATTTCAACGATGCCCTCAGCGCTGCCCAGCAACGCTACCAGAACAGCTTGCCGCCAGCGGTCTACCAGGCCCTGGTGGACAACAGCAATCAACGCTTCGCGCCTCAGGCCGTGGATCGTCGCGCCGAAGCGCAACTGCGGCAGAACCTTGCCGATCCCGCGCCCGCGCTGGCCTTCTTCCAGTCGCCTCTGGGACGCAAGATCGTTGCCGCGGAACTGCTGGCCACCCGCCGCGACCAACTGGCCAAGAACGCCCAGGGCCTGCCGAAGATGCCGGCCAGTGACAACCGCCAGTTGATCATCGGTCATCTGGCCCAGGCGCTGCCGGCCCGGGAAGCCGGCGCGGAAGTGAGCCTGGCGATTGCCGGCGTCGCCGCCGACAGCCTGAGCCAGATGATTCCCGGCCTGCTGGGCGGCGGGCAAGCCCAGGGCATGCTCAATGGTCAGCGCCAGCGGCTGATGCAGCAGATCGGCAATGACCTGAACAACACCCTGCTGTACGTCTATCGGGACCTGTCCGACACCGAGCTGGAAGAGTTCGCCACCTTTGCCGAGTCCAGCGAAGGCAAGGCCTATTACCAGGCGGCCCTGGCAGCGATTCGCGCGGGGCTGGCGGTAGGACAAAGCAGCTCAAATCTCGCACCCTGAATCCTGGCTACCGGTGTTGCCCCTGTAGCCGTCCGCCCAGATACCCAGCCTCAGACATGCTGGGTGAGAAAAGCGAAGTACTGGTCGCGGTACAACGGAATTTCATTCGCCAGATGGTGCCGGGCCTCCGCCAGCATCAACACCTCGGGCGCGGCGAATTTGCCGCGAATCACCTGCAGGTTGTGCTCCCAATCCACCGTCATGTCCGCCTGCCCCTGTACGATCAACGGCTGCCTTGAGCTGCACGGCGCCGCCTCCAAACGCTTGATCCAGTGCGCCAGCGCACCCACCCAGGCAGTTGGCAGACGCTGGGGCTGCAGCGGATCGGACTGTAGGAAGGCGAGGAAATCCGGGTCGTTGGAGTTTTCGCTGAAGCGCCGGGCAATGCCGCTGACGAAGGGCCGCAGCAGGTAATAGCTGAGCATCGACCAGCCCCAGGCCCGCGGCCGCACCAGGGGCGATAACAGGATCACCTGGCCCTGGGCCGGGCTCTCGGCTCCCTGGTTGAGCAGATGATCCATGATGATCGCGCCGCCGGTGCTTTGTCCGAACAGGTGCCAGGGCTGTGGCAGCTCCAGGGACCGCGCTTCGGCGAACAGGCCTTGCAGCACCCGCTGGTACACCGCGAAGTCATCGATACTGGCTCGCTCGCCACTGGACAGCCCGTGCCCAGGCAGATCGCAGGAAATCACCACAAAGTGGCGCTGCAGCGCCCACTCAATCACATGTCGGTACAAACCCATGTGATCGTAGAAACCGTGGAACAGAAACAGCGTTGCCCGCGGCTGCTCTGGCCACCAGACCTGACAGACCACTTCGTAGCCGTCCACCTGGAACCGCCCCAGGCGACTGCGCGGCACCAGCGCACGTCCGGCGAAGTCCAGCCCATAGAACCGTTGGTAGGCCTGAGCCTCGGCCGACAAGGGCTGCCCGGCGACCAGGGGTTGCAGGCTGGCACGCAGGTGGTCGGAGTCGAAGGTCGCGGACATAGAGGTTTCCAAAACGGGATAGCGGGGACAAAACGGGCTTTCTGGGCCTGCGATATTCATCTGTCGCGGCAAGCATGGCAAGCTACGCGACCTTCGAGGACTGTATTCCATGCGCCATTCTTACCGCACGCCCCTGATTGCCAGCCTGCTCGTCCTGATCTGTGCCGTTGTGCTGTGGAGCGCCTACGACTGGTTTCAGGGACGCTATCTGCGGGCCTTCAGTGAGCACACGGCGATGTTCTCCGGCGACCCCTTGCAACTGCCCGCCGAGTTGGCCGGCCCCGGGGCGATCCGCCTGGTGCACTTCTGGGACCCGGCCTGCCCCTGCAACGTCGGCAATCAACAGCACCTGGCCGAGCTGATCGAGGCCTACGGCCCTCAGGGCGTGGAGTTCTACTCGGTGCAAAAGCCTGGCAGTCACGGCCAGCTACCCGCCACCCTGAGCCGCCTAAAACCCCTCGACAGCCTGCCGGGTGCCGAACAGATCCCCGCCAGCCCGGCAGTGGCGATCTGGGACCGTAGCGGCAAACTGGCGTACTTCGGTCCCTACAGCGAAGGCCTGACCTGCAACGCCAGCAACAGCTTTATCGAGCCGATCCTCCAGGCCCTGCAGGACAATCGCAAGGTCAGCGCCACCCATACCCTGGCGGTAGGCTGCTACTGTCCCTGGCCAGCCAGCGCGGACTAAGGCATTCGCGACTATTCAAGGACCGCCTCCTGCGCGAGGCCCATGACTTGTGCTAAATCTCTGCAGCTCTCCCAAGGCGGCATTGAAAACAACAGCAAGGAGCCCGCATGAAACGCAGCCTGACCGTCGTCGCCGTACTGATCTTCGCCCTGTTGGCAGGCGTTGCCGGCTATCTGTACAGCAAACAGCCGACGCGTCAGGGCCAGGTCGAGCTCAGCGGCCTGCAGGGCTCGGTCACCGTGCGCTACGACGAACGCGGCGTGCCGCACATCCGTGCGGAAAACGAAGCCGATCTGTACCGCGCCCTGGGTTACGTCCACGGCCAGGACCGGCTGTTCCAGATGGAAATCCTGCGGCGCCTGGCCCGCGGCGAGCTGGCAGAAGTCCTGGGGCCCAAGCTGCTGGATACCGACAAACTGTTTCGCAGCCTGCGCATTCGCGAGCGTGCCGACAGCTACGTGGCCGGGCTCGACCGCCAATCTCCGGCCTGGAAGGCCCTGGAAGCCTATCTGGACGGCATTAACCAGTATCAGGCCAGCCACGCCCAACCCATGGAATTCGATGTCCTGGGTATCCACAAACGGCCGTTCACTGCAGAAGACACTGTCAGCGTCGCCGGTTTCATGGCCTACAGCTTCGCCATGGCCTTTCGTACCGAACCGCTGCTGACCTACATCCGCGACCAGTTGGGCAACGACTACCTGAAGGTCTTCGATCTCGACTGGCAGCCCAAGGGCGTGCTGGCCAAGGGCAAGTCGCCCACCTCACTGCCATTGGCCGCCGTTGACTGGCAGGACCTGGGGCAGATCGCCCGCCTGAGCCAGGAGGCCCTGAGCGAGGCGGGACTGCCGCAGTTCGAAGGCAGCAACGCCTGGGCCGTGGCCGGCGCACGCACCAAGAGCGGCCGGCCGCTGCTGGCCGGCGACCCGCATATTCGCTATTCCCTGCCATCGGTGTGGTACGAGGCGCAACTGTCGGCGCCGGGTTTCGAGCTCTACGGCCATCATCAGGCCCTGGTGCCCTTTGCCTTCCTGGGCCACAACCTGGACTTCGGCTGGAGCCTGACCATGTTCCAGAACGACGACCTCGATCTGATCGCCGAGAAGGTCAACCCGGAGAACCCCAATCAGGTCTGGTTCCACGACAAATGGGTCGACCTGAGCAGCAGCACGCAACAGATTGCGGTCAAGGGCCAGGCACCGGTGACCCTGACCTTGCGCCAGTCACCCCACGGTCCGATCATCAACGACATGCTCGGTACCACCGTGGGCAAGGCCCCGGTGGCCATGTGGTGGGGCTTCCTGGAAACTCCGAACCCGATCCTCGACGGTTTCTACCAGCTCAATCGTGCCGACACCCTGGCCAAAGCCCGCGCCGCCGCGGCCAAGATCCACGCACCAGGACTGAACATCGTCTGGGCCAACGCCAAGGGCGACATCGGCTGGTGGGCTGCGGCGCTGCTGCCCAAGCGCCCAGCCGGGGCCAAGCCGGCCTTTATCCTCGATGGCAGCACCGCCATGGCGGACAAGGAAGGTTTCTACCCCTTCAGCGCCAACCCTCAGGAAGAGAATCCGGCCCGGGGCTATATCGTCTCTGCCAACTTCCAGCCGCTCTCCCCCACCGGCATGGAAATTCCCGGCTACTACAACCTCCCCGACCGTGGTCAACAACTGGACCGTCAGCTCAGTGAAAAAAGTGTCAAGTGGGACCTGGAAAACACCCAGAAACTGCAACTGGGCACCACCACCGCCTACGGCCCGCGCCTGTTGGCTCCCCTGCTGCCGGTGTTGCGAGAAGTGGTCAGCGATCCCGATGAACTGAAACTGGTCGAGCAACTGGCGAAGTGGCCAGGCGACTACCCGCTGGACTCCACCAGCGCCACCCTGTTCAACCAGTTCCTGTTCGAACTGGCCGACGCCACCTTCCACGAGAAACTCGGCGACGCCTATTTCGACGCGCTGATCCAGGCCCGGGTAGTCGATGCCGCCCTGCCACGCCTGGCGGCGGACCCCGACTCGCCCTGGTGGGACAATCGCACCACCGCTCAGCGTGAAAGCCGCGCCGACACCGTGAAGGTGGCCTGGCGCGCCAGCATCGACCACCTCAAGCGCACCCTAGGGGCCAACCCTGGGCAATGGCGCTGGGGCACCGCCCATACCCTGACCCACGCCCACCCGCTGGGCATGCAGAAACCTCTGGACCGGTTGTTCAACGTTGGCCCTCTGGAAGCCCCCGGCAGCCATGAAGTGCCGAACAACCTCACCGCCAAGATCGGCCCGGCGCCCTGGTCAGTGGTGTATGGTCCCTCGACCCGACGCATCATCGACTTCGCCGATCCGGCCCACAGCTTGACCATCAACCCGGTGGGCCAGAGCGGTGTACTGTTCGACAAGCACTACGACGATCAGGCTGAGGCCTACATCGAAGGGGTCTATCAGCAAGCGCACTTCAGCGAAGAAGAGGTCACCGCCAATACCCGCAGCACTCTGAAGCTGCTGCCGGCGCGCGGCCCCCAATAAGCCGGGGCAGCCCATTGTTGGCAAACGGGCTCGCCATCGAGATCATTTGCGCGTACTGGGCAGGTATTTGAGCGAATCGGACACACCCGAAACGCCAGGATGGTCAAGACTGAGGGTGTCGCAACAGCACACCCCCCAACCCATCCCGGAGTGACTACGATGTTCCATAACTGGTCCGAACTGCTGCCTACCATCAAGAAAGCCTTTGGCTCCCTGGGCAAGAGCAACCCGAAAATGGTCCAGGCCTATATGGCCCTGGGTGAAGCCGCGGAAGAAAACAACGTACTCGACGCCAAGACCCGCGAGCTGATTTCCATTGCCGTGGCCATCACCACCCGCTGTGACGGCTGCATCGGTGTACACACCGACGCCGCGATCAAGGCCGGCGCCACCCGCGAAGAAGTGGCCGCGACCCTGGCCACGGCGATCTCGCTGAATGCCGGTGCGGCCTATATCTATTCACTGCGCACGCTAGAGGCGTATGACAGCCTGAAGCCATGACGGCCCTGCGCCAATCTCGAAGCAGCACCTTCGGCAACGGAAAGGTCGACGTGTTGCGGGATCAGCAGCCTGGGCTCAGGACGCTGGACTTCATCGAGATCACCCGCCAGTCGCCCTGGCAATCCTGAGAGGGAATGTTCAGGGTAAAAAAAACCTCGCTCCCAATCAGGGGCGAGGTTTTTTCAGTGCTGCACGCAGGTCAGACGGTTTCCACCCGCTGTGGCCGACGCACGTCCGGCTGTTTCCAGGAGTCGGCGGCGCTTTCCTCGATGGCCTGCTGGATCGCCCGCTTGCGGGCTTCTTCGGCGCGACGGCTGAAGAACCAGACCAGGAAGGTCACCAGGGACACCGCCAGCAGGATCAGGCTGGCCACGGCGTTGATCTCCGGTTTCACCCCCAGTCGCACCGCCGAGAACACTTCCATCGGCAAGGTGGTGGAGCCCGGGCCGGAAACGAAGCTCGCCAGCACCAGATCATCCAGGGACAGGGCGAAGGACATCATGCCGCCGGCTGCCAGGGATGGCGCGATCATCGGGATGGTGATCAGGAAGAACACCTTCCACGGCCGCGCGCCCAGGTCCATGGCCGCCTCTTCGATGGACAGGTCCAGCTCACGCAGGCGTGCCGACACCACCACCGCCACATAGGCTGCGCAGAACGTGGTGTGAGCGATCCAGATGGTGACGATGCCACGCTCCTGGGGCCAACCGATGGCCTGGGCCATGGCCACGAACAGCAGCAACAGCGACAGACCGGTGATCACTTCCGGCATCACCAGCGGCGCGGTGACCAGGCCACCGAACAGGGTGCGGCCCTTGAAGTGGGTGATCCGGGTCAGCACGAATGCCGCCAGGGTGCCCAGGGCCACTGCCGCTACCGCGGTGTAGCAGGCGATCTCCAGGGACCGCAGGACCGAGCCCATGAGCTGGGTGTTGTCCAGCAGGCCGACGTACCAACTGATCGACCAACCGCCCCACACCGTCACCAGTCGCGAGGCGTTGAACGAGTAGATCACCAGGATCAGCATCGGCAGGTAGATGAACAACAATCCCAGCACCAGCATCAGGCTTGAAAAACTGAAGCGCTTCATTCCTTGCCCTCCATTTCCTTGGCCTGACTGCGGTTGAACAGGATGATCGGCACAATCAGGATCGCCAGCATCACCACTGCCAGGGCAGACGCCACCGGCCAGTCACGGTTGTTGAAGAACTCTTGCCAGAGCACTTTACCGATCATCAGGGTTTCCGGACCGCCCAACAGTTCCGGAATCACGAACTCGCCCACCACCGGGATGAACACCAGCATGCAGCCGGCGATGATGCCGTTCTTGGACAGCGGTACGGTGATCGTCCAGAAGCTGTTGAAGGAGCTAGAACCCAGGTCGGCCGCCGCCTCCAGCAGACTGTGGTCGTGCTTTACCAGGTTGGCGTAGAGCGGCAGGATCATGAACGGCAGGTAGGAATAGACCACGCCGATGTACACCGCGATGTTGGTGTTGAGGATCTGCAGCGGTTCGTTGATCCAGCCCATCGACATCAGGAAGCCATTGAGCAGGCCGTTGTTACTGAGAATGCCCATCCAGGCATAGACGCGGATCAGGATCGCGGTCCAGGTCGGCATCATGATCAGCAGCACCAGCACCGTCTGCATCTCTTTGCGGGCACTGGCGATGGCATAGGCCATCGGGTAGCCGATCAGCAGGCAGAGGATGGTGCTGAAGAACGCCATCTTCAGCGAGCCGAGGTAGGCGGCGATGTACAGCTCGTCGTCCCCCAGCATCGCGTAGTTGCCGAGGTTGAGCAGCAGCTGGAGCTTCTGGTCGACGTAGCTGTAGATCTCGGTATACGGCGGAATGGCCACGTCCGCTTCGGCGAAGCTGATCTTCAGGACAATGAAGAACGGCAGCATGAAGAACAGGAACAGCCAGATGAAGGGGATCCCGATGACCAGTTGGCGACCACCGGGAATTATTCGATTGAGTCGGCGCTTGAGCTTTCGCATGTTCATGAGCGCAGTACCACGCCGCTGTCGTCTTCCCACCACACGTAGACCTGGTCACCCCAGGTCGGCCGCGCGCCACGGCGCTCGGCGTTGGCGACGAAGGACTGCACCAGCTTGCCGCTCGGCAGCTCGACGTAGAACACCGAGTGACCGCCCAGGTAAGCAATGTCGTGCACCTTGCCGCTGGACCAGTTGTACTCGCAGGTCGGCATCTCGGCGGTGACCAGGAGTTTTTCCGGGCGGATCGCGTAGGTCACCGACTTGTCCTGGACCGAGGTGCTGATGCCGTGGCCAACATAGATGCTGCGGTCCACGTCCTTGCAGGTGATCACCGCATGGCCCTCGGCATCGTCCACCACTTCGCCCTCGAAGATGTTGACGTTGCCGATGAACTCGCAGACCAGACGGCTGACCGGCGTTTCATAAATATCGATCGGGCTGCCGATCTGGGCGATCCAGCCCAGGTGCATGATGGCGATGCGCTCGGCCATGGTCATGGCCTCTTCCTGGTCGTGAGTCACCATCACGCAGGTCACACCCACGCGCTCGATGATCTCTACCAGCTCCAGCTGCATCTGCGAGCGCAGCTTCTTGTCCAGGGCGCCCATGGGCTCATCCAACAGCAACAGTTTCGGGCGCTTGGCCAGAGAGCGGGCCAGGGCCACGCGCTGGCGCTGGCCGCCGGACAGTTGGTGCGGCTTGCGTTTGGCGTATTGGCTCATCTGCACCAGCTTGAGCATTTCGGCCACCCGGGCGTCGACTTCAGCGGCCGGGATCTTGTCCTGCTTGAGGCCGAAGGCGATGTTCTGCGCCACAGTCATGTGCGGGAACAAGGCGTAGGACTGGAACATCATGTTGATCGGCCGCTCGTAAGGCGGCATATCGGTGATGTCCACGCCATCGAGGAAGATTCGCCCCTCCGTCGGCCGCTCGAACCCGGCCAGCATACGCAGCAAAGTGGACTTGCCCGATCCCGAGCCGCCGAGCAGGGCGAAGATCTCGCCTTTGTTGATTTCCAGGGACACATCGTCCACAGCAATCGTCTCGTCGAACTTCTTCGTGACCCGGTCGATTTTGACCAACACCTGTTTCGGTGTCTGGTCGCCCTCGAGGGCTTTCTTATAGGCGCCGGAGGCAACTGCCATTTTGCGAAACTCCCAACAAAATTTGCAGCCCGCCGCACGCCGGCGGGCCTTGGATAGTTTGAGCCTGTGGAACTATTTACCCGTCTTGACCTTGGTCCAGCTGCGGGTCATCAAGCGTTGGATATTCGGGGGTAACTCGGTGGACACGTAAGTCTTGTCGAGCACTTCCTGCGGTGGATAAACCGCTGCATCGGTGCGAATGGATTGCTCCATCAGCTTGTCCGACCCCGGATTGGGGTTGGCATAACCGACGTAGTCACTGACCTGAGCAATCACCTCAGGTTGCAGCAAATAGTTGATGAAGGCGTGGGCTTGCTTGACGTTGGTCGAGTCCTTGGGAATCGCCAGCATGTCGAACCACAGGGCGCCACCCTCTTTCGGAATTGCATAGGCGATGTTCACGCCCTTGCCGGCCTCCGCGGCCCGGGCCTTGGCCTGGAAGATGTCACCGGAGAAACCGATGGCCACGCAGATATTGCCGTTGGCCAGGTCGGAGATGTACTTGGACGAGTGGAAATAGGTCACGTAAGGACGTACGGCCAAGAGTTTGGCTTCGGCCTTCTTGTAGTCCTGCGGGGTGGTGCTGTTGGCGTTCAGGCCCAGGTAGTTGAGGACCGTGGGCATCATCTCGTCGGCGGAGTCGAGGAAGGCCACACCGCAACTGTTGAGCTTCTTGATGTTCTCTGGCTCGAACAGCACGCTCCAGGAGTCGATCTTGTCCACACCCAAGGCAGCCTTGACCTTATCGACGTTGTAGCCGATGCCATTAGTGCCCCACAGGTAAGGCACCGCGTACTGGTTGCCCGGGTCGTTCATTTCCAGGCGCTTGAGCAGTGCCGGGTCAAGATTCGAATAGTGGGTCAGCAGGCTTTTGTCGAGTTTCTGGAAAGCCCCGGCCTTGATCTGTTTGCCCAGGAAGTGGTTGGACGGTACGACCACGTCATAACCGGTACGACCGGCCAGCAACTTGCCTTCCAGGGTTTCATTGGAATCGAATACGTCATACACCGGCTTGATACCCGTGGCCTTTTCAAACTCTGCCAGGGTGTTCTGACCGATGTAATCCGACCAGTTATAAATATGCACGGTCGGTGCCGCCTGAGCGCCAGCCATCAGCGTCAGGCCGGCGGCAACCAGCATGGCTTTGCGAAACAAAGAAATAGGCAAGTAGAGGTCCTCTTCAATAGTTGGGCCCAAGTTGCCCCGCGCTACCTGACAGCCCCCAAGCTGCCCAGCAACAAAACCGGCGCGCAACTTACCCTCGATAAACCAATCCAGCAAAACTTTCTGTCATTTAATTGTTTCCTGTTGCCGCCCTCGCCATGACGACGACAACAGGATATTGCTGCAAATCGGTTTATTTACCGGATTTGATCTTGGTCCAACTGCGGGTCAGGACGCGCTGGGTCGCGGCCGGCAAGTCGGAGATCGCGTACAGCTTGGCCTGGACATCCGCAGGCGGGTAAACGCCCGGGTCGCTGGTGATGTCTTTATCGACCAATGGGGTTGCAGCCGCGTTACCGTTGGGGAAACGCACGGCGTTGGTGATCTCGGCCATCACTTCCGGCTTCTGCAGGAAGGTCATGAACTTGTAGGCACCTTCGACGTTTTCTGCATCTTTAGGGATGGCGACCATGTCGTAGAAACTGCCAGCACCCTCTTTCGGAATGTTGTAGCTGACCTTGACCTTGTCACCGGCTTCAGCCGCACGGGCCTTGGCCTGGTAGATATCGCCCGAGTAACCAACAGCCACGCAGATGTTGCCGTTGGCCAGGTCAGAGATGTACTTGGACGAATGGAAGTAGGCGATCGAAGGACGGATCTTGAGGAACAGTGCTTCGGCTTCAGCCAGTTGTTTCTTGTCCTGGCTATCGGTTGGGTAGCCCAGGTAGTGCAATGCCACCGGAATCATCTCGGTTGGCGAATCGAGGAAGCTGACGCCACAGGATTTCAACTTCGCGGCGTTTTCCGGCTTGAACAGCAGGTCCCAGGAGTTGGTCGGTGCGTCGGCACCCAATGCAGCCTTGACCTTCTCGGCATTGAAGCCGATACCGATCGAGCCCCACATGTAAGGGAAAGCGTGTTTGTTGCCCGGGTCACTCACCGATACCGCCTTGAGCAGCGACTCGTTGAGGTTCTTCCAGTTCGGCAACTTGGACCGGTCCAGTTCCTGGTAGACGCCCGCCTTGATCTGCTTGGCCAGGAAGTTGTTGGAAGGCACCACCACGTCGTAACCGGACTTGCCGGCCAGCAACTTGGCTTCCAGGGTCTCGTTGCTGTCGAACACGTCATAGACCACTTTGATGCCCGACTCGGCTTCAAACTTCTTGATGGTGTCCGGAGCGATGTAATCGGACCAGTTGTAAACGTGCAGCACTTTATCGTCCGCCTGTGCCGCGGCCGCCATCACGCCCATCAGGGACATGGCGAGGAGGGTCTTGCCAGCTAACTTCATACCTAATGCCTTCATGCGTAATGCTCCGATTATTCTTTTTAAGCACATTCTTGGTGACCCAGAGCCAGCGGCCGATATGCAAGCCACTAAGAACGGCGGGTAGTCTGGCAAGATCCAAGGCCGGCTTTCAAGGAAAGTCCCGGCCTTTATATCCACTTTGAACGCAATGCCCGCAAGCATCGCGCTCAAAGCCTAGCACTCAGCCCTCGAGTGCATGCAGAGTCAGGTCCAGGCACTTGCGCGCCTTGGCCACCAACTCGTCAATCTCTGCTTCGCTGATCACCAGCGGCGGAGCAATGATCATGGTGTCGCCCACGGCGCGCATGATCAGGCCGTTGTCGAAACAGAACTGCCGGCAAATCATGCCTGCACCACGGCCTGTGTGGCGTGCCCGGGTGGCCTTGTCCTTGACCAGTTCGATCGCCCCCAGTAGACCGACTCCGCGAACCTCACCCACCAACGGGTGGTCACTCAGTTCCCGCAGTCGTTTCTGCAAGTAAGGTGCCGTTTTTTCCTGGACATGCTGGATAATTTTTTCTTCACGCAGGATGCGGATGTTTTCCAGGGCCACAGCCGCCGCCACCGGGTGCCCGGAATAGGTGAAACCGTGGTTGAAATCACCGCCCTCGTTGAGCACCGCCACCACCGCGTCACGTACGACCAGGCCACCCATGGGGATATAGCCGGAGGTCAGGCCCTTGGCGATGGTCATCATGTCCGGCTTGAGGTCGTAGAAATCGCTACCGAACCACTCACCGGTACGACCGAAGCCACAGATCACTTCATCGGCGACGAAGAGAATGTCGTACTTGGCGAGGATTTCCTTGATCCGCGGCCAGTAGCTGTCCGGCGGCACAATGACCCCGCCGGCGCCCTGGATCGGCTCGGCGATAAAGGCCCCGACGTTGTCCACGCCCAGTTCGAGGATCTTTTCTTCGAGTTTGTTGGCCGCCCAGATGCCGAACTCTTCGGGGCTCATGTCACCGCCTTCGCCGAACCAGTAAGGCTGCGGGATGTGGACGATGCCCGGGATCGGCAAGTCGCCCTGCTCGTGCATGTAAGTCATGCCGCCAAGGCTGGCACCGGCCACGGTGGAACCGTGGTAGCCATTGACCCGGCTGATGATGGTTTTCTTGTTCGGCTGGCCCTTGATCGCCCAGTAGTGGCGGACCATGCGCAGCATGGTGTCGTTGCCTTCGGAGCCGGAACCGGTGAAGAACACGTGATTCATGCCTTCTGGTGCGACATCGGCAATCGCTTTGGACAACTCCAGCACCGGCGGGTGGGCCGTCTGGAAAAACAGGTTGTAGTACGGCAGTTCGCGCATCTGCTTGCTGGCGGCCTCGGCCAGTTCATCACGACCGTAGCCGATGGCCACGCACCACAGGCCAGCCATGCCGTCGAGAATCTGATTGCCTTCACTGTCCCAGAGATAAACACCCTTGGCATGGGTGATGATCCGTGGCCCCTTCTCCTTCAATTGTTTGAAGTCACTAAAAGGCGCCAGGTGGTGATCACTGCTGAGGGTTTGCCACTCGCGGGTTTGCGGGTTTTTATGAGTCATCAATGTCTCCTAAGTGTCAGTGAAGGCGCCACTGGCGGGCAGTGGCGCCCGGCGGATCAGACGGCGAACAACAGGAACTCCCGCTCCCACGAACTGATCACGCGCTTGAAGTTTTCATGCTCGGCCCGCTTCACCGCGACATAACCGGTGATGAACTTGTGGCCCAGGTATTTTTCGATGGTCTTGCTGTTTTCCATACGTTCCAGCGCATCCTCGATGGTCAACGGCAGGCGCAGGTTACGGCGCTCGTAGCCACGACCGACCACCGGCGCGCTCGGGTTGTGGCCTTCGACCATGCCGATGTAGCCACACAGCAGGCTGGCAGCAATGGCCAGGTAGGGGTTGGCGTCGGCGCCCGGCAGGCGGTTTTCCACCCGGCGGTTCTGTGGTCCGGCATCCGGCACCCGCAGGCCCACGGTACGGTTCTCCTCACCCCACTCGACGTTCACCGGCGCCGAAGTGTCGGGCAGGAAGCGGCGGAACGAGTTGACGTTGGGGGCAAACAGCGGCAGCAGCTCGGGGATGAACTTCTGCAACCCGCCGATATGATTGAGGAACAGCTGGCTCATGGTTCCGTCTTCATTGGAGAAAACATTCTTGCCAGTGCTGATCTCAATGATGCTCTGGTGCAGGTGCATGGCGCTGCCAGGCTCGCCGGTCATCGGCTTGGCCATGAAGGTCGCGGCGACGTCGTGCTTGAGCGCGGCTTCACGCATGGTGCGCTTGAACACCAGGATCTGATCGGCCAGGGACAGGGCATCGCCGTGACGGAAGTTGATCTCCATCTGCGCCGTGCCGTCCTCGTGGATCAGGGTGTCGAGGTCCAGCTCCTGCAGCTCGCACCAGTCGTAGACGTCCTCGAACAACGGGTCGAATTCGTTGGCGGCTTCAATGGAGAAGGATTGGCGACCGGTTTCCGGGCGGCCGGAGCGGCCCACCGGCGGTTGCAACGGGTAGTCCGGGTCGTCGCTGCGCTTGGTCAGGTAGAACTCCATCTCCGGCGCCACGATGGGCTGCCAGCCGTGGTCGGCATAGAGCTTGAGGACCTTCTTCAAGACGTTGCGCGGCGACAGCTCGATGGGGTTGCCTTGCTTGTCGTAGGTGTCGTGGATCACCTGGGCGGTGGGCTCGATGGCCCACGGCACGAGGAACACGGCGTTCTGGTCCGGGCGGCAGATCATGTCGATGTCCGCAGGATCCAGCAGGTCGTAATAGATGTCGTCTTCGACATAGTCGCCGGTCACGGTCTGCAGCAGCACGCTCTCGGGCAAACGCATGCCTTTCTCGGCAATGAATTTGTTGGTCGGCGAGATCTTGCCCCGGGTGATACCGGTCAAGTCGCCGATCATGCATTCGACTTCTGTGATCTTGTGGTCTTTCAACCAATCGGTGAGCTGGTCGAGGTTGTTACTCATAAATGCCTCTAGGCTGAGTTTCCTGACTCTTTATTAGGTCAGGCGTTGTTTGACGCATGGGCGTCGCGTTGTGTTGCCCGCTTGCGGCAGGCATCACCAAATGCCCGGAAGATGGCAAGGTAGTGAGGATTGGAGCTTACCTGCCATTCGGGGTGCCATTGCACCCCCAAAGCAAAAGCCTTGCCTCCTTTGATAGAGATCGCCTCTATCAACCCGTCAGGAGCCTGTGCCTCAACCTGCAGGCCCGGCGCCAGACGTTCAACGCCTTGAGCATGAATCGAGTTGACTTGCATCTTTTGCGGCAAGCCCAGGCCCGCCAGTATCCCGCCGGCCTGGATATGCAGCTCGTGAGCGGGCGCGTACCAGGCATCCAGGGGCTGCTCGGGCTGCTCCGCGTGGCGGTGGTCCATGAAAGGCTCCACCTCATGCACGTTCTGATACAGGCTGCCACCGAGGGCCACGTTCATTTCCTGAAAACCGCGACAGATAGCCAGCACCGGAATCCCGGCGGCAACGGCGGCGCTCAGCAGTGGCAACGTGGCAGCGTCCCGTGCAGAATCATGAGCAGTGCCCGCCGCGCTGGCAGGACCCTGATAGTGAAAAGGTTCGATATTGGAAGGGGAGCCCGTAAAGAGAATGCCGTCCAGACCGTCCAGAATATCGGACGGGGAAAGCAGTTCTGCCAGGGAAGGAAGAATCACCGGCACGCCGTGGGCGGCGCTGGCTACTGCCTGGACATACTCGTCGCCACTGATGTGATAGGCATGCAGACCGATCTGCCTGGAACAGGCGGTGACGCCGATTAACGGCAGGCGAGACATGAAACACCCCGGTATTATTGCTGTTATGGGTTTGATTCGAGCTTAGCCTTGTTCATTTTTTTACACAACACCCCCGTAAAAAATACAACACGGCCCGCTCAAGCCTGCGGCACCCAAGTGACTCGAGGCCCAAAAAACGCCCCGTTTTGCCTCAAAAGGGCCTTGTCGGCCCTTTATTAGGGCATAAAAGGCCTTACTTGACTTCGGCAAGCCGTTCGGGTTGACTGAAACCAGAAAAGATCAATGATTGATATTTTTAACAACAAAGGTGTTGCATCATGTCGGTACCCCCGCGTGCCGTTCAGCTTAATGAAGCGAACGCGTTCCTTAAGGATCATCCTGAGGTTCTGTACGTAGACCTTCTAATTGCGGATATGAATGGTGTGGTGCGCGGCAAGCGCATCGAACGCACCAGCCTCCACAAGGTTTACGAGAAAGGCATCAACCTGCCGGCCTCCCTCTTTGCCCTGGATATCAATGGCTCTACGGTGGAAAGCACCGGCCTGGGCCTGGACATCGGTGATGCTGACCGAATCTGCTATCCAATCCCCGATACCCTGTGCAATGAACCCTGGCAGAAGCGCCCTACCGCGCAACTGTTAATGACCATGCACGAACTGGAAGGCGAACCTTTCTTCGCCGACCCCCGCGAAGTATTGCGTCAAGTCGTGACCAAGTTCGACGATCTCGGCCTGACCATCTGCGCAGCGTTCGAGCTGGAGTTCTACCTGATCGACCAGGAGAACGTGAACGGTCGCCCACAACCTCCGCGCTCGCCGATCTCCGGCAAGCGTCCGCACTCGACACAGGTCTACCTGATCGACGACCTCGACGAATATGTCGACTGCCTCCAGGACATTCTGGAAGGTGCGAAAGAGCAAGGCATCCCAGCTGACGCCATCGTCAAGGAAAGTGCTCCGGCGCAGTTCGAAGTGAACCTGCACCACGTTGCCGACCCGATCAAGGCCTGCGACTACGCGGTACTGCTCAAGCGTCTGATCAAGAACATCGCCTACGACCATGAGATGGACACCACCTTCATGGCCAAGCCTTACCCTGGCCAGGCGGGTAACGGTCTGCACGTCCACATCTCGATTCTCGACAAAGACGGCAAAAACATTTTTGCCAGTGAGGATCCCGAGCAGAACGCCGCACTGCGTCACGCGATCGGCGGTGTGCTCGAGACCCTACCGGCGCAGATGGCCTTCCTCTGCCCGAACGTCAACTCCTACCGTCGTTTCGGCGCGCAGTTCTATGTACCCAATTCGCCGAGCTGGGGCCTGGACAACCGCACCGTAGCCCTGCGCGTACCGACCGGCTCTGCCGACGCGGTCCGCCTGGAGCACCGGGTAGCCGGCGCCGACGCCAACCCTTACCTGCTGATGGCTTCGGTCCTGGCGGGCGTGCACCACGGTCTGACCAACAAGATCGAACCCGGTGCTCCGGTGGAAGGCAACTCCTACGAGCAGAACGAGCAGAGCCTGCCGAACAACCTGCGCGATGCACTGCGCGAGTTGGACGACAGCGAAGTCATGGCCAAGTACATCGACCCGAAATACATCGATATCTTCGTCGCCTGTAAAGAGAGCGAGCTGGAGGAGTTCGAACACTCCATCTCCGACCTCGAGTACAACTGGTACCTGCACACCGTTTAAACGGTTGCTGTAGAAAACAACGCCGCGGGGCTCAACAGCCCGCGGCGTTTTTTTGCGCCGGTGATCCGTAACCGCTGACGTACAATGCCCGCTGCCCTGTAGGAGACACCGATGACGCGCACTGCCCCTCTTCGCAAACCCCGTGCACGCAGCCAGGCCCGGATCGACTCGATACTCGAGGCCGCACGGACCCTGCTGGCGGCCGAGGGCGTGGCCAGCCTGTCGATCTACAGCGTGGCTGAAAGAGCACAGATTCCACCGTCGTCGGTCTATCACTTCTTCGCCAGCGTCCCGGCCCTGCTGGAAGCCCTTACCGCCGACGTCCACGCCGGGTTCCGCGCCTGCCTGCAAGCACCGATCGACCATGACCAACTCAACAGCTGGCGCGATCTGTCACGCCTGGTGGAACAACGCATGCTCGTCATCTACGACGCTGATGCAGCGGCCCGCCAGCTGATTCTCGCGCAGCACGGCCTGACCGAAGTGACTCAGGCCGATCGCCAGCACGACATCGAACTCGGCGACCTGATGCACAAGCTGTTCAATCACCACTTCGAACTGCCGACGCTGCCCCAGGACGTGGATGTATTCGCCCTGGCCATGGAGTTGGGAGATCGGGTGTACGCGCGCTCGGTACAACAGCATGGGCAGATCACCCCGCGCATGGCAGAAGAAGGCATGCGCGTATTCGATGCCTACCTGGGTCTCTATCTACCGCCCTACCTGCCCAAGCGCCCAGCATCGCGCTGAGAACAGCGCCAGCCCGCTCATACTTGCCGCAACAGCAGCCTGTCGATGTGATGGTCCGCCGATTTATGGATGATCAGGTTGGCCCTTTCTCGGGTCGGCAGGATGTTTTCGACAAGGTTCTTCAAGTTGACCCGATCCCAGGTAGCAGACGCCATTGACAGTGCTTCGGGATCGGAGAGCCCTTTGTACTTGTTGAAGTAAGAGTCTGCCGACTGGAAGGCGGTGTTCTTCAAGTAGACAAATCGCTCCAGATACCAGGTCTTGATCGTCTCCGGCGATGCATCGACATAGATGGAGAAGTCGATGAAGTCCAGCGCGTTCAAGCCTTGCCCCTGCTCCCCCTGCAACACATTCAGGCCTTCCAGGATGATGATATCCGGCGCCTCTACCGACTGCGCTTCATCGGCCAGGATGTCGTAGCGAACATGGGAGTAGACCGGAATCTGCGCGGCTTTGCCGTTCTTGCACACGGCCTGCAGGAAATCCACAAACAGCGGCTCGTCGTAGGACTCGGGAAACCCCTTGCGGTGCAAAATATTCTTTGCCTCAAGGGTCGCCAAAGGAAACAGAAACGAATCCGTGGTCACCAGGTGCACATTGGGTTTTCCCGGCCAATAGGCCAACAGAGCCGCCAAGACCCTGGCAAAACTGCTTTTGCCCACTGCCACGCTGCCCGAGACGCCAATCACATAAGGGGCCTTGAAGCCTGCCTGCGGCTCCTTGAGCGGCTGCACCTGTGCCGCATGCAAATGCAGCAGGCGCGACAGCGGGAGCAGAATCTGCCTCACCTCCTCGGACGCCATGGGCTGGGTCGGACTGGTCAGCGTGTCCATCTCGGACGGTGACAGGCTCATGGGTTCCCCAGCCCGCAAAGCAGACCAATGGTCGCGATCGAACTCCAGATACCCTACGTTTGGACCCTGCTCTGTTGTCATGTCAGTACTGTTCAGGCCTTGCCGAAAGCAGGGAAAGTATCAAATCTGACCGTTATTTACAGCGCCCATGAAAAAGCCCCGAAGGACTCGCACCCTTCGAGGCTGTTGTGTTGCACCGCTCACAGCTTGGCGATCGACACCTCGGTGGACTTTACAAAGGCGATCACTTCGCTACCGATCGCCAACTCCAACTCCCTGACCGAACGGGTGGTGATCACCGAAGTGACAATCCCGGAGGCGGTTTGCACGTCGATTTCCGACAGCACATCACCTTCGACGATTTCCTTGATAGTGCCCTTGAACTGATTACGTACGTTGATGGCTTTAATGGTCATGATATTTCTCCTGGGGATCGAAATGAGCTGCAAGTTATCGCTGAAAACTTGCCGCTGCTCTTACAGCGCCCACCGCAACTGGGTGGGCAAGGGTGAAACAGGTTCCGGTTCCGGCGGCGAGCCAGGCAGTGACAACACACGATTGAGGACTTCAGTCTCCAGCGCCGCCAGGCGATGGGAACCCCGTACCCGCGGACGCGGCAATTCAACATGCAGATCGAGACCGACCTCGCCGTCCTCGATCAGGATCACTCGATCGGCAATCGCCACGGCTTCACTGACATCGTGGGTCACCAGCAATACGGTGAAGCCATGCTGCTGCCACAGACGCTCGATCAACTGCTGCATCTCGATCCGGGTCAGGGCATCCAGCGCCCCCAGCGGCTCGTCCAGCAGCAACAATCGCGGCTGGTGAATCAAGGCCCGGGCCAGGGCTACGCGCTGCTTCTGGCCACCGGACAAAGCGGCTGGCCATTCATTGGCGCGATCTGCCAGGCCCACTGCCTCTAGAGCTTCCAGGGCTTGTGGCCGCCAGTTGCCCTTGAGTCCAAGCCCAACGTTGTCGATGACTTTTTTCCAGGGCAGCAAACGCGCCTCCTGGAACATCAGCCGGGTATCTTCAATGGCCGCGCTCAACGGCGCGGAGCCCGCCAGCAACTCACCGCCCGTGGGTTGATCGAGACCGGCCAGCAGGCGCAGCAAAGTGCTTTTGCCGCAACCGCTGCGACCGACCACCGCAACGAACTGACCGGCAGGAATATGCAGATCGACTTCCCGCAGCACCTGCCGCGAACCGAAGGTCTTGTGCAATTTGTGTACGGCTAAGGGAATACCCCGCAACAGCCGTGGGGGTTGTTGAGCCGTCATTGGGCACCGCCTTTGGCCACTTGGTAGGCCGGATGCCAGCGCAGCCAGAGCCTTTCCAGGCCACGCGCCGCCAGATCCGCCAGCTTGCCAAGCACCGCGTACATGACGATGGCCAGCACCACCACATCGGTCTGCAGGAACTCCCGAGCATTCATTGCCAGGTAACCAATACCGGAACTGGCGGAAATGGTTTCGGCGACGATCAGGGTCAGCCACATGAAGCCCAGGGCAAAACGTACCCCCACCAGGATCGACGGCAGGGCCCCCGGCAGGATCACCTGGCGAAACAGCGCGAAGCCAGACAGGCCGTAGCTGCGAGCCATCTCCACCAGCGCCGGATCGACGTTGCGAATGCCGTGATACGTGTTGAGGTAGATCGGAAACAGGGTGCCCAGGGCCACCAGGAAGATCTTCGCCGACTCATCGATACCGAACCACAGGATCACCAGGGGAATCAGTGCCAGATGCGGTACGTTGCGGATCATCTGCACCGAGCTGTCGAGCAAGCGCTCGCCCCATTTCGACAAACCGGTGATGAAGCCCAGCGCCAGGCCGATGCCGCCGCCGATGACAAAACCCAGCCCCGCACGCCAGCCGCTGATCGCCAGATGGGTCCAGATATCACCGCTGCGTACCAGGCTGACCCCGGCTTCGATCACTGCGCTGGGGGCCGGCAGAATGCGGGTCGAGAGCCAACCCGCCGACACCGACAGTTGCCACACCGCGAGCAACAGCAACGGCAGCCCCCAGGGCGCCAGCCGATGCACTATGCGTTGTCCATTCATGGCCGCACCTCAGCTCTGGGACGCGGCTTTGGGGATGATGTCATTGGCCACCATTTCCCCGAACGGGCTGACATAACCTGCAGCTTCAGGCAGCTTGGGGCGCTCGATATCCAGGTGCGGGAACAGCAGCTCGGCCACCCGGTAGGACTCTTCCAGGTGTGGATAACCGGAGAAGATGAAGGTGTCGATGCCCAGGTCCGCGTACTCCTTCATCCGCGCCGCCACGGTAGGACCGTCGCCCACCAGGGCGGTGCCGGCACCACCGCGCACCAGGCCGACTCCGGCCCAGAGGTTGGGGCTCACTTCCAGCTGGTCGCGACGCCCGCCATGCAGCGCTGCCATGCGCTGCTGGCCCACGGAATCGAAGCGTGCCAGGGAAGCCTGGGCCCGGGCGATGGTGTCGTCGTCCAGATGGGAAATCAGGCGCTCGGCGGCTTGCCAGGCCTCGGCATTGGTTTCCCGGACAATCACGTGCAGGCGGATGCCAAAACGCACAGTGCGCCCGAGCTTGGCAGCCTTGTCCCGCACTTGCTGGATTTTCTCGGCCACGGCGGCCGGTGGCTCGCCCCAGGTCAGGACCATCTCCACCTGCTCGGCGGCAAGGTCCTGGGCGGCTTCCGAAGAACCGCCGAAGTACAGCGGCGGACGCGGTTGCTGCAGCGGCGGATAGAGCAGCTTGGCGCCCTTCACACTGATGTGCTGGCCGTCGTAGTCCACCGTTTCGCCTTCCAGTACCCGCCGCCAGATACGGGTGAACTCCACCGAGGCCTGATAACGCTCTTCATGGTCGAGGAACAAGCCATCGCCGGCCAGTTCGTCCGGATCGCCACCGGTCACCAGGTTGAACAGCGCCCGGCCACCGGACAACCGATCCAGGGTTGCCGCCTGACGCGCCGCCACCGTCGGGGAAATGATCCCGGGGCGCAGGGCTACCAGGAACTTCAGACGCTGAGTCACCGGAATCAGCGAGGCCGCCACCAACCAGGAATCCTCGCAGGAACGCCCGGTGGGAATCAGCACCCCGCCAAAGCCAAGGCGGTCGGCAGCCTGGGCGATCTGCTGCAAGTAAGCATGATCCACGGCGCGAGCGCCCTCAGCGGTACCAAGGTAATGGCCGTCGCCGTGGGTGGGCAGGAACCAGAAGATGTTGAGGCTCATGGAGTTGTCTCCTAAGGGGTCGAATTACGGCGCTTTGGCCACGGCGGCGGTGGGCGTCCAGATCACGTCTTTGATGCTCAGCGGCTTGGGAATCAGCTTGAGCTGATAGAAGCTGTCGGCGATTTTCTGCTGCGCGGCGATCACTTCCGGGGTCAAGAAGGCCGCACCGTAGCCCTGGCGCTTCACCGAGGTCAGAGTGATTTCAGTAGACAGACCCAGCAGCGGCGCCACCTGCTGGGTGACCTCCTGCGGGTTGGCCTTGGACCATTCGCCCACGGCCCGCACTTCTTCCACCAGGGCCTTGATCACCTCGGGGTGCTGCTGTGCGTAGGGTTTGGTCGCCAGGTAGAACTGGTGGTTGTCGACGATGCCGCTGCCGTCACGCAGGGTGCGTGCCTGCAGTTGCTGCTCGGCTGCCGCCTGGTAGGGGTCCCAGATCACCCAGGCATCGACGCTGCCACGCTCGAACGCCGCACGGGCATCGGCCGGGGGCAGGAACACAGTCTGGATATCGCTGTACTTGAGGCCGGCATCTTCCAGGGCGCGGACCAGCAGGTAATGCACGTTGGAGCCCTTGTTCAGCACCACCTTCTTGCCCTTGAGGTCCTGCACCGAGTTGATCGGCGAGTCCTTGGGCACCAGGATCGCTTCGCTGTGGGGAGCTGGCGGCTCATAGGCCACGTAGAGCAGATCGGCACCGGCAGCCTGGGCGAATACCGGTGGGGTTTCGCCGGTCACGCCGAAGTCGATGGAGCCGACGTTGAGCCCCTCTAGCAACTGTGGGCCACCCGGGAACTCGGTCCACTGCACGTCCACGCCCTGCTGCGCCAGGCGCTTCTCCAGGGAGCCCTTGGCCTTGAGCAGCACCAGGGTGCCGTATTTCTGATAACCGATACGCAAGGTTTCGGCTTGAGCTTGAACAATGACGCCGAAGGACACAGCCGCAGCAAACAGAGCGACCAGACCGCGACGCAAAATGACAGGGCGCATGGCGCTCTCCTTTTTGCTGTGGGGTTGTGGCTGCACCTGCTTGCCCGTTGGCGGGCGAGTAAGGCCAGTACTTCAATCAGGGATGTGGCTCAAATGCTCCAGCGAGCACTCAACAAACGTTCATTCAGCAGATGAGGGTCCAGGGGCTTGGGACGACGCGCCATGGCACTGTGAAACTCCTCGAGGGCTTCCTTCAAGCGCTGCTCCAGAGCCTTGGCCAACTGCGGCTGGACACTGCCTTCGCCGTAGGCGATCTGGCTGTCCTCGGCAAAGATGCCTTGCAGCATTTCCTGGGCCTTGAGGGCCGAGAGCACCGGTTTCAGGGCGTAGTCCACCGCCAACATATGGGCGATGCTGCCGCCGGTGGCCATTGGCAGCACCACCTTGTGGCTCAGGGCGCGCTCCGGCAGCAGGTCAAGCAGGGTTTTCAGCGCCCCGGAGAACGATGCCTTGTACACCGGAGTAGCGATCAACAGGCCGTCGGCCTGTTCGATCTGTTGCAGCAGGTCGATGACCTTGGGGCTGTCGAAGCGGGCGTGGAGCAGATCTTCTGCCGGGAAGTCCCGTATCTGGTAACTGACCACTTCCACGCCTTGCTGCTGTAACCAGCGCTTGGCCAAGTCCAGCAGCACTCCGGAACGGGAGCGTTGGCTGGGACTGCCACCGAGAGAGACCACCAGCATGCAGGGATTCCTTGAACGAAATAAAGCGATTCGCGGGATGCGATCTCGCCGGACTGGACAGACCTTAACAGCCTATTTTTATATCCATAAATCTTATTTATTCATTTATTTATTCCATATATGAATATGCAATATCTAAACCGCCAGGCAAAAAAATAGGCCGTCGAAACGGCCCAAAACCCCTGCTTTATGGATCGATCAGCCCCAACGCTGTAAGTGCAGCCAGACGGCGCTCCGCTTGCCTGCGAAGAGGCCCTTGAACCTTGCTTCAGCTCACGTCCGCCCTCGCCGGCAAAACGGCTACTACAAAAGCATCAGGCGTTAACGATTGGGCTGCGGAGTCAGGCGCAGGTAAGGCTTCACTGCGCGATAGCCTTTGGGAAACCGGCGCTTGATCTCTTCCTCGTCCTTGAGCGACGGCACGATGACCACCTCGTCACCGTCCTGCCAGTTGGCCGGAGTGGCCACCTTGTAGTTGTCGGTGAGTTGCAGCGAGTCGATCACCCGGAGGATTTCATGGAAGTTACGCCCCGTACTGGCCGGGTAGGTAATGGTCAGGCGAATTTTCTTGTTCGGGTCAATGACGAACAGCGAGCGCACTGTCAGGGTGTCGTTGGCATTGGGATGGATCAGATCATAGAGGTCCGACACCTTGCGATCGGCGTCTGCCAGGATCGGAAAATTGACGATGGTGTGCTGGGTCTCGTTGATGTCCTCGATCCACCGGTGATGAGAATCCACCGGGTCCACCGACAGGGCAATGGCTTTCACCCCACGCTGGGCAAATTCATCCTTGAGTTTGGCGGTGAAACCCAGCTCGGTGGTGCACACCGGAGTGAAGTCCGCCGGATGGGAAAACAGCACGCCCCAGCTGTCACCCAACCACTCGTGGAAACGAATCTTGCCGGCACTGGAATCCTGTTCGAAGTCGGGGGCGATATCGCCCAGTCTGAGGCTCATGAGTGCTGCTCCTGTGAGTGCTTGATGGAGCTACTCTGCCTGCAGCGAAGAATATTTAAAAAGAATAAATATCGATTTATCAAGAACTAAAAGGAATATTAAAAATCTCTTCACTGGACTCACAGACATAGCAAGACCACCCTTCCCAACAAGGTTCGAGAAGGCCTTGAGTCGCTGTAAAAAAGAGGGGGATTCAGGAAGGGCTCACGGGGGTGGGCCTGACTTGAAGCAATACCTCGCCCGGCATTGCGCCGGGCGAGGCTTCAACTGAAATTACTTCAGCGGGATCGAGTAGCTGACGATCAGACGGTTTTCGTCCTGGTCGCGCTGGCCCGGAATGTCGTTACGCCACATGGCGTTTTTCCAGGTCAGACCCAGGTTCTTCAGCGGACCTTGCGGAACCACGTAGGACAGGGTCAGGTCGCGTTCCCACTCGGTGCCGCCAGTACCCAGAGTCGGGTTCTTGTCAGCGCCGATCTTACCGGCGGTGTTGATGTTATTGCCACGCAGGTAAATGATGCCGGCGGTCAGGCCAGGCACGCCGACCTTGGCGAAGTCATAAGCGTAGCGAGCTTGCCAGGTACGCTCGCCGGCACGGGCGAACTTCTGGATCTGCATGTCGGTGATGGTGCTGTTGGACGAACCGTCACCCTGGTTCAGCCAAGGGAAGTCACTGTCACCGTTGCTGTACTGATAGCCGCCACCGAAGGTGTGACCTTCAACCGAGTACAGAGCCAGGTAGCTGTACAGGTTGTTGTCGACCTTGCCCTTGGTGATGGTCGACAGGCCGTTGTCCGGGTAGTAGCCGCTGGTGTAGTAGGCAGCGGTATCGCCATTGGAGCCGTTGTCGCGGCTACGGTAGTAGCGCAGGTCGCTCTTCAGCACGCCAGGACCGATGGACCAGTTATGCACCAGGCCCAGGAAGTTCTGCGAGTAGAAGTCTTTCAGCTCACCGTAGTAGTACGAAGCGGTCAGGTCCTTGGTGATCTTGTAGTCAGCACCACCGTAGTAGAACTTGTTGCTGAACTTGCCGGCATCGTAGTTGGAGCTGGCGTTGGCACCGGCGATCGACAGACCTTCGTTGTTGCTCGAGTTACGCCCTTTGGCGTGTTCGATCTGGCCAGCGGTCAGGGTCAGGTCCTTGATCTCGTTCGAAGTGATCTGGCCACCCTGGAAGGTTTGTGGCAACAGACGACCGTCGTTGTACTTGATCACCGGGTTGTTCGGCTGCAAGGTACCGATCTTCAGCTCGGTCTGGGAAACCTTGACCTTGCCGGTCAGGCCCAGGCTGGAATAATCGTTCACCGCTAGAGCGTTTTTGCCGCTGGAGGAGTGAGTCGGGAAAATGGTGCCACCGGAAGACGTGGTGGTCGCGCCATTGGTGCCGCCGCCGGAGTCCAGGCGTACGCCCAGCAAGCCGATTGCGTCCAGGCCGAAACCTACAGTGCCTTCGGTGTAGCCAGAGGTGAAGTTGAAGATGAAGCCTTGGCCCCACTCTTCCTGCTTGTTCTGGGCTTTTGCGGCTTTGGTGTTGCTGTCGCGGTTATCGGTATTGATATAGAAGTTACGCAGCCCCAAGGTGGCCTTGCTGTCTTCGATAAAACCAGCGGCGCCTGCCTGCTGCGCCAAAACCCCTACGGCCACAGCCAGGGCCAAGGTGGACTTGTTCATGTTTCGCTCCTCTCGTTTCTAATTCTTGTGGTTCCTGGCCCCGGATCGAACGCCCGGTTGCCACAGATGCGCGATTAGCGCCAGACCGTGACTGATAAGTCAATCGTAACGACCTGTGTCTACGACCATGGTCTAATCGCAATGATTTGGTCCTTGCAGGGTAATGAATTACTCATAAACCCAAAAAGAATTGTTTAATTCTTTTTCATGCCTTTCAGGAATAAAGCCCACAACTCATACGCCGAACATCCCAGCGTAGACGCCTGCAAGCTTATTGCTAAAAAGAATTTCCCCGATCCATGCCCCCAAGACCCCAGGCGTTTCAGGCTCAAAACGTCACACAGGATCAAAAAAGCGACGCAATCATGGCTAAGAGCCTATCCTCCCGTCAATTTGTTACAGTTTTTGTATCGAAATGAAATTTTTCTGACATGTGCAACCAGCCACTGCAATCCGATCAGTTGATCGAATCGCAGTGGCTGGTTGCGCAGAAAAACAGGCTCAGAGGATTTTTTCGAAAATCTTCGAGTTGCGCTGGTAGTTGTACAGCGAGGCACGGGCCGATGGCAGGCGCTCGACGCTGCTGGGCACAAAGCCCCGCTCACGGAACCAGTGGGCAGTACGAGTGGTGAGGACGAACAAAGTCTTCAAACCTTGGGCACGGGCGCGGGTTTCGATCCTTTCCAGCAGTTCGTCACCGCGTTTTCCATGCCGGTACTCAGGGTTCACCGCCAGGCATGCCAGCTCGCCGGCATCGGAGTCGGCGATCTGGTACAAGGCCGCACAGGCGATGATCATGCCCTCGCGCTCGACCACGCTGAATTGCTCGATCTCGCGCTCCAGTACCTCGCGGGAACGCCGTACCAGGATGCCCTGCTCTTCCAGCGGGCTGATCAGATCCAGCAATCCGCCAACATCTTCAATCGCCGCCTCGCGCACGCGTTCGAATTGTTCCTGGGCCACCAGGGTGCCGCCGCCATCACGGGTAAAGAGCTCAGTCAGCAAGGCACCGTCTTCGGCATAACTGACGATATGGCTGCGACCCACCCCACCTCGGCAGGCCTCGGCGGCTGCATCCAGCAGTTCGGCCTGATAGTTGCCACCCAGGCGCTGCAAGTGCGCCGGAACCTGTTGCGGACGCAGTTCGCGTACCAACTTGCCATTTTCGTCCAGCAGGCCCAGGTCCGCCCCGAACAGCAGCAGTTTGTCGGCTCCAAGGTCGATGGCCGCGCGGGTGGCCACGTCTTCACAGGCCAGGTTGAAAATCTCGCCAGTAGGCGAATAGCCCAGTGGCGACAGCAGCACGATGGAACGCTCATCCAGCAGGCGGTTGATGCCTTTGCGGTCGACCCGACGCACTTCGCCGGTGTGATGGTAATCAACGCCTTCCAGTACCCCGATCGGACGGGCGGTCACCAGATTGCCGCTGGCAACCCGCAACCGCGAACCCTGCATCGGCGACGAGGCCATGTCCATGGACAGGCGCGCTTCAATGGCAATCCGCAACTGGCCCACGGCGTCGATCACGCACTCCAGGGTCGCCGCGTCAGTGATCCGCAGGCCGTGATGGTAATGAGGGGTCAGGCCACGCGCCGCCAGACGGGCTTCGATCTGCGGACGAGAACCGTGCACCAGTACCAGACGCACCCCCAGGCTGTGGAGCAGCACCAGGTCGTGAACGATATTGCCGAAGTTGGGATGGTCAACACCGTCGCCAGGGAGCATGACCACGAAGGTGCAGTCGCGGTGGGCGTTGATATAGGGAGACGCGTGGCGAAGCCAATTGACGTATTCGGGCATGAACCTGAGCCTGTAAATAAAAAGCAGCCTATGAAAGGACGAAACGGGAAACGCACAGCGGGCTGATGGTTATCGTCGGAACAGGCTTGGCAACACGCTTACTCTCCTCATGGGTACGGACAAAGGCACCGGCAATTTACTGAAATTGGGTCGGTGTCAGGCAGTAATGTTCAATCAATTCCCGTAGTAGATGCACGGTAGGCTGCAAGCGTGACATTTCGAGGTACTCCCCGGGCTGGTGAGCACAGGCGATGTCACCCGGGCCGAGCACCAGCGTCTCGCAGCCAAGGCGCTGAAGATAAGGCGCTTCGGTGCCAAACGCTACTGCTTCGGCGCGATGTCCTGTGAGTCTTTCCGCGACCCGTACTAGCTCGGCGTCCTCCGGCTGCTCGAAAGGCGGCACGGCTGGGAACAGTGGTGCGTAGTCGATCTGCACCTCATGACGCTCGGCAATCGGCCGCAGCTTCTGCCGGATCGCCTCGCGCAGGACTTGCGGATCCATGCCTGGCAGAGGCCGCAGGTCGAACTCCAGGGAGCACTGGCCGCAGATACGGTTGGGATTGTCGCCGCCATGGATGCAGCCGAAATTCATGGTCGGTTGCGGCACGCTGAACTGCGGATTGCGAAATTCGCGTTGCCACAGCAAACGCAGCCCGCGCAATTCGCCAATCGCATCGTGCATCGCCTCCAGAGCACTGCGGCCCAGGGTCGGGTCCGAGGAGTGGCCGCTACGCCCGAGGATGTCGATGCGTTCCATCATCACCCCCTTGTGCAGGCGAATCGGCTTGAGGCCCGTGGGTTCGCCGATCACCGCCGCGCGCCCCAGGGGCCGCCCGGCTTCCGCCAGGGCTCGCGCCCCGGCCATGGAGCTCTCTTCATCACAAGTGGCCAGGATCAGCAGCGGTTGCTTGAACGGTTGGTCCAGCAAAGGCCGCACCGCTTCGATGATCAAGGCGAAAAAGCCCTTCATGTCGCAACTGCCAAGGCCGACCCAGCGACCATCGACCTCAGTCAACTTCAACGGATCGGTCTGCCACAGCGCAGCGTCGTAGGGCACTGTGTCGCTGTGCCCCGCCAGCACCAGGCCGCCAGGGCCACTGCCGAAGCTGGCCAGCAGGTTGAATTTGCCCGGGCTGACCTGCTGGATATCGCAGGAAAAACCGAGATCGCCGAGCCAGCCGGCCAACAAGTCGATGACCGGGCGATTGGACTGGTCCAGCGCAGGTTGGGTGCAGCTCACCGACGGCGCGGCGATCAGTGCGGCAAACTGATCCTTCATGGACGGCAATGGCATGAGCTGGCTCCGGAAATCCCAAGATGAAGATCATCATAGGGTCTGTTGCCCTGCAGAAGAAACCGTCGCGGCACCTCCAGGCGCCTTGTCCTGTACACTGCACGGCCTTGGCAGCCAACTCTTTCCCCGGCTGCGCTCCCGATCCTGGATTTTCCGGCCATGCAAAAAGAAACCGAAATCAAACTCCGCGTCAGCCGCGAAACTCTCGCCGCCCTGCGCGAGCACCCGCTCCTGAAAAAACGCAACAAAAGTGGCTGGGAACGCCGTGAACTGATGAATCAGTACTTCGACACCCCAGAACGCGACCTGGCCCGGGCCAAAGTCGCCCTGCGCCTGCGCCGCGACGGTGACGCGGTGATTCAGACCCTCAAGACCAGCGGCCAGAGTGTTGCCGGCCTGTCCGAGCGCAACGAATACGACTGGCAGCTGGCCAAAGCCAAGCTCGACCTGAAAAAGCTCGACGGTGAGTGCTGGCCAGAGGCCCTGGCCGAGCTGGATAAAAAGACCCTCAAGCCGCTGTTCACCACGGACTTTGTCCGCGAGCGCGCGGAAATCGCCTGGGGCCGTGGCAAGGCCAAGGTGGTGATCGAGGCTGCCCTGGACCTGGGCCAGGTAATCGCCGGCAAGCACAAGGAAGAAATCTGCGAGCTGGAACTGGAACTGCGCGAAGGTGAACCTGCCGCTCTGCTGGAGCTGGCAGCGGAGCTGGCCCTCACCCTGCCGCTGATGCCCTGCGACATCAGCAAGGCCGAGCGCGGTTATCGCCTGTTCGATGCCGGCAGCTACTCCCTGAGCCTGCCCGCTGTGCAGTTGAGTGCCGAAACACCCCTGGACGATGCCTTCGCCGCACTGGCCTGGCACCTGCTGGGCAGCAGCCAGCGCCTGGCCGAGCAGTATCGCTTCAACGGCCACTGGCGCCTGCTCCAGGACTGGGTCGATAGCCTTGCCGAACTGCGGGCCCTGGCCAGCAGCCTGGGCCAAGCCGCGCCGCGCCAATCCACCGCTGAGCTGCGCAGTGCCCTGGACGCCCTGCTGGAAGACTGGCGCCCACTGGTACAGGCCGGCCTCGACGATGAAGACGTGCGCAAGGCCGCACCGGAGCAATTCATTGAAGAACTGCAGGACGTACGCTGGGGCCTGTTCTCCCTGAACACCTCGCGTTGGCTGCTGGCCCGCGCCTGGACTGTCGAGCGCAACACCCGTGGCCACCGCCAGGGCGCCGCGCAACTGGGCAGCTGGCTGCCACGCTTGTTGGCCGAGGAAGCCACAGCCCTGCAACTGCCACGCTACCAGCAACAACCGGAAGACCTGGCCGAGCAACTGCCGCGTATCGAACGCATCCAGGCCTGGCTGCACCATGCCCGTGCCGTGCTGGAGATTGCTGAACTGGACCGCCTCTACGGTGAGCTGAACAAACTGACGCAGTTGGCCAACGAGCCCATCACCGACGAAGTCCTCGATGCTCGTAAGCAGCAAGCCATTGCAGTGTTCCAGAACCGTGCCTGGAAAACTCTGCTGCGCATGTGATTGCAGCTCCGGTCTTGAAGGATATGACTAGTGGCAAGGGAGCAAGCTTCCTTGCCACACTCCTCAGCGCAATACCGGCAGGCTGGTGGTGGACTTGATCTCCGACAGGGCAACGATCGAGTTCACCTCCTGAATCCCCGGCACCATCGACAGTTTTTCGAAGAAGAACCGCTCGTAAGCTTCGATATCCGCAGTCACGATGCGCAACAGAAAGTCCACCGCCCCCATCAGCACATAGCATTCCAGCACCTCCGGAAAACCGCGAATCGCCTCGGTGAACTCGGTGAAGTTGGAACGTCCGTGGGCGTTGAGCTTGATCTCGGCGAAGATCTGCGTGTTAAGGCCGATTTTCTTGCGATCAAGCAAGGTCACCTGGCCGCGAATCACCCCCTCTTCCTTCAAACGTTGAATCCGCCGCCAGCACGGTGACTGGGACAGCCCTACCTGTTCGGCGACTTGCGCACTGGACAGCGAGGCATCCTCCTGAAGCAACGCGAGGATCCGGCGGTCATAGGCATCCAGCTCGCTATGCATAATCAATCCTTAAATTTATAAAATATTGAATCAAATAATTCATTTTTTAGTAAATAGGCTCAATTTTAGATAAGAAATACCCGGAACCCCATGTAAAAATTTCTCCACTGAACTGGAGACCGCCATGCCCCCTCTCGAATCTGCCACCAGCCAATCACCCCGCGCCGATGTCTGGAGCCTCAACAATGCCCACTGCCGTGTGCACTACCAGGTGATGGCCGAGGCCGAGGCTGACGTGCTGTGCCGGATACTCAACCATTTCGCCCTGCAGTTCCTGGTGCCGCAGCGAGTCTCGGTGCTGCAACAACAGGCCACGCTGCATATCGAGGTGGAGCTTGACGGCTTGAGCTGGCACCGGGCACGGGTGATCGGGGACAAATTGCGCAACCTGATCAGCGTGTGTTCGGTCGAGCTGGAACTGGCCGAACCATCGCACCTGCAAGCCGCAGGCTGAGGCCGGAAAAACCCTGCAACCCTTGGCCGGCGGGCCCTCACTCCCGCGGGACTATTCTTGGCAGTTTGCGGCCAGAGAACATCGTCTCTACCACCGCCCCAAGGAGTTCCCATGACCGCAGCGCATACCCTTCAGGACCGCTGGCTGGACCTCAATGAGCTGCTGCGTGAACTGCTGGTACAGGGCCGTATCAGCCAGGACGCCGCCGAACAGGCCATGAGAGCCCGGCGACATGGGACCCGCAATCCACTGCATCCCCTGGAGGTGATCGCCAGTCAGCAGCTGTCGGACCTGCATCATCCGGGCAGGCACCTGGACCTGGACAGTCTCACCTCCTGGCTGGCCGAACAGGCCGGCCAACCCTACCTGCGCATCGATCCCTTGCGCATCGACGTGGCCAGCACCACCCCCTTGATGTCCTACGCCTTTGCCCAGCGGCACAAGATTCTCGCCGTGGCAGTGGCCGCCCAGAGCGTCACGGTGGCCAGCGCGCAGCCTTATGTCAGAGCCTGGGAAGCCGATCTGGCCCATGCCCTGAAGCGCACGATCCAGCGCGTGGTAGCCAACCCGGCGGATATCCAGCGCCTGACCCTGGAGTTCTATCGCCTGGCCAAGTCGGTGAGGGGCGCCACCAGCGAGCAGAAGACCAGTAACCAGGGCAACTTCGAACAATTGCTCAAGCTGGGGACCAACGACCAGGAGCCGGATGCCAATGACGCCCACATCGTCAACATCGTCGACTGGCTGTTCCAGTACGCCTTCCAGCAACGGGCCAGCGATATCCATATCGAGCCCCGCCGCGAACACGGCTCCCTGCGCTTTCGCATCGACGGCGTGCTGCACACTGTCTATCAGTTCCCACCCCAGGTGACGCTGGCCATCGTCAGCCGCCTCAAGAGCCTGGGGCGGATGAACGTCGCAGAAAAGCGCAAGCCTCAGGACGGTCGGGTCAAGACTCGTGCACCCGAAGGCAGCGAGATCGAACTGCGGCTCTCAACCCTGCCCACGGCCTTCGGCGAAAAGATGGTGATGCGCATCTTCGATCCCCAGGTACTGCTCAAGGACTTCGACCAGTTGGGCTTCTGCACCAACGACCTGAGTCGCTGGCAAGCCATGACCGCAAAGGCCCACGGCATGATCCTGGTGACCGGCCCTACCGGTTCGGGCAAGACCAGCACCCTCTACTCCACCCTGAGGAAGCTCGCGACCCCCGAGGTCAATCTGTGCACCATCGAGGACCCGATCGAAATGATCGAGCCGGCGTTCAACCAGATGCAGGTCCAACACAACATCGACCTGAGTTTTTCCAGCGGCGTGCGCGCGCTGATGCGCCAAGACCCGGACATCATCATGATCGGCGAGATCCGAGACCTGGAAACCGCCGAGATGGCGATCCAGGCAGCACTGACCGGGCATCTGGTGCTGTCTACCCTGCACACCAACGACGCCCCGGGAGCGATCAGTCGCCTGCTGGAACTGGGAGTCCCCCATTACCTGATCAAGGCCACCCTGATCGGGGTCATGGCCCAGCGCCTGGTACGAACCCTATGCCCATACTGCAAGGCCCCCTGCAAGATCGCCGAAGATGACTGGCAGAACCTGACCCAACCATTGCAAGTCCCGGCCCCGGCTCTCTGCCAACAGGCAGTCGGCTGTGCAGAGTGCCGAGGCACCGGTTATCACGGGCGCACCGGCGTCTACGAAATCATGCCGATGAATGCCGCCCTCAAGGCGCTGGTCCAGCGCGATCTGGACCTCGACAGCCTGCGCCGCCAGGCGCTTGCGGACGGCATGGACAGTCTGCGTCTGGCCGGAGCCCAAAAAGTTGCTCAAGGCACGACCAGCCTGGAAGAGGTATTGCGCGTGACGCCCCACGGCGAACAGGCCTAGCCGGAGCATGTCGGCAGACGAATCGGCCCTGCAGCTGGTTTTTATGTCACCTGATGATGCAAATCGCGGGTTAATCCTGCAGCGGGCTGCCCTGCCCCGCTAAACTCAAGCCATTGGCCATTTCGCCAAATCCAACCTGAACAGGGAAATGTCATGCAGATCGGCAGCGTGCTTCTACTCTTCGTCGGCCTCGCAGTGGCCATTGTATTCATGGGTTTCAAGGTCGTGCCCCAGGGCTATCAATGGACCGTGGAACGCTTCGGGCGCTACACCAACACCCTCAAGCCGGGGCTGAACATCATAATTCCGGTAATGGACCGCATCGGCCGCAAGATCAACGTCATGGAAAGCGTGCTGGACATTCCTCCCCAGGAAGTCATCACCGCCGACAACGCCACGGTGCAGATCGACGCCGTGTGTTTCTTCCAGGTAGTCAATACCGCCCAGGCCGCCTACGAGGTCAACAACCTCGAACACGCCATCCGCAACCTGTTGCAGACCAACATCCGTACCGTGCTCGGCTCCATGGAGCTGGATGCAATGCTCAGTCAACGTGACGGGATCAACGAGAAACTCCTGCGAACCGTCGATGAAGCCACTGCGCCCTGGGGGATCAAGATCACCCGGATCGAGATCAAGGACATCAGCCCGCCTGCAGACTTGATGGCGGCCATGTCCGGGCAGATGAAGGCCGAACGGGTCAAGCGCGCGCAGATCCTCGAAGCCGAAGGCCTGCGTGCCGCGGCCATTCTCACCGCCGAAGGCAAGAAGCAGGCACAGATTCTGGAGGCCGAAGGCGAGCGCCAGGCGGCATTCCTCGAATCCGAAGCTCGGGAGCGTCAGGCAGAAGCCGAGGCCCGGGCGACCCAGGTGGTATCCGAAGCGATCGCCACCGGCAACGTCCAGGCGATCAATTACTTCGTCGCGCAAAAATACATCGATGCCCTAGGCAAGCTGGCATCAGCCAATAACAGCAAAGTGATCCTGATGCCGCTGGAGGCCAGCCAGGTCATCGGCGCCGTCGGCGGAATCGGCGAGATCGTCAAAGCCACGTTCGACAGCAAGAAAGCCTGAGGCACGGTTCATGTTGGCATTTCTCCAAGCACTATCGTTCTGGGACTGGTTGGCCCTGGGCACCGTACTGTTGATTTTCGAGGTGTTCGGCGCCGGGGGATACCTGCTGTGGATCGGCCTGGCCGCAGCCGCGGTGGGAGTCCTGACCTTCCTGATTCCCGGCCTGTCGTGGGAGATGCAGTTCTTGCTGTTCGGCCTGCTGTCGGTGCTGACAGCGCTGTATTGGTGGCGGCGCCAGCGCAGCGTGGTCCGCCCCAGCGACCAGCCGAACCTGAACCTGCGGGGTCAGGAATTGATCGGCAAGACCTTCGTGGTGCACCAGGCGATCGTCAATGGCCGTGGCCGGATCAAGGTCGCCGACGGCGTGTGGATCGCCAAGGGCGACGACGCGCCCGTAGGTGCCAAGGTCCGGGTGGTGGCCCAGGAAGGTACGGTCCTGCTAGTCGAAAACCTTGACTGAGGGGGTCACGGAACTCCGACGGGTTATCTAGAATCAAACTGTGCAGATAACCCCCAGTTGGAGTCCCCCATCATGCGTCTGAAAATAGCTGTCGTCACACTTGCCCTGCTTTCTCTCCCCGTTGGTTCGGCAATGGCCGACACCTTCTGGCGTAACGTCATTTCCTCCGGTGCCACCACCGGTTCCACCTACCTGACCTTCAAGGACCACAAACTGATCGTCGCGGCCCAGGACGATGCCGGCAGCTTTGTTGCCAGTGATGGCAACATCCGCGGCCCATACCTGGAAGCTGCGATGCAGAAGGTCCGTGCTGAGAATCCCGGCCTCAAGGCCACCGACATGGAACTGGCCAACGCAATCCTGGCCAAGAACGCGTTGGCTGAGCAATAACACCGGAAATGAAAGCCAGGATGCCGCTCGAATGAGCGGCATTTTTTTTGCTGAAAACCTGGCGAGAAACCACTGGGACGAGGCTTAGCGATAAGCCTCCAGCGGCACACAGGCACAGAACAGGTTGCGGTCGCCATAGACGTTGTCCACGCGATTCACCGTTGGCCAATACTTGTGCGCCCGAGTGTGAGCCGTGGGCAACACCGCCTGCTCGATACTGTAAGGCCGCTCCCAGACACCGGTGATGTCCGCCAGGGTATGGGGCGCGCCCTTGAGCGGATTGTCGTGGTCGGGCCAGTGGCCTTCCTGTACCTGGGCGATTTCGGCACGAATGCTCAGCATGGCCTCGATAAACCGGTCGAGCTCGGCCTTGGACTCACTTTCCGTGGGCTCCACCATCAACGTGCCCGGCACCGGAAACGACATGGTCGGAGCGTGGAAGCCGTAATCCATCAGACGCTTGGCCACATCTTCCTCAGTGATGCCGGTCAGGACCTTGAGCGGGCGCAGATCGAGAATGCATTCGTGAGCCACCCGGCCATTACGCCCGCTGTAAAGCACTGGAAATGCGCCACCCAAGTGCTCGGCCAGATAATTGGCGGCGAGAATCGCCACCTCGCTGGCATCCGCCAACTGCGGCCCCATCAGGGCGATATACATCCAACTGATGGGCAGGATGCTCGCGCTGCCCCAGGGGGCGGCGCTGACCGCGCCATTCTCTGGCAGCGGTCCGTCGATCGGCACCACCGGGTGATTGGCGACAAAGGGCGCCAGGTGCGCGCGTACCCCGATAGGTCCCATACCCGGTCCACCGCCGCCATGGGGAATACAGAAAGTCTTGTGCAGATTCATGTGCGAGACGTCGGCGCCAATGTCCGCGGGCCGAGCCAGGCCCACCTGGGCATTGAGATTGGCGCCGTCCATATACACCTGGCCGCCATGGCTGTGGATAACTTCACAGATCTGGCTGATACCCTCTTCATAGACGCCATGGGTCGATGGATAGGTCGCCATCAGGCAAGACAGGCGGCTGCCAGCAGCCTGGGCCTTGGCTTTCAGATCTTCCAGATCGACGTTGCCGGCCTCGTCGCACTCGACAATCACCACCTGCATCCCGGCCATCTGCGCCGACGCCGGGTTGGTGCCATGGGCGGAGGCCGGTATCAGGCAGATATGCCGATCCCCCTGATGGCGACTCTCGTGGTATCGACGAATGGCCAACAGCCCGGCGTACTCGCCCTGGGCACCGGAGTTGGGTTGCATGCAGATGGCGTCGAAACCGGTAATGGCGCACAGCCAGCGCTCCAACTCCTCGATCATCAACCCATAACCGACAGCCTGCTCCCGGGGGGCGAAGGGATGCAGAATGGCGAACTCCGGCCAGGTAATGGGGATCATTTCGCTGCTGGCGTTGAGCTTCATGGTGCAGGAGCCCAGGGGGATCATCGACTGGTTGAGCGCCAGGTCCTTGTTCTCCAACTGCTTGAGGTAGCGCAGCATCTCGGTTTCGCTGTGATGGGCGCTGAACACCGGATGGGTCAGGTAGCGGCTGCGGCGCAGCAGCTCGTCAGGAAGGCCTGACTGCAGTTCCTCGGCGTCCAGTCCGGTGACATCCAGCCCATGGTCAGCGCCCAGGAACACATCCAGCAACCGGGCCACGGTGGTTTCATCACAGGTCTCATCAAGGCTCAGTCCCAACCGACCACGGCCAACAATCCGCAGGTTGATCTGCAGTGCCTTGGCGCTTTCGATGATCGCGGTCTGGCTGCCGCCCACCTCCAGGGTCAAGGTGTCGAAAAAGTGCCGATTGAGTCGCACGATGCCATGGCGCTCAAGACCTGCCGCCAGGATGCAGGTCAGCCGGTGCACCCGCTGGGCAATGCGCTTGAGCCCTTGCGGACCGTGGTAGACCGCATAGAAGCTGGCGATATTGGCCAGCAGCACCTGGGCAGTGCATATGTTGGAGTTGGCCTTCTCGCGACGAATATGTTGCTCGCGGGTTTGCAAGGCCATGCGCAAGGCCACCTGGCCCCGAGTATCCCTGGACACGCCAATGATGCGCCCGGGCATCGCCCGCTTGTACTCGTCGCGACAAGCAAAAAACGCAGCATGAGGGCCGCCATAACCCATCGGCACGCCAAAACGCTGGGAAGAACCCAAGACCACATCGGCCCCCAGTTCGCCCGGTGGAGTCAACAGCAGCAGGCTGAGCAAGTCGGCAGCAACACAGGCCAGGGCCTGCTGGGCGTGCAGCTGGTCGATCAGCGGCCGCAGGTCACGGATCTCGCCTTGGGTATCCGGGTACTGCAACAGAGCACCGAACACCTGATGCGCGGACAGGTTTTCCACAGCGTCGACGATCAGCTCGAAACCGAAACCTTCGGCACGGGTACGGACCACGGAAATAGTCTGGGGATGGCAGTGCTGGTCGACAAAGAACAGATTGCTCTTGGACTTGGCCACGCGCTTGGCCAGGGCCATGGCTTCGGCAGCTGCGGTGGCTTCGTCCAGCAGCGAGGCATTGGCCAGGTCGAGGCCGGTGAGATCGATGGTCATCTGCTGGAAGTTCAGCAAGGCCTCGAGCCGGCCCTGGGCAATCTCGGGTTGATAAGGTGTATAGGCGGTGTACCAGCCGGGGTTCTCCAGCACATTGCGCAGAATCACCGTCGGCGTCAGGGTGCCGTGGTAGCCCATGCCGATCAGGCTGGTAAACAGCTGATTTTGTGCGGCATAACCCCTGAGCTTTGCCAGGGCGGCAGACTCATCGAGGGCCGGTGGCAGGTCCAGAGCACGATTGAGGCGAATTCCCGGCGGCACCGTCTGCTCGATCAACTCGACCCGGCTGCCCAGCCCAAGGCTGGCGAGCATGGCCTGCTGCTCCTCGGCATCGGGCCCCAGGTGCCGGTTGAGAAATGCGTTGGGCTCGCGTAACTGGCTCAGGGATGGCGACTGGGACATGACAGGCTCTCTCCGATAAACGGCGCTCAGCGTCGATGCAACAGGGTGCAAAGCAGCATAGCAGTCGATTTCACCCATCGACGTGCTGGCGTCCCGAGGCAATCGGTACCATCATGCAGGGCGTCCGCGCGCCAGCCCTGGCGCGCCTCAACCCATGCTCTTATCGTCCGCTTATCGGGTGTCCCATCGTCATGAGCCAACTGCCTTTCCTGCCGTTCTCCAAACCCACCATCGATGAAGCCACCATCGCCGCTGTCGGCGACGTGCTGCGTTCGGGATGGATCACCAGCGGTCCCAAGGTCCAGGCCTTCGAAGCACAACTCTCGGAGTTCTTTGGCGGGCGTCCGGTACGCACGTTCAACTCCGGCACTTGCACCATGGAAATCGCCTTGCGGATCGCCGGCATAGGTCCTGGAGATGAAGTCATCACCACCCCCATTTCCTGGGTCGCAACCGCCAACGTGATTCTCGAAGTGGGCGCCACACCGGTGTTCGCCGACATTGACCCGGTCACTCGCAACATCGACCTGGCCCAGATCGAAGCGGCCATCACGCCACGAACCAAAGCCATTATCCCGGTGTACCTGGCGGGCTTGCCGGTGGACATGGACCATTTGTACGCCCTGGCCAAAAAGCACAACCTGCGGGTAGTGGAAGATGCGGCCCAGGCCCTGGGCTCCAGCTGGAATGGCCAGCGCATTGGCGCCGGCGGCGACCTGGTGTCGTTCAGCTTCCAGGCCAACAAGAACGTCACCTCGTCCGAGGGCGGCTGCCTGGTCCTGAATACACCGGAGGAAGTACGCCTGGCCGAGAAATATCGCCTGCAAGGGGTTACCCGTAGCGGTTTCGACGGCCTGGACGTGGATGTGCTGGGGGGCAAGTTCAACATGACCGATGTCGCCGCGGCCATCGGCCTGGGACAATTTGCCCATATCGAGAAGATCACCGCCCACCGACGTGAGCTGGCCCAGCATTACTTCGAGTGTTTTGGCAGCGATTTCGAAGCCCGCTACGGCGCCCAGCTACCGCCAGCGGACTTCACCAACAGCAACTGGCACCTGTTCCAGCTGGTGTTGCCGGAGCGCAAGGATGGCAAACCGGCTCGCGCGACCTTCATGGAGCAGATGCAAGAGCGGGGGATCGGCATTGGCTATCACTATCCGCCCATTCACTTGCTGAGCCTGTACCGCGAACGCGGCTTCAAGGAGGGCATGTTCCCGGTGGCAGAACGGGTCGGTCGACTGATCGTCTCGTTGCCGATGTTCAGCGCCATGAACAAAGCCGATGTGGAACGTGCAGTGGCCGCAGTGAAAGAAGCGTTGCAGTACTAACGGTTAGCACGCTTAACGCGTTCGCGAGCAAGCTTGCTTGGAAGGAAAGCAGGCTTGCTCGCAGAGCCGGGTTACTCGCCGATGGCGGCCTGGTAACCGGCAGCGTCCAGCAACTTGTCCAGATCGGCCAGATTGCTCGGCTTGAGCTTGAAGATCCAGGCGCCGTACGGGTCGCTGTTGAGCAGCTCGGGACTGGCGCTCAACTCTTCGTTGACCGCGATCACTTCACCAGCCACCGGGGCATAGATGTCGGAAGCGGCTTTCACCGACTCAACCACACCGGCCTGATCCCCTGCACCAAATACAGTGCCGACTTCGGTCAGCTCGACGAACACCACATCGCCCAGGGCTTCCTGGGCGTGGTCGCTAATACCCACGGTCACACTGCCGTCGGCCTCCAGACGGGCCCATTCGTGACTTTCGGCAAAACGCAGGTGGGCAGGGATATCGCTCATGTTCTGTGTCCTCAAGAAGAAATGTCAGCGGCCAATGCCGGCTGCAAAAAGTTAGATCAAGGTTTTGCCATGGCGCACGAAGGTCGGCTTGACCACCCGAACCGGGTACCACTTGCCACGGATTTCCACTTCAGCACGGTCGGCGGTGGCCATCGGCACCCGCGCCAGTGCGATCGATTTACTCAGCGTAGGGGAGAAACTACCACTGGTGATCTCACCTTCGCCAACATCCGCGATGCGAACCACCTGATGAGCGCGCAGAACCCCGCGTTCTTCCAGAACCAAACCCACCAGTTTCTGCTTCACGCCGGACGCTCGTTCAGCCTCCAGCGCCATACGACCAATGAATTTGCGTGATGCCGGCTCCCAGGCAATGCTCCAGGCCATGTTCGCCGCCAGCGGCGACACATCCTGGTGAATGTCCTGGCCGTAGAGGTTCATCCCGGCTTCCAGGCGCAAGGTATCCCGCGCACCCAGGCCAATCGGTGAAATCCCCGCCCCGACCAGGTCGTTGAAGAATGCCGGCGCCTGTTCGGCAGGCAAGACAATCTCCAGACCGTCCTCGCCGGTGTAACCGGTACGGGCAATAAACCAGTCGCCGTCGGCGCGGCCTTCGAAAGGCTTGAGTTGCTGGATCAGTATTCCCCGAGACTGGGTGACCAGCTCGGCAATCCGGTTTCGCGCCTGAGGCCCCTGGATTGCCAGCATGGCCAGCTCCTGGCGCTCGTGCAGTTGCACCTGGAAGTCCCCCAGTTGCAGCTGCATCCAGGCCAGGTCCTGCTCCCGGGTAGCGGCGTTGACCACCAGGCGATAAGCGTCTTCGAGACGGTAGACGATCATGTCGTCGACAATGCCGCCACGCTCATTGAGCATGGTGCTGTACAAAGCCTGGCCGGGGCTTTTCAGGCGTTCGACGTCATTGGCCAGCAACTGCTGGAGCCAGGCCTTGGCCTGGACGCCGCTGACATCGATCACGGTCATGTGGGATACATCGAACACACCGCAATCACGTCGCACCTGATGGTGCTCCTCGACCTGCGAGCCGTAATGCAAGGGCATATCCCAACCGCCAAAATCGACCATTTTCGCGCCGAGGGCGAGATGCAGGTCATACAGAGGCGTACGCTGTCCCATGGGTTTCTCCTTCCGGGCGTGGCGAGGGTGCGGACTGGCGCTGCAAGGGTGGAAGCCTTGAAATAGATGGCTTTCAGCCGATTTCAGCGTCCCGGCCAAACAACAGGCCGCACCGAATGCCGCGCATTGTAGCTGCAAGGTGGAAGGCTGGCACCTAACCGATTCGATGGGCCGAGCGACGGATCAGGCCAATCACCGGCAACAGGCCCACCAACACCAAAGTCAACGCTGGCAGCGAAGCCCGCGCCCACTCCCCTTCACTGGTCATTTCAAAGATCCGCACCGCCAGCGTGTCCCAGCCGAACGGGCGCATCAGCAAGGTGGCGGGCATTTCCTTGAGCACATCGACGAACACCAGCAGGGCCGCGCTCAAGGTCCCGGGCAGCAACAGCGGCAGATACACTTTGAAAAACAGTCGCGGACCACCAACCCCCAGGCTGCGCGCAGCTTCGGGCAGCGACGGGCGAATCCGCTCCAGACTGTTTTCCAGCGGCCCGTAAGCCACGGCAATGAAACGCACCAGATAAGCCAGCAACAACGCACTGAGGCTACCCAGCAACAGCGGCTTGCCGGCCTCGCCCAGCCAGCTGGAAAGCGGAATCACCAGCTCGCGATCCAGATAACTGAAGGCCAGCATGATCGACACCGCGAGCACCGAGCCAGGCAAGGCATAACCCAGGTTGGCCAGGCTGACCCCGGCGCGGATGCCCCGGGTCGGCGCCAGGCGCCTAGCGAATGCCAGCAGCAACGCCACGCTGACGGTAATCAGCGCTGCCATGCCCCCCAGATACAAGGTATGGATAATCAGCCCGGCATAACGCTCATCCAGGTCGAAGCGCCCGCGCTGCCAGAACCACGCCAGCAATTGCAGCAGCGGGATCACGAACGCACAGGCGAACACCAGCAGGCACCAGCCGGTGGCCGCCACCGCCTTGATTCCCCGCAGGTGATACAAGGCCTTGCCCCGGGGCCGCTCGTTGCCGGTGCGGCTGGCTCCCCGGGCTCGCCGCTCGCCGTACAGCACCAACATCACCACCAGCAGCAACAGACTGGCCAACTGCGCGGCACTGGAGAGGCTGAAGAAGCCATACCAGGTCTTGTAGATGGCTGTGGTGAAGGTGTCGAAATTGAACACCGACACGGCGCCGAAATCCGCCAGGGTCTCCATCAGCGCCAAAGCCACACCGGCGCCAATGGCCGGCCGCGCCATGGGCAATGCCACGCGCCAGAACGCCTGCCAGGGGGATTGCCCAAGGACTCGTGCGGCCTCCATCAAGCCCTTGCCCTGGGCCAGGAAAGCGTTGCGCGCCAACAGATAGACATAGGGATAGAACACCAGCACCAGCACCAGGATCACCCCACCGGTGGAGCGCACCCTGGGCAGGCGCAAGCCGCTGCCGAACCAATCCCGCAGCAAACTCTGCACCGGCCCGGAAAAATCCAGCAGGCCGACAAAGACAAAGGCCAGCACGTAAGCCGGAATCGCGAACGGCAACATCAGCGCCCAATCCAGCCAGCGTCGTCCGGGGAACTCGCAGAGACTGGTGAGCCACGCCAGGCTCACGCCCAACAGCGTGACGCCCACGCCCACGCCGAGCACCAGGATCAGGGTGTTGCTCAACAGACGCGGCATCTGCGTGTCCCACAAGTGGGACCAGATCTGTGTATCGATCGCCTGCCAGGACAACAGCAACACGCTCAGCGGCAACAGGACCAGGGCCGCTACGGCAAAGACCAGGGGATACCAGCGACGTTGGGCGGGATGGGCCACAAAAAACTCTCGGGCAGATGGCAGTTACAGGGAGTGCGCGGCACGGTCATCGCGGGCAAGCCCGCTGCTGCCGGCCGTTAAAGAAAACGCCCCGCAGAAGCGGGGCGCAGTATAACGGCAGGCTCAATTCCAGCCAGCGCGATCCATCAAGCGGATGGCTTCGGCCTGGCGCTTGCCGGCAATCTCGACCGGCAGGGTGTCGGCCACGAACTTGCCCCAACTGGCCACTTCCGCAGAAGGCTCTACGGCCGGGTTGGCCGGGAATTCCTGGTTGACGTCGGCAAAGATCTTCTGCGCTTCAGGCGTGGTCATCCACTCCACCAGCGCCTTGGCCGCTTCCGGATGCGGTGCATGCTTGGTCAGGCCAATGCCCGACAGGTTGACGTGCACCCCGCGATCAGCCTGGTTCGGCCAGAACAGCTTCACCGCCAGGTTCGGCTTTTGCTTGTGCAGGCGGCCGTAGTAGTAGGTGTTGACGATGCCGACGTCGCATTGCCCGGCGTTGATCGCCTCCAGCACTGCGATGTCGTCGGAAAATACATCGGTGGACAGGTTGTTGACCCAGCCCTTGATGATCTCCTCGGTCTTCTCGGCACCGTGGGTTTCGATCAGGGTCGCGGTCAGCGACTGGTTGTAGACCTTCTTCGCGGTACGCAGGCACAGGCGGCCTTCCCACTGCTTGCCCGCCAGGGCTTCGTAGCTGGTCAACTCGGAAGGTTTGACCCGGTCGGTGGAGTAGGCCAGGGTCCGTGCCCGCAGGCTAAGACCGGTCCAGGCGTGATTGGAGGAGCGGTATTGCAGGGGAATGTTGCTGTCGATGACCTTGGAGGTGAACGGCTGCAGGATGCCCATCTGCTCGGCCTGCCAGAGGTTTCCCGCATCCACGGTGAGCAGCAGGTCGGCGGTGGCGTTCTCGCCTTCGGCCTTGATCCGCTGCATCAGCGGCGCTTCCTTGTCGGTGATGAACTTGATCTTCACCCCAGTCTTTTGGGTGTAGGCATCGAACACCGGCTTGATCAGCTCATCAATACGCGAGGAGTAGACCACGACTTCATCAGCGGCATAGGCGGTGCCACCGATGAGTGTGAGTGCCAGGGCGGTCAGTAGACGCTTCGGTGCCAACATGGGAGCGGTCTCTCGAATTCAAAATGAGGCGAAATGATAAGGACTCACATTTAGCTTCTCAACCGAACCCGGCGTTGAGGAGTTACGAGATGTTGCGCAGAAGAGGCCGCCCGGAAGCAGTGGCCCCTTCGTCGGCAAGCCAGCGCCTACGCCTTGGCCAACTCCGGCAGATCGCCACTGAGCCCCAGTGCCTGACGTACGAACAAGGCTTTGGCCTCGGGCATCTGATCGACCATCTTCAAACCGGTATTGCGCAGCCAGCGCAGTGGCAGCGGATCGGCCTGGAACAGCCGTTCAAAACCTTCCATGGCCGCCATCAGCGCCAAGTTATGCGGCATGCGCCGGCGCTCGAAACGGCTCAGCACCTTGACCTCGGCCAGGCGTTCGCCACGGCTGAGTGCCTGCAACAGCACTTCCGCCAGCACTGCAGAGTCGAGGAAGCCCAGATTGACCCCCTGCCCCGCCAGCGGGTGAATGGTATGGGCGGCGTCACCAATCAGTGCCAAGCCTTCTGCCACATAGCGCTTGGCATGCCGCTGGCGCAGCGGCACGCAGAGCCGTGGATCGGCGCCGAGCACACTGCCCAGGCGGCCTTCGAAGGCGCGCTCCAGTTCAGCACAGAAGCTTGCGTCGTCCAGGGCCATCAGGCGCTCGGACTCAGCAGGCGTGGTGGACCAGACGATCGAGCACCAATCGTGCTGTCCATCTCGTACCAACGGCAGGAAAGCCAGTGGCCCGGTATCAGTGAAACGCTGCCAGGCCGTCAGTTGGTGAGGCTGGCTACAGCGCACGCTGGTAACGATGGCATGGTGCAGATAATCCCACTCGCGGGTGGCGCATCCGGTGAGACGACGCACCGCCGAGTTGGCACCGTCGGCGGCGATCACCAGCGGCGCGCGCAATACCCGACCGTCCGCCAGGGTCAGCAGCCAGTCATCGCCGGAGCGACGCATCTGCTCCAATCGCGCATTGGCCAACAGGCCGATATCGCATTCGTGCAGACGCTCAAGCAGGGCATCCTGGACCACGCGGTTCTCGACAATGTGCCCGAGTACCTCGGCATGCACGCTGGACGCCGAGAAGTGAATCTGCCCGGTGCCACTGCCATCCCAGACCTGCATGTCGCAATAGGGACTGCTGCGTCGGCTAGCGACGCCATCCCAGACACCGAGGCGCTGCAGAATCCGCTGGCTGGCCGCCGACAAGGCGCTGACCCGCGGTTCGAAAGGCGATTCGGCGTCGAAAGGCTTGACACTCAAAGGGCCGCCATCGAGCAACAGCACTTCCAGGCCGCTGCCCTGCAACGCCAGCGCCAAGGCACTGCCGACCATTCCGGCTCCGACAATCAGCACATCTGCGCGCATTTCCATGCTTTAAGCCTGTCTCGCTTGCGGCTTGAGCCGCACGTAAAGGGTTTTATCGACCCGCGCCACCAAGGTGCCGGAGCCGTCGTGAATCTCCACCTGCAACTGCGGCAGGTACTTCTCGCCGCTGGCGGTCTGCCGGCGGATCTCATCCAGCAGCGCCTGATCGATGCTGAACCGGGCAAACACCGGGCCCTTGCCCGGAGCAATGAAGTCGATGGCCGCGGCCTTGTCCCAGACGATGTAGTCGCGACCGAGGCTTTCCATCAACATCAGCATGAAAAACGGGTCCACCATCGAATACAGGCTGCCGCCGAACTGGGTCCCGACATAGTTGCGGTTGTACCAGCCCAAGCCCATGGACACCTGGACTTCGCGGAAGTCCGCGCTGATGTACCGCACCCGCACACCGGCTCCCAGATAGGGTGGATACAGGCTCAGCAACCAGCGCAGCAGGCGTGCCTTGCCGACGCGCCGGGTCAACCAGTCACGCATCCGGACGGGTACCCAGGCCCATGGCCTGACGTGCAAACCAGCGTTTGGCCGGGGGCAGCAGATCCAGTCCAAGCAATCCCAAATTGCGCCCCACGGACAACAGCGGTAGCTTGCTGCCGAACAGCCGCGTGACCTGATCGGAGAAGCCCACTGTCAGGTTCTGGTCCTGGCGTTGGCGCTCGCGATAGGCCTGCAGAACCGCAAAATCACCCGGAGGCTGCTCACTGGCCAACAAGGCATCCGCCAACGCCTGGGCATCACGCAGCGACAGGTTGAAACCCTGGCCGGCAATCGGGTGCAGGCTGTGGGCGGCGTTGCCCAGGACCACCAGATGCGGGCGTACCTGCTCTTCGGCTTCCACCAGGGACAGCGGATACAGGTGCCGGGCGCCCACTTGTTTCAGGGTCCCCAGGCGATAGCCGAACACACCCTGCAATTCGCTGAGGAAACTGCGCTCATCCAGGTCGGCCAGGCGCTGCGCATCCATGCCCTGGCGGGTCCAGATCAGTGCGCAGCGATTTTCCGGCAACGGCAGCAGGGCCATCGGCCCATCATCGGTGAAGCGCTCGAAGGCCATACCGTTGTGGGCTTCGCTGGGGGTGATGTTGGCAATCAGCGCGCTCTGGTTGTAGGGACGGTTCTTGACCCCGATCCCCAGTTTTTCGCGCAAGCCGGAGCGGCCGCCGTCGGCGAGCACTGCCAGGTCGCACTCCAGAGTGGTTTCGTCATTGAGGGTCAGGCGATAGCCGCCTTCCAGCGGCTCCAGGCGGGTGACTTCAGCCGGGCAGCGCCAACTGATCACATCCTTGTCCAGGCCTTGCCACAGGCATTGGCCAAGCCAGGCGTTCTCCACCACATAACCCAGGGCTGGAACCCCCTCTTCCATGGCCGACAGGCGCGCAGTGGAAAACCGCCCGCGATCAGACACATGGATCTGCTTGATGGGCTCGGCGCGACGGGAGATTTCCTGCCACAACCCCAGGCGCTGGTAGATCTGCCGGGCACCGAAGGACAGGGCCGAAGAGCGCGAGTCGTAGCTGGGCTGGAAACTGTCGCCGGGGGCAAACGGCTCGATCAGCACGATCTTCCAGCCACGGGCCTTGGCGCCGGCCTGCAGGGCCAAGGCCAAGCTGGCGCCTACCAGGCCGCCACCAATGATTGCCAGATTGACCCGGCTCATAGCGCCTGGGTCCGGGCAGTGAGCATCAGTGCCTCGATCTCGGCGATCCGTTTCGGCACGCCGTCCGTCAGAATTTCACAGCCCTGCTTGGTCACTACCACGTCGTCCTCGATGCGCACGCCAATGCCGCGCCACTTCTTCGCTACTTGCTGGTTGCCCGGGGAGATATAGATGCCCGGCTCCACAGTCAGCGCCATGCCGACCTCCAACACCCGCCACTCGCCGCCGACCTTGTATTCGCCGACGTCGTGCACATCCATGCCTAGCCAGTGTCCAGCACGGTGCATGTAGAACACCTTGTAGGCCTCGCTGGCAATCAGCTCATCGACATCGCCTTCCAGCAGGCCCAGGTCCACCAGGCCGGAGGTAATCACCCGTACCGTCGCCTCATGGGCCTGGTTCCAGTGCTTGTTCGGGGCGATCTCGGCAAAGGCGGCTTCCTGAGAAGCCAACACCAGTTCGTAGATCGCCTTCTGCTCGGGAGAGAACTTGCCATTGACCGGCCAGGTTCGGGTGATATCGCTGGCATAGCAGTCGATTTCACAACCGGCGTCGATCAGCACCAGGTCACCGTCCTTGAGCACGGCGTCATTCTGCTGATAGTGCAGGATGCAGCTGTTGCGCCCAGCCGCGACGATGGAGCCATAAGCCGGCATCTTCGCCCCGCCCTTGCGAAACTCGTAGTCCAGCTCGGCTTCCAGGCTGAACTCATGCAAACCGGCACGGCTGGCCTGCATCGCACGGATATGGGCCTGGGCGGAAATTCGCGCCGCTTCGCGCATCACCTTCACTTCTGCCGCCGATTTATACAGGCGCATGTCATGCAGCAGATGATCCAGGGCAACGAATTCGTTCGGTGGCTGGGCGCCGAGGTGCGCTTTAGAGCGGATCACGTTGATCCAGTCCATCAGGTGGCGGTCGAATTCCGGGTTGCTGCCCATGGCCGAATAGACCCGGTCACGCCCCTCGATCAGGCCAGGGAGAATGTCGTCGATATCGGTGATGGGGAACGCATCGTCCGCAGCATAGTCGCGGATCGCGCCTTCCTGTCCGGCCCGCAGGCCGTCCCAAAGCTCACGCTCGGCATTGCGCTCGCGACAGAACAGCACGTACTCGCCATGCTCGCGCCCGGGCATCAGCACGATCACCGCCTGGGGCTCGGGGAAACCGCTGAGGTACTGGAAGTCGCTGTCCTGGCGGTAGACGTGTTCCACATCGCGGTTGCGAATGGCCACGGCCGCCGCCGGCAGGATCGCGATACTGTTGGGCTCCATCTGCGCCATGAGTGCCTTGCGGCGACGGCTGTATTCCGCTTTCGGGATATGAATCATGGGCAGATGCAGTTCCCTGTCAGTCAGTGCAGAGAAGGCTTGGCAGCCGGTGCAACGGTCTTGTTGGTTTCGGTGAACAGCAGCAACGGTGCGACCCGCAGGTACTCCATCACTTCCATGTAGTCGCCTTCACCGTCGTCGGATTCTTCCAACGCGTCCTGCACCTGGGCGATAGCGGCAAGGTCCTGCAACACTTCCGTGGCCTCGACGCTCAAGGAGCTGCTGTCACGGGAGTTGAGGCCGAAACCGGCGAGGAACCCCTGGCACCACTGACCCAGGGCCGCGGCACGTTCGGCCAGTGGCGCGTCATCGCTGGGCAGCAACAGGACCACGGTCATGTCGTCGCTGGTGAGCTCGCCCTTGACCATTTCCTGCAGGCCGATCAAGGCGTTGCGCACGTTGTCTTGCGGTTCGCCTTCGAGCAGTTCGGTGGCGTCCACCAGCCAACCATCGACCTCGAACCCGGCGCCGGCGCAACTGCGACCCAGCAACAGGCCGTGCAATTCGGCAGGAGAAACAGGATGACCACTGCTGCTGAGCAGGGTGGCGAAGGCGTTATACGGGGAATTCTGAATGGGCATGGGCAGCTAGGCGCCAAGCGGCGCAATGTCTAGAATGAAGGCCTTGTATCGTAGGGCGTGTCATCATTCATTGCCAGCGCCGCGTTGTGCTTTGCGCCCCGTCACAACGGTCCGCGAGGCGTTGGGCGAATGACAGATTGCCGACCGGGCAGCGCCAGATGCGCCAGGACTGTTCAGCCCTTCCAGGCGCTGCTCAGCCAGTTGCCACTCATCAGACCAACTTCAGTGGGACACAATGGAAGACACCGACCTGCACGCACTGATGGCCAGACTCGAACTGCTTATTACCCGGGTCGAGCAACTAAAGAGTCAAAACGCACTCTTATTAGCTCAGGAAAAGACCTGGCGCGAGGAACGCGCGCACCTCATTGAAAAAAACGAAATCGCCCGGCGTAAGGTCGAATCGATGATTTCGCGCCTCAAGGCCCTGGAGCAAGACTCATGAGTTCAAGCAATAGCGTTACCGTGCAGATCCTCGACAAAGAGTATTCAATCATCTGTCCCCAGGAAGAGCGCAGCAACCTGGTGAGTGCAGCCCGCTACCTGGACGGCAAGATGCGCGAAATTCGCAGCAGCGGCAAAGTCATTGGCGCCGACCGCATTGCCGTCATGGCCGCCCTGAACATCACTCACGACCTGCTGCACCGTCAGGAGCGTCCGGATGTGCAGGCCAGTGCGACAACCCGCGAACAAGTGCGGGATCTGCTGGATCGCGTTGACCTGGTTCTGGCCACTGATTCGGACACAAGCAAAGCTGATTCCTGATCGAGGTTGCGGTATACTTCCGCCACTCCCTGGGGTGCTTGCCAGTTGGCGATGTCCCTGAGCCGATTCGCACTACCCTGGAAGTTGCACGTTGGGCTGGTGTGCATGTCCGCTAGACGGAAAGCCTTAAAGCCTGCTGCATCTTCCGCCTTGAACTTTCGGGTTCAAGGGCTAAGTCGACAGCGGTTCGCCCGGGGAGCCTGAATTACCGACCAATGCCAGTTATCCATGCTGGCGTTGGTTTTTCCGGGTAGGCTGTTCTGCCATATCCGACCTTGCATAGCCTCTTCCATGACCGAACCTGCGCCGCTTTCCCGCCCGCAACTTCGACGCATGCTGCGTAAAGCACGTCGCGCCCTGACATCAGCCCAACAACGCCAAGCCGCCCGCGGCCTGTACCGCCAACTGGCGCAGAATCCAGCGTTTCGCAGGGCGAAGCACCTGTCGCTGTATTTGCCTACCGATGGTGAGATCGATCCACGCCTGGTGCTGCGCGCCGCCCAGCGCCGGGGCAAGGCCACCTACCTGCCGGTGCTCAGTGCCTGGCCACGAACCAAGATGGTCTTCCAGCGCATTCGACCGGGAGAAAAGCTGCGACCCAATCGTTTTCGCATCCTCGAACCCAGGATCAATGCTGCACGGCAACGCAAGGTCTGGGCTTTGGACCTGGTGCTCCTGCCACTGGTGGGATTCGATGAACAAGGCGGACGCCTGGGAATGGGCGGCGGTTTCTATGACCGCAGCCTGGCCTATCTCGCGCGGCGCAAGAGCTGGCGCAAGCCAAAGCTGTTGGGGCTGGCTCATGAATGCCAGAAAGTCGAAAGACTGGATCAGGCCAGCTGGGATGTGCCGTTGCACGGCACCGTGACTGATCAGGGGTGGTACTTCAGCCGATAGGCGCAACATCCAAACCGCGGCGCCAGGCCTGGCTCAACGCTTAAACGGTTGCGGCTGCTGTTGGGCGATCTCGATCGGGGCATCGGTCTTGTTGGACCACAAGCTTTGGGCATAACCGGTGGTCACCACGCCCAAACCGAACAAAATAACCAAAATCCATAGTAAATCCGGTTGGCGTTTCATCGATTGCCCCCCCTCAGGCAAATCACACACGATGACAGCAGCGGGTTCCATAACAGGCCGTGCAGCAGCGTCAAGCTTAAAATCCCGGCATTCTGCGATAACGTGAACCGACACGCAAACGCTGACGTCAACCGACCGTCGGTTTGTCATAAAATTGCCCGACAACCTGCCCAATCACCCTTTGGAGGGGAAGAAAGATGGCCTATTGGCTGATGAAGTCCGAGCCGGATGAACTCTCGATCGAGGGTCTGCAGCAACTCGGCCAAGCCCGCTGGGATGGGGTACGCAACTACCAGGCACGCAACTTCCTGCGTGCCATGGCGGTCGGCGACGAGTTCTTTTTCTACCACTCCAGTTGCCCGGAACCGGGTATCGCCGGCATAGGCCGAATTATCCAGGCGGCCTACCCGGACCCTACTGCCCTGGAACCTGACAGCGTCTATTTCGACCCCAAGTCCAGCGCCGAGAAGAATGCCTGGAGCGCCATCGACGTGGCCCATGTGGAAACCTTCGACAAGGTCCTGCGCCTGGATTACCTCAAGCAGCAAACCGCACTCGCCGAAATGCCCCTGGTGCAAAAAGGCAGTCGCCTGTCGGTCATGCCGGTCACCGCAGATCAGTGGGCGGCGGTGCTCGCCCTGCGCTGAGCGCTAAGCCCCATACGCCGTGGCCTGGCAACCGGCACGGCGCCGACTCCAGGTTTTTTTGCCCTGATCGTCATGCAGCTTGCGGACAATAGGTTTAGGCTTGCCCCTTTCATTTGACGAGCATCAAGCTGCCAAAAGCCTTGATCCGTCAAACTAGGATGCTATAGCCGCAGGACGCAGATACATGTCGACGAACCACCGTTCTTCCCGTCTTTTCGCTGTCTCCCTCTTGATTCTGTTGCTCGCCGCGGGTGGCTTTGGCTACTGGAAATCCCTGCGGGATCGCCTGCCCGAAGGGCTGAGCATGGGCAATGGGCGGCTCGAAGCCACCGAGGTACAGATCGCCAGCAAAATCCCCGGGCGCCTGGCGGAAGTACGGGTCAATGAAGGCGACAAGGTACTCCAGGGCCAGTTGCTGGCACGCATGGATACCCGGACCCTCGAAGCCCAGCGCAATCAGGCCGAGGCCGAAGTAGTGCGAACCCGGGAAAACCTGTCCGCGGCACAAGCCAACGTGCAGTTGCGCCAGAGCGAACTGCTCCTGGCCAATCAGGAACTCAAGCGCTCCCAGGAGCTGTTCAGACGCGGCTTCGCCAGCCAGCAGATCATTGACCAGCAACAGGCTCGACTGAACACCGGCAATGCTGCGGTACTGGCGGCCCAAGCCCAGGTCGCTGCGGTCAAGGCGGCTATCGGCGCCGCCCAGGCCCAAGTTGCCCAGCTCACCAGTGAGATCGACGACAGCAGCCTGCGAGCCCCCATCGACGGTATTATCCAACTGCGCCTGGCCGAGCCCGGCGAAGTACTGGGGGCTGGCGGTCGGGTCCTGTTGCTGATCGACCCCAACGACCAGTACATGAACCTCTACCTGCCGGCCTCGGTCACTGGGCGCCTGACAGTTGGCGATGAGTCGCGGATTCTCCTCGATGCCCTGCCCAACCAGCCGCTGCCGGCGAAGATCAGCTTCGTCGCAGCCAAATCCCAATTCACCCCTAAAGAGGTGGAAACCCGGGACGAGCGCCAAAAGCTGGTGTTCCGGGTCAAGGTGCGCCTGACCCAACCCGCGTCCGTGCCCCAGGCCAAGCCGGGAATGCCCGGTGCCGGTTATGTGCGCACCGCTCCCGTGGACTGGCCGGCTAACCTGAAATGAGCGGCCTGGCGCTGCAAGCGACCGGCATCAGCCATCGCTACGGCTCACAGCAAGCGCTGATAGACATCAGCTTCAGCCTGCCGGCAGGCACCCGCTGCGGCCTTATCGGGCCAGACGGTGCCGGCAAGTCGAGCCTTCTCGGGCTGATCGCCGGGGTCAAGAAGCTCCAGCAGGGTGAGCTGGATGTGCTCGGTGGCGCCATTTCCCAGCGCCGCCACCGCAGCAGCCTCTACCCGCGCATTGCCTTCATGCCCCAAGGCTTGGGGGGCAACCTGTATCCCGAGCTGTCCATCAGCGAGAACATCCGTTTCTTTGCCACGCTGTTCGGCCTGCCCCGTGACGAATGTGAGCAGCGCATGCACAGCCTGCTGCTGGCCACCGATCTGCTGCGCTTTGCCGAACGGCCGGCCGGCAAACTGTCCGGCGGGATGAAACAGAAGCTCGGCCTGTGCTGTGCGCTGATCCATGAGCCGGACCTGCTGATCCTCGACGAACCCACCACCGGGGTCGACCCGCTCTCGCGCCGGCGCTTCTGGGAACTGGTGGAAGACGTGCGCCAGCAACGCCCGCAACTGACCCTGCTGGTGGCCACCGCCTACATGGAAGAGGCCGAGCAGTTCGAACATTGCCTGATGCTCGACCGCGGCAAGATGATCGCCCAGGGCCTGAGTCAGGAACTGGCGCAGGTGACGCCCAGCGGCAAGCTGGATGACGCCTTCACCCATTACCAGGGCGACAGCGGCCACGACAATCAGCCGCTGGTGATCCCGCCGCGCTCGGGCGACAACCAGGACATCGCCATCGAAGCCCACGAGCTGACCCTGCGCTTCGGGGACTTCACCGCCGTCAACAAGGTCAGCTTCGCCATCGGTCGTGGGGAGATCTTCGGCTTCCTCGGCTCCAACGGCTGCGGCAAGACCACCACCATGAAAGTCCTCACCGGGCTGATGCCCGCCAGCGAGGGCAGCGCCAAGCTGCTGGGTAACCCGGTGGATGCCAAGGACCTGGCCACCCGCAAGCGGGTTGGCTTCATGTCTCAGAGTTTCTCCCTGTACGGCGAACTCAGCGTGCGCCAGAACCTCGAGCTGCACGCCCGCCTGTTCGACCTGCCGAAAGCCGAAAGCGGCCCACGTATCGAGGAGCTGATCCAACGCTTCGACCTGGGGGAGATCGCCGAACAACAGTCCGGCGCCCTGCCCCTTGGGCTGCGCCAGCGTCTGTCCCTGGCAGTGGCCGTGCTGCACCGCCCGGAAGTGCTGATCCTCGACGAACCCACCTCCGGGGTCGACCCGGCAGCCCGCGATGATTTCTGGCGCTTGTTGATCGAGCTGTCCCGGGAGCAGGGCGTGACCATCTTCCTCTCCACCCACTTCATGAACGAAGCCCAGCGCTGCGATCGCATCTCGCTGATGCACGCGGGCAAAGTACTGGCCTGTGACACCCCGGCGGCACTGCAACAGCAGTTTGCCGGCGACACGTTGGAAGCTGCCTTCGTCCGCTGCCTGGAAGATGCCCAAGGGGCACCGGACGCACCTGCACCGCCTCCGGTGGCGGCATCTGCGGCCCACACTACAGGCCTCGCACCTGCCCGCTCGGGATTGAGCCTGGCCCGGCTGCTGGCAGTGGCCACCCGCGAGGGCAAGGAGCTGCTGCGAGACAAGGTGCGCCTGGGCTTTGCCCTGCTGGGAGCGATCTTCATGATGGTGATCTTCGGCTACGGCATTTCCCTGGATGTGGAAAAGCTCGCCTTCGCGGTCTACGACCAGGACCAGACGCCGCAAAGCCGTGCCTACCTGGAGGCCTTCCGCAGCTCACGCTATTTCGAGGAAAAACCGACGATCCGCAACTCCGCCGAACTGCATCGACGCCTGCAGCGTTCGGAGATCAAGCTGGCCCTGGAGATCCCCCCCGGTTTCGGCCGCGACCTGTATGCCGGACGCCAGCCTGCCGTGGCCGCCTGGCTGGACGGTGGCATGCCGTTTCGCGCGGAAACCAGCCGCAACTATGTCGAGGCGGTGCATCAGGCCAACCTGCAACTGCTGGCAGAGCAGAGTAGCCCGGCACTTCACTCAAGGCCCGCAGCCAAGCTGGAAACCCGCTTCCGCTACAACCAGGACGTGGTCAGCGTCAACGCCATCGGCCCCGGAGTCATGGCACTGATCCTGGCCTTCATTCCGGCCATGCTCACCGCCCTGGGCATCGTCCGCGAGAAGGAACTGGGCTCGATCACCAACTTCTACGCCACACCCCTGACCCGCCTGGAGTTCCTCCTCGGCAAACAGGCACCCTACCTGGCCGTCAGCCTGATCAACCTGGGCTTGCTGGTGGCCATGAACCGCTGGCTGTTCGGCGTTCCCTTCAAGGGCAGCGGCCTGACCCTGGCCCTGGGTGGCGTGCTCTACGTGCTGGCCACTACCAGCATGGGCTTGCTGATCTCCGCCTTCACTCGCACTCAGATCGCAGCGATTCTCGGCACCATGATCATCACCAGCCTGCCAACCATCCAGTTCTCTGGGCTGATCGTGCCGCGCTCGTCCCTCGACGGTTCGGCGGCGATCATGGGGCAGTTATTCCCCGCCGGATACTTCCTCGACATCGCCGTCGGCACCTTCACCAAAGCCCTGGACCTGCGCGAACTCTGGCCCCAGTGCCTGGCACTGATCGGGTTTTTCCTCGGTTTCACCGGGCTCAGCCTGGTCATGTTGAAAAAGCAGGAGGTCTGATGAACCGGCTTGCCCACATCCTGCGCCTGGGTCTGAAGGAACTCACCAGCCTGCGCCACGACAGCGTCTTGCTGCTGTTTCTGCTGTATGCCTTCACCGTGGCCATCTACCTGCCCGCTGCCGGTTCGGTGATCGGTGTGCACAACGCCAGCGTGGCTTTGGTGGATGAAGACCACAGCGCGCTATCACGGCAACTGGCCGAGTCGCTGCAACCACCGGAGTTCCAGACCCCGGCAGCATTGCCCTATGACCAGCTGGACGCGGTGATGGACAGCGGCCAGTACACGTTCGTGATCAACGTTCCCGCCAACTTCCAGAGCGACCTGCTGGCCGGGCGCCAACCCGCGGTACAGGTCAACGTCGACGCCACCGCCATGAGCCAGGCGTTCATGGGCGCCGGCTACATCGGCCGGATCTTCCAGCGCGAGCTGCTCAACTATGCCAATCAGGCAGATGCCGCGAGCAAGGCCCCGGCGCTGTTGACCACCCGAGCACTGTTCAACACCAACCTGCAAGGCGGCTGGTTCCTCGCGGTGATCCAGATCGTCAACAACATTACCATCCTGGCTATCGTGCTCACCGGCACCGCGCTGCTGCGCGAGCGCGAGCATGGCACCCTCGACCATCTGCTGGTGCTGCCGCTGACGGCCCTGGAGATCATGCTGGCGAAGGTCTGGAGCAATATGCTGGTGGTGGTGGTGTGCACCTGGATATCGCTGGAGGTGATCGTCAAAGGCGTACTGGGAGTACCCCTGGCAGGTTCAATGGGGCTGTTCCTGATGGTGACCGCACTCTATCTGTTCGCCAGCACCGCCCTGGGGATCTTCCTGGCCACCCTGGCTCGCTCGACCCCACAGTTCGGCTTGCTGGCGATCCCGGTGATCATCCCGATGCTGCTGTTGTCCGGTGGCAGCACGCCTCTGGACAGCATGCCGCAATGGCTGCAATGGGTGATGCAAGGCTCGCCGTCAACGCACTTCGTCAGCCTCAGCGCAGCGATTCTGTTCCGAGATGCCGGGGTCAATGTGGTCTGGCCCGACCTGCTGGCCCTGGCGGCGATCGGCCTGCTGTTCTTCGCCATCGCCCTGGCGCGCTTTCGCAAGAGCCTCGCCTCATGACCCACACCTCGTAGGAGCCGGCTTGCCGGCGAAAGGGCCTCAGCCCTGTATCGCCCTCTCGGGCGTCTTCGCTGGCAAGCCAGCTCCTACAGCGGGCAGGCCTACTGAATGATCAGGTTGTTGAACAACAAGTCTTCCACTACCGGCTTGCCGGTTTCGTCGTTCATCACTTGCTGCACCTGCTTGAGGGCTTCCTGGCGCAGTTTTTCCTTGGCCTCGACGTTATTCATGGTGTCGGTGGTCTGCTGGGCGAACAGTGCCACCAGCTGGTTGCGGATCAGCGGTTCGTTGGCCTTGACCGCCTGGGCCGAGGCATCGCCAGTCACCCGCAGGGCCACGTCAGCCTTATAGACCTTGAGTTTTGGGCTGCCATCCAAGCCGTAGTTACCCACGAACGGCGGGCTCAGGCTGATGTAGCTGACTTTCGGTGCTTCGCCTTCTTTGGCCTCTTCGGCCATGGCTGCCATCGGCAGGGAGAGGGCCAACAGCAAGATGATCCACGCTTTCACAATTCGCTCCTTAATCCGGTTTGCGGCCTAGCATAAAGCTCTGCCCGCCTGAGCCCAAGCACAAGCTTATGGCTGACTATCAGGACCGGGCATGCTCGTTGACCGCCTGATTCACACTCCTACACTTATCGGCCACCACTCCCAAAGGAATAGCCCTGATGAAAGCCGTGCTGTGCAAAGCCTTCGGCCCCGCCGAAACGCTGGTGCTGGAAGAGGTCGCAAGCCCACTGCCGAAGAAGAACGAGATCCTGCTGGACGTGCATGCCGCAGGAGTCAACTTCCCGGACACCCTGATCATCGAGGGCAAGTATCAGTTCAAGCCGCCATTCCCGTTCTCTCCAGGCGGCGAAGCGGCCGGCGTGGTCAGCGCAGTGGGCGAGAAGGTCGGTCATCTCAAGGTCGGCGACCGGGTCATGGCCCTGACTGGCTGGGGCAGTTTTGCCGAGCAGGTGGCGGTGCCCGGCTATAACGTGTTGCCAATTCCCGCCGCCATGGAGTTCAACACCGCCGCGGCCTTCAGCATGACCTACGGCACGTCGATGCACGCCCTCAAGCAACGGGGCAACCTGCAACCCGGCGAGACCCTGCTGGTGCTGGGCGCCTCGGGAGGGGTCGGGCTGGCGGCCGTGGAAATCGGCAAGGCCATGGGTGCCCGGGTGATTGCAGCTGCCAGCAGCGCGGAGAAACTCGCGGTGGCCAAGGCCGCCGGTGCCGATGAGCTGGTGAACTACAGCGAAAGCAACCTGAAGGACGAGATCAAGCGCCTGACCGACGGCAATGGCGCCGACGTGATCTACGACCCGGTGGGCGGTGACCTGTTCGACCAGGCCATCCGTTCCATTGCCTGGAATGGCCGCCTGCTGGTGGTGGGTTTTGCCAGCGGGCGCATCCCCGAGTTGCCGGTCAACCTGGCACTGCTCAAAGGTGCCGCAGTGGTGGGTGTGTTCTGGGGCTCCTTCGCCCAACGCCAGCCACAGGACAACGCAGCAAACTTCCAGCAGCTGTTCGGCTGGTTCGCCGAAGGCAAGCTCAAGCCACTGGTGTCACAGGTCTATCCGCTGGCCAAGGCGGCCCGGGCCATTGACGATCTTGGTCAGCGCAAGGCCGTGGGCAAGGTGGTGGTGCAGGTGCGCTGATCCCTTGGCGAACGTGGTCCTTGAAGATTTTCAGGGGCCATCGACCTCCTCACGGGATATTTCAGCTTCAATCATGCGAGCGATCCGGCGCTGCTGGCTGGCAGCGTCTTCCCTTGTGAGAGGCCCAACGATGAACACAATGCTGCATAAGCTGTTAAAGGGGCTGCTGGCGTTACCGGCACTAATGATTGCCCTGCAGGCACCGGCACACGAAGGCCCCAAGGACGCAGGACTGCGAAACGCCACGGTGCTGATCATTCGGCACGCGGAGAAACCCGATCAGGGCGACGGCCTGAGCCCCAGGGGCCAGCAGCGCGCCGAAGCCTATGCGCAATATTTCGACCCGCTGCAACTGAATGGTCAAAACCTGGTGCCGCAACGCCTGATTGCCACCCGCGACAGCGAGGACAGCGCCCGACCAAGGCTGACCCTGGTACCTCTCTCACAACGCCTGCACTTGCCCATCGAACAGCCCTATGACAACCGGGATGTGGACAAGCTGGTCAGATCCCTGGCCAAGAACAACCAGGCGCCGGTGATCCTGATCGCCTGGCACCATGGGCAGATCTACAACCTGATCGAGGCCTTCGGTGGCGACGCCAAAACTCTGACCGGACAGAAATCCTGGTCGGAATCGGTCTACGACTGGCTGATTGTGTTGCGCTTCGACGATCAGGGGCGGTTGGTCGAGTCCCACAGCCAGAAGGTGCAGGAGCATCTATTGCCGGGAGACAGCAACTGATCAGCCGGTAACAATGAACCTCGAGTCAACAACCCCCTGAAGATCCACAACGCTTGAGGCGTGCTTCCAGGTTTCGGTCCGGCATGGCATGACTGCGCAGGGCCTGGACAGTCTGCTCGACGTAATCGCGGGTGGTGCCGTAGCGCCCGCAAGCGCTTTCAAAAACCTGGCTCAGCACATGGTCGGGCAAGTTGCCGGCATAGCTGGGCAAGTGCCGCTCCAGCACAAAACCCAACGCCTGGACCTGGCTGCCATCCTCAAGACGGCAGTTGAGCCAGTGCGGGCGATAAGAGGGGTAAGGCATTTCACGCTGCCACAGGGCATACAGCGAAGCATCCAGTTGCGCCTCCGGCAGCCGATAGGCGAAGCCGCTGCAGGAGCCGCCGCGATCCAGGCCGAACACCAGGCCCGGCAGCTCCGGCGTGCCGCGATGTTCGTGGGACCACAGATACAGGCCACGATGATAGCCATGCACCCGTCCGCGCATGCGTTCGACCGCCGAACATTCCGGGCGCCAGATCAATGAACCGTAGGCGAACAACCAGACCGGACCGCCCCGGTGCCGGGACATGGTGGACTGCATGGAGCTGCGAAGTTGTTCGTGAGTCAGTTGCGGCCCCAGATCGAGCCGCGGAGGGTAAGCCAAATGCACATAGCTGGATTCAAGGGCTGTCATGGCAAATAGCGTTCGGCTCCCCGCGTAAAAGAAGTTACTTAATAGAACGCTTGGCAGTAACTGCAAGACACATAAGTTTCAAGGCTAGTTAAATACCACTGGTTAGAAGCCATTCAAATTGAATGACTTATATAACCTACCGGCATTCATCTAATTAACTAAATACCGATGGGTTATATACAGAGTTATAACGACAAGCGCGGACCTGATGGGTGTCAGGGCCGCGGGGCGTAGGCAAACACATCGGCACGCATCTGATGGGCATCCATACCGGCATTCACCAGAGCATCCAGGGTGGCGTAGATCATCGCCGGCGAACCGCTGGCATACACATGCACTGACGACAGGTCGGCAATGTCCTCGCATACCGCCTCATGCAGCATGCCGCAGCGGCCTTCCCAGCCACACAGGTCGCTGACGACCTTGTGCAGATAAAGGTTGGGCAACTGCTGCCACTCTTCCCAGTGTTCCAACTGGTAGAAATCTTCCGGACGACGCACGCCCCAATACAAATGCACCGGGTACTTGAAACCCCTGGACCGGCAATGCTCGATCAGGCTGTGCATCTGCGCCATGCCGGTACCCGCAGCGATCAACACCAGCGGGCCCTCTGGCAGCTCGGCCAGGTGGGTATCGCCGAAAGGCATCTCGATCCGGGCCATGCGGTTGCGTTGCAGTTGCTCCATCAGGTTTTGCGCACTGTTTTCGCGCACCAGCACATGCAGCTCCAGATCACGCCCGCTATGGGGCGCTGAAGCCAGGGAAAAGGCCGACTTCTCGCCATTGTCCCGCTCCAGCATCAGGTACTGCCCGGCATGGTAACGGGGTGGCTTGCCAGCCGGCGCCCGCAGCCTGACTCGCCAGACATCGCCGCCGATCTCAAGACACTCAGTGAGCTGACACGACAGGCTGCGCACCGGCAACTCTCCCAGCGCAAGGACGCCATCCCACAGCACGATGCAGTCTTCCAGCGGCTCTGCAATGCAAGTGTAGAACTCGCCGTGATCACGCACATCACCGGCTTGCTGCACGCTGCCCTCCACCAGCAAGGCACCACACACGTGACAGTTGCCATTGCGGCAGCTCTGCGGGCATTCATAGCCCAGGCGCCGCGCCGCATCGAGAATCCGCTCGCCGGGCAATGTCTCAAGCACCGCTCCGGAGGGCTGCAAGGTTACACGCATCAATCTATTCCTAACTGATTCCAGATGGCATCGATCCGGCGGGTGACCGCCTCATCCTTGACGATAACCCGGCCCCACTCTCGGGTGGTCTCTCCGAGCCACTTGTGAGTGGCATCGAGCCCCATCTTCGAACCCAGGCCAGATACCGGCGAGGCGAAGTCGAGGTAATCGATCGGCGTATTGTCGATCATCACCGTGTCGCGCTTGGGGTCCATGCGCGTGGTGATGGCCCAGATCACGTCGTTCCAGTCCCGTGCATTGATATCGTCGTCGGTGACGATAACGAACTTGGTGTACATGAACTGTCGCAAAAACGACCAGACCCCCAGCATCACGCGCTTGGCATGCCCCGGGTACTGTTTCTTCATGGTCACCACCGCCATGCGGTACGAGCAGCCTTCCGGCGGCAGGTAGAAGTCGGTGATTTCCGGGAACTGCTTCTGCAGGATCGGCACGAAGACTTCGTTCAGCGCCACACCGAGGATCGCCGGCTCATCCGGCGGCCGGCCGGTGTAGGTACTGTGGTAGATCGGCTTGATGCGGTGGGTGATGCGTTCCACGGTGAACACCGGGAAGCTGTCGACCTCGTTGTAGTAGCCGGTGTGGTCGCCATATGGACCTTCGTCGGCCATTTCGCCCGGATGGATCACCCCTTCAAGGATGATTTCGGCGGTAGCGGGAACTTGCAGGTCGTTGCCGCGGCACTTCACCAGCTCGGTGCGGTTGCCCCGCAGCAGGCCGGCAAAAGCGTATTCAGAGAGGCTGTCCGGCACCGGGGTCACGGCACCGAGAATGGTGGCAGGGTCAGCGCCCAGGGCCACCGACACCGGGAACGGCTGGCCCGGGTGCTTCTCACACCACTCGCGGTAATCCAGTGCACCGCCGCGGTGGCTCAACCAACGCATGATCACTTTGTTGCGGCCGATCACTTGCTGGCGATAGATGCCGAGGTTCTGCCGGTCCTTGTTCGGGCCCTTGGTCACGGTCAGGCCCCAGGTAATCAGCGGCCCGACATCACCCGGCCAGCAGGTCTGTACTGGCAGCATGCCGAGATCGACGTCGTCGCCCTCGATCACTACTTCCTGGCACACCGCGTCCTTCACCACCTTGGGCGCCATGGCGATGATCTTGCGGAAGATCGGCAGCTTGGACCAGGCGTCCTTCAGCCCCTTGGGTGGCTCCGGCTCCTTGAGGAAGGCCAGAAGCTTGCCGATTTCCCGCAGCTCGCTGACGGCTTCGGCGCCCATGCCCAGGGCCACGCGCTCGGGAGTACCGAACAGGTTGCCGAGCACGGGAATGTCATAACCGGTGGGGTTTTCAAACAGCAGGGCCGGACCTTTGGCACGCAAGGTGCGATCGCAGACCTCGGTCATTTCCAGCACTGGGGACACCGGAACCTGGATGCGCTTGAGTTCTGAGCGCTGTTCCAGGCCGCTGATAAAGTCGCGCAAATCGCGATACTGCATGCTTGAGCCTCGTATTTCGCCGTGGCGTTCGGGGCAGGCAGTTTAGCGCCGAACCCACAGGTTCAGAATAGAGAATGTCAGATAGCAAAAAGCCGGGTTTCCCCGGCTCTTGCTGGCCTGATCGATTTACTTGCGCTTCATCGACAGGAAGAACTCATCGTTGGTCTTGGTCTGCTTCAGCTTGTCGATCAAGAACTCGATGGCAGCAACTTCATCCATAGGATGCAGCAGCTTGCGCAGGATCCACATGCGCTGCAGCTCGTCGTCGGCAGTCAGCAACTCTTCGCGGCGAGTGCCGGAACGGTTGATGTTGATGGCCGGGAAGACGCGCTTTTCAGCAATCTTGCGGTCCAGGGGCAGTTCCATGTTGCCGGTACCCTTGAACTCTTCGTAGATCACTTCATCCATCTTCGAACCGGTTTCAACCAGCGCGGTGGCGATGATGGTCAGCGAGCCGCCTTCTTCGATGTTCCGCGCGGCACCAAAGAAACGCTTCGGTTTCTCCAGGGCGTGGGCATCGACACCACCGGTCAGGACCTTGCCGGAGCTCGGGATCACGGTGTTGTAGGCACGAGCCAGACGAGTGATGGAGTCCAGCAGGATCACCACATCCTTCTTGTGTTCAACCAGGCGCTTGGCCTTCTCGATCACCATCTCGGCCACTTGCACGTGGCGGGTTGGTGGCTCGTCGAAGGTGGAGGCGACCACTTCACCGCGCACAGTGCGCTGCATCTCGGTCACTTCTTCCGGACGCTCGTCGATCAGCAGCACGATCAGATGAACTTCTGGGTTATTGCGAGTGATGTTCGACGCGATGTTCTGCAGCATGATGGTCTTGCCCGCTTTCGGCGGAGCAACGATCAGACCACGCTGGCCTTTACCAATCGGTGCGCACAGGTCGATCACACGACCGGTCAAGTCTTCGGTGGAACCGTTGCCGGCTTCCATCTTCATGCGCACAGTCGGGAACAGCGGCGTCAGGTTTTCGAACAGGATCTTGTTCTTCGCGTTCTCTGGACGGTCGTAGTTGATCGTGTCGACCTTGAGCAGCGCGAAGTAACGCTCGCCTTCCTTGGGAGGGCGGATCTTGCCAACGATGGTGTCACCGGTGCGCAAGTTGAAGCGACGGATCTGGCTTGGCGAGACGTAGATATCGTCCGGGCCGGCCAGGTAGGAGGCATCGGAGGAGCGGAGGAAGCCGAAGCCGTCCTGGAGGATCTCCAGCACGCCATCACCGGAGATTTCCTCACCGCTTTTCGCGTGCTTTTTCAGCAGGGAGAAAATCACGTCCTGCTTGCGCGAACGGGCCATATTTTCTATGCCCATCTGTTCGGCCAATTCGAGCAGTTCGGTAATCGGCTTTTGCTTGAGTTCAGTCAGATTCATATAGGAATGACGTAATCATTTATAGAGGGGGGAAATTAAGCTTTTGGCTTAATGAGGCCGCGCCGCAGAGAAGGCGACAGGATCGCGTACTTATTCGAAAAGGAGAGCGTCGGCGACGGCTTGCAGGGGGCACTGGAGGAACCAGTGCGGGACCGAATGTAACACCTGAGTTTCGGAGCGTCTAGCCCTCAATTACGAAAAAGCCCCGCATTTTGCGGGGCTTTTTCAATGCTGCTTAAATCGACGCTTAGATGTTGGCGTCGAGGAAGGCTGCCAGTTGCGACTTCGACAGAGCACCTACCTTGGTAGCCTCAACGTTGCCGTTCTTGAACAGCATCAGGGTCGGGATACCACGCACGCCATGCTTGGCCGGGGTTTCCTGGTTTTCGTCGATGTTCAGCTTGGCAACAGTCAGTTTGCCTTTGTAGGTTTCAGCAATTTCGTCCAAAACCGGAGCGATCATTTTGCATGGGCCACACCACTCAGCCCAGTAGTCCACCAGTACAGCGCCTTCGGCTTTGAGTACGTCGGCCTCGAAGCTGGCGTCGCTGACGTGTTTGATAAGATCGCTGCTCATGGAATTCTCCAGGTTGTAAGCAAAAAAACGTGGCCTATCATATCTGCCCTTCCCGCGTTCAGGAAGCCGGAGATGATTGACTCTAACTATGGTGCCCCATAAGTTTGGGTATAGCTCAGCTCAGGAAGAAACGGGCGTGATAAAGGCGATTCCAGTGCGCTGGGCTGCGTTACGCACGTGTTCCTGCATGGCTTTTTGCGCCGCCCCTGAGGCGTGCCGAGCCAGGCCGCGAAGGATCTTGCAGTGCTCTTGCCAGGTTTCCATGGTGCGCTCGACCCGGATGAACGGTAGCTTCTGGCTTTCCAGGAAAATCTCGGTGCTGAAGCTGAAGCTGCTCAGCATCGCCTGATTGCCGCTGGCCAGGAGAATCTTCTGATGGAACTCGAAATCCAGACGCGCCGCCGCCTCAAAGTCCCCGGCCCGCAGTTCGTGGCGCATGGCCTCGAGATTTTCCTCCAGAGCACTGGCCTGTTGCTACGCGGTACCCTGTTCACCCTGTAACTGACCGCCTTCGGCACGCTGCTTGGGGTCGGCTGGAAGCTCCCGCTTCGAAGCCTTACGCCACGTGCTGCTGCCGGCCCTGGGCAGCCAGATCATCATTGTCATGCTGGGGTCTGCGGCGTGCTCACAGATCGCCACCGAAGCGCTGAACTTCGCCGCCAACTTCATCCAGTCACGCAGCTTCCGCGCCTTTGAAACCTGCGCCCTGTCCCTCAGTGCGCAGCGAAGCTGGCGAATTTCATTGGCAGTACCGAGAACGCTTGAGGGCCATTCGCCGACAAGCCCGCTCCGGCACCGGTAGCAACCGGCTCGCCGGCAAGCCAGGACACAGAGGGTTTCATGCGTTGAATCAACGCATTGGACACTGCGCGTTGGCGCGGGCCGTTGATCGTGGCAGGATGGCGAGGTTATCGACCGAGACCCCCAACCATGCCCCAATCCCAAGCCAAGAATCTGTCCCTGATCGCTGCGATCGATCTGGGCTCCAACAGCTTTCACATGGTCGTGGCCAAGGCCCGGAACGGTGAAATCCGCATTCTCGAGCGGCTGGGTGAAAAGGTTCAACTGGCCGCCGGAATCAACGAAGAGCGACAGCTCAACGAAGAGTCCATGCAGCGCGGGCTCGACTGCCTCAAGCGCTTCTCCCAACTGATCAACGGCATGCCCCTGGGCACGGTGCGCATCGTCGGCACCAACGCCCTGCGTGAAGCGCGTAACCGTGGCGAGTTCATTCGCCGTGCCGAGGAAATCCTCGGCCATCCGGTGGAAGTCATCTCCGGCCGTGAAGAGGCCCGACTGATCTACCTCGGAGTGTCCCACACCCTCGCCGACACCCCGGGCAAGCGCCTGGTAGCCGACATTGGCGGCGGCAGTACCGAATTCATCATCGGCCAGCGCTTCGAACCCTTGCTGCGCGAGAGCCTGCAGATGGGCTGCGTGAGCTTCACCCAGCGCTACTTCCGCGACGGCAAGATCACCCCTGCCCGTTACGCCCAGGCCTACACCGCAGCGCGCCTGGAAATCATGAGCATCGAACACGCCCTGCACCGCCTGACCTGGGACGAAGCCATCGGCTCCTCCGGGACCATTCGTGCCATTGGCCTGGCCCTCAAGGCCGGCGGCCAGGGCAGCGGCGAAGTCAACGCCGAAGGCCTGGCCTGGCTCAAGCGCAAGCTGTTCAAGCTTGGCGACGCCGAGAAGATCGACTTCGAAGGCATCAAGCCTGATCGCCGGGCGATCTTCCCCGCCGGCCTGGCGATTCTCGAAGCGATCTTCGACGCCCTGGAACTGCAACGCATGGACCACTGTGAAGGTGCCCTGCGTGAAGGTGTGCTCTACGACCTGCTAGGCCGCCATCACCACGAAGACGTCCGTGAACGCACCCTCAGTTCGCTGATGGAGCGTTACCACGTCGACCTGGAGCAAGCCTCGCGGGTTGAAGGCAAAGCCCTGCGCGCCTTCGACCAAGTGGCGGCCGACTGGGACCTGGAGGATGGTGTCTGGCGCGAACTGCTGGGTTGGGCCGCCAAGGTCCACGAAGTCGGCTTGGACATCGCCCACTATCACTACCACAAGCACGGCGCCTACCTGATCGAGCACTCGGACCTGGCCGGCTTCTCCCGCGAAGACCAGCAGATGCTGGCACTGCTGGTGCGCGGTCACCGCCGCAACATCCCCAAGGAAAAGTTCGCCGAGTTCGGCGACGACGGCATCAAGCTGATCCGTCTGTGCGTGCTGCTGCGTTTCGCCATCCTGTTCCATCACATCCGTGGCACCCAGCAGATGCCTCAGGTGACACTCAGCGCCAGCGGCGACCACCTCGACGTGGAGTTCCCGGAGAACTGGCTGGATGAAAACCAGCTGACCCAAGCCGATTTCGCTCTTGAAGCGGAATGGCTGACCCGGGTCGGCATCGTGCTCAACATCAGCTGACCTTGCCGCCACCGCGGAGGTAGGAGCCGGCGAAGCGGCCCTCAAGCTCTGCACCGCCCTCACGGACGCCTTCGCTGGCAAGCCAGCTCCTACAGGCCACCCACGCAAGCCAATAAAAAGGCCAGCCCGATGATCGGGCTGGCCTTTTTGTCTACGACGCCTGTCGCGCTCAGCGCACCGGCAACACCGGGCTGCCAAGGCGCTCCAGCAGGGTCGCCTGGGCACTGCGCGGGTTCTGGTTGCCGGTCGGCGTGTTACGGATATAACGACCGTCGGACTGCAGGCTCCAGCTGTGGGTGTTATCGGTGAGATAACTTTCCAGCTCCTTCTTGACCCGCAAAATCAGCTTCTTGCCTTCCACCGGGAAGCAGGTCTCGACCCGCTTGTCGAGGTTGCGCTCCATCCAGTCGGCACTGGAAAGGAACATCTGCTCCTCGCCACCGTTGAGGAAGTAGAACACCCGGGTGTGCTCCAGGAAGCGGCCAATGATCGAGCGCACATGGATGTTGTGCGAGACCCCGGCAATGCCCGGACGCAGGCAGCACATGCCACGCACCACCAGGTCGATGCGCACACCGGACTGGCTGGCCTTGTACAGCGCGCGGATGATCTTCGGATCGGTCAGCGAGTTGAACTTGGCGATGATGTGCGCCGGCTTGCCGTCCAGGGCGAACTGGGTCTCCCGGGCAATCATGTCGAGCATGCCCTTCTTCAGGGTGAACGGCGCATGCAACAGCTTCTTCATGCGCAGGGTCTTGCCCATGCCGATCAGCTGGCTGAACAGCTTGCCGACGTCTTCGCACAAGGCATCGTCGGAGGTCAGCAGGCTGTAGTCGGTGTACAGGCGAGCGTTGGCCGCGTGGTAGTTACCGGTACCCAGGTGCGCATAACGCACGATCTCACCGGCTTCGCGGCGCAGGATCAGCATCATCTTGGCGTGGGTCTTGAAGCCCACCACGCCGTAGATCACCACCGCGCCGGCTGCTTGCAGGCGGCTGGCCATCTGCAGGTTGGATTCTTCGTCAAAGCGCGCACGCAATTCGATCACCGCGGTGACCTCCTTGCCGTTGCGCGCCGCGTCTACCAGGGCGTCGACGATTTCCGAGTTGGCACCGCTGCGGTACAGGGTCTGGCGCACCGCCAGTACATGCGGGTCCTTGGCGGCCTGGCGCAACAGGTCGACGACCGGAGTAAACGACTCGAACGGGTGCAGCAACAGGATGTCCTGCTTGCTGATGACGCTGAAAATGTTCTCGCTGTTCTGCAGCAGTTTCGGGATCTGCGGAGTGAACGGGGTGTATTGCAGCTCCGGATGACTGTCCAGGCCGGTGATGCTGAACAGCCGCGTCAGGTTCACCGGGCCGTTGACCTGATACAGCTCGGTCTCGTGCAGGTTGAACTGCTTGAGCAGGTAATCCGACAGATGTTTCGGGCAGGTGTCGGCGACCTCCAGGCGTACCGCGTCACCGTAGCGACGGGAGAACAGCTCACCGCGCAGGGCGCGGGCCAGGTCTTCGACGTCCTCGGTGTCCACCGCCAGGTCGGCGTTCCGGGTCAGGCGGAACTGGTAGCAGCCTTTGACCTTCATGCCCTGGAACAGGTCATCGGCGTGGGCGTGGATCATCGACGACAGGAACACATAGTTGTCGCCAGGGCCGCCGACTTCTTCCGGAACCTTGATGATCCGCGGCAACAGGCGCGGCGCCGGGATGATCGCCAAGCCGGAGTCGCGACCGAAGGCATCGATACCTTCCAGCTCGACGATGAAGTTCAGGCTCTTGTTCACCAGCAACGGGAACGGGTGCGTCGGGTCCAGGCCGATCGGGGTGATGATCGGCGCGATCTCGTCGCGGAAGTAGCGGCGGACCCAGGTCTTGAGCTTGGTGGTCCAGTAACGGCGACGGATGAAGCGAATTTGATGCTTTTCCAGCTCTGGCAACAGAATGTCGTTGAGGATCGCGTACTGGCGATCGACGTGACCGTGTACCAGCTCGCTGATACGGGCCAGCGCCTGATGCGGTTGCAGGCCATCGGCACCGGCTTGCTCACGGGCGAAGGTAATCTGCTTCTTCAGGCCGGCCACGCGGATCTCGAAGAACTCGTCCAGGTTACTGGAGAAGATCAGCAGGAACTTCAAGCGCTCCAGCAGCGGGTAGGATTCGTCCAGCGCCTGCTCCAGCACGCGGATGTTGAACTGCAGTTGCGACAGCTCGCGGTGGATATACAAGCTGCTGTCATCCAGATTGGGGATGACAATGGCCGGCGCCGGTTGCGCCTCGGCCACCACGGGTGCGGGTGCGGGTTCAAGCTCCGGCGGAGTTTCAACCACTTGCTCGACCACCGGCTGAGCGTCTTTTACGGCCACTTCAGAGAGTCCTTCAGTATTCATCGCGTGTTCCTGGGAGGGCTATTTTTGCTCTCGTAACAATTGAGCAGCACGAACGGCAAAGTAAGTCAGGATGCCATCAGCACCCGCACGTTTAAAAGCGGTCAGGGATTCAAGGATAACCCCTTCTCCCAACCAGCCATTCTGGATCGCCGCCATATGCATGGCGTATTCGCCGCTGACCTGATAGACAAAGGTCGGCACCTTGAATTCATCCTTGACCCGGAAAAGAATATCCAGGTACGGCATGCCCGGCTTGACCATGACCATGTCTGCACCTTCCGCCAAGTCCGCTGCCACTTCATGCAGGGCTTCGTGACCGTTGGCCGGGTCCATCTGGTACGAAGCCTTGTCGGCCTTGCCCAGATTCAGCGCCGAGCCCACCGCATCGCGGAAGGGGCCGTAGTAGGCGCTGGCGTACTTGGCCGAATAGGCCATGATCCGCACGTTGACGTGCCCGGCCAGCTCCAGGGCTTCGCGAATTGCCTGGACCCGCCCGTCCATCATGTCCGACGGCGCCACCACCTGGGCACCCGCCTCGGCATGGGACAGGGCCTGACGCACCAGAGCATCGACGGTGATGTCGTTCTGCACATAACCGTGCTCGTCGAGGATACCGTCCTGGCCGTGGGTGGTGAACGGATCCAGCGCCACGTCGGTGATCACCCCAAGCTCCGGGAAGCGCTCGCGCAACGCGCGGGTAGCGCGCTGGGCAATGCCTTCGGGATTCCAGGCCTGGGCCGCGTCCAGGGACTTGAGCTCAGACGGCGTCACCGGAAACAGCGCCAAGGCGGGAATGCCCAGGTCGACCCAATGCGCCGCCTCTTCCAACAGCAGGTCGATGCTCAAGCGCTCGACACCAGGCATCGAGGCCACCGCCTCGCGGCGATTCTCACCCTCGAGCACAAACACCGGCAGGATCAGGTCATCCACGCTCAGACGGTTTTCGCGCACCAGACGGCGGGAGAAATCATCACGACGGTTACGCCGCAAACGGGTAGCTGGAAACAGGCGATTGGCGGGAGTAAAGCTCACGACGGACTCCATGGCCCGCGCTGGCGGGCGAGCGTGACAGTTATAAGCGGGCATTATGACGAACAGATGACAGTTGTGCTCAAGCTGTTGACCAGCAGCAACACTCATTGTCATTGGCAGGATTGTTCACGTCGAGACACATTTCGATACTTTCCCGAACGTCGTCGAAGGGGTAGGCTGCGCGTTCATTTCGCCAGCATCCAGACAATGCTCCAACAATTTCTTCAGGATTTCGGCTACTTCGCCCTCTTTCTCGGTACGTTTTTCGAAGGCGAAACCATTCTGGTTCTTGCCGGATTTCTCGCGTTCCGCGGATACATGGATATCAACCTGGTGATGGTGGTTGCCTTCTTCGGCAGCTACGCCGGTGACCAGCTGTGGTACTTCCTGGGGCGCAAGCATGGCCGCAAACTGCTGGCGCGCAAACCGCGCTGGCAGATGATGGGTGACCGGGCGCTGGAGCATATCCGCAAGCATCCGGACATCTGGGTGTTGAGCTTCCGCTTCGTCTATGGCCTGCGCACCGTGATGCCGGTAGCCATTGGCCTGTCCGGCTACCCGCCAGGACGCTACCTGCTGCTCAACGGCATCGGTGCGGCAGTCTGGGCCGTGGCCCTGGCCTCAGCGGCCTACCATTTTGGCGCGATCATGGAAGGCATGCTCGGCAGCATCAAGAAGTACGAGCTCTGGGTATTGGGAGCTTTGCTGGTGCTGGGTTTCTGCCTGTGGCTGCGGCGGCGGTTCAAGAACGCCCGCCTGGCCAAGCAGATCTACGAAGCCGAACAGGCCGCCGAACAAGACAAGGCCAAGACGCCAGTCGAATAAGACAGTGCCCGCGACAGCACAGCCCGATGCCATTCAGAGGCTGTAGCTGCCTGGCACCATAGCGCTCGGCACCTCAATGAGCGTCCTGCCAAGTATCGTGCACGAGCCGGCTTGCAACGCCGGAACCAGGGTGCTGCTGTGACATCCGGCTCTGGCAACAGGCGACCATTTGGCGGACAGTTAGCGCCATGAATCTGGAGAAAAGAACCATGAGCAAAAAAGTTGCAGTGATCCTTTCCGGTTGTGGTGTCTTCGACGGCGCCGAAATCCACGAAAGCGTGATCACCCTGTTGCGCCTCGACCAGCGTGGCGCCCAAGTACAGTGCTTCGCCCCGAACATTCCCCAGATGCATGTGCTCAACCACCTGACTGGCGAAACCATGCCCGAGACCCGCAACGTTCTGGTGGAATCGGCACGTATTGCCCGTGGCGAGGTCAAGGACCTGCGCGAAGCCAACGTCGAAGAGTTCGATGCGCTGATCATTCCCGGCGGTTTCGGTGCAGCCAAGAATCTCTCCAACTTTGCCACCGAAGGCGCTGCTTGCACGGTCCAGGAGGATGTCCTGGCTCTCGCCGAAGCCTTTGCCGAAGCCGGCAAGCCGGTGGGCCTGATGTGCATCGCTCCGGCACTGGCGGCGAAGATCTATGGCCCCGGAGTGACCTGCACCATCGGCAAAGACGCCGACACTGCGGCGGCACTGGGCAAGATGGGCGCCACCCATGCCGAATGCGCGGTGGGCGACATCATCGAAGACCCAGCGCGCAAACTGGTGAGCACTCCAGCCTACATGCTGGCGCAATCCATCAGCGAAGCCGCCTCGGGCATCAATAAGCTGGTGGACCGCGTGTTGGAACTGACTCACGAAGGCGAGCAGTGATCCTTTAGCAGGGGCGTATTGCAGGAGGCCGCTGGCCTCCCCCTTTCAAGCCTCGCGTGCTAGTCGGGTCAGGATCCGATCCAGGGCATTGGCGAATGCCTGCTTCTCTCGCTCGCCATAAGGCGCCTGCCCACCACTGACCTGCCCCTGCTCCCGCAGATCGGTGAACAAGTTACGCACCGCCAAGCGATCACCCATATTCTGCGCATCGAACTCCTTGCCTCGCGGGTCCAGGGCCGCCACGCCCTTTTTCACCAGGCGATCGGCCAACGGCACATCGCTACAGATCACCAGTTCGCCAGGGACCGCATGCTCCACCAGGTAGTCGTCGGCGGCATCCGGGCCACTGGGCACCACGATCAGCCTGACGCAGGCGAACGCCGGTTTGATCTGCGGCTGCCCAGCCACCATCAGCACGTCGAACTGGCGCTTCAAGGCAAAACGCACCACCTGATCCTTGGCGGCTTTAGGGCAGGCATCGGCATCGATCCAGACACGCATGGTATTTCTCCTTCCAGAATGCAAAACGGACAAGCCGCCCCGTTGCAGGGGCGGGCTTGCCCGCGATCAGCGACGTTGCAGACTCAAGAAGCGTGCAAGCGCTGTTTCTCAGCCATACGACTACGGCTATAGAGCACCACAATCGCCAGGATCGCCACGGCCTGGGCGCCCAACGAATAAGCGTCAGCGTGGATCCCCAGCCAGTCAAAGTCGAAGAATGGCACCGGGCGAGTGCCGAAGATACCGGCTTCCTGCAATGCCTTGACCCCGTGCCCGGCGAACACCACCGACAAGGCGCACAGCAGCGCCGCGTTGATGCCGAAGAACAGTGCCAGCGGCAGCTTGGCCGAGCCCCGCAGGATCACCCAGGCCAGGCCCACCAGCAGCACCAGCGCGGTGGCGCCACCGGCCAGCACCGCGTTATGCCCGGCAGGACCTGCCTGCAGCCACAAGGTCTCGTAGAACAGGATCACCTCGAACAGCTCGCGGTACACCGAGAAAAACGCCAGCACTGCGAAACCGAAACGTCCGCCGCCGCCCACCAGGCTGCTCTTGATGTAGTCCTGCCAGGCCGCCGCATGCCGGCGGTCGTGCATCCATACGCCGAGCCACAGCACCATGACACTGGCGAACAGTGCCGTTGCCCCTTCCAGCAGCTCCCGCTGAGAACCGCTGACATCGATCACATAAGCCGCCAAGGCCCAGGTGGCCAGGCCCGCCAACAGTGCCAGCCCCCAGCCGACGTTGACGCTGCGCACCGCCGATTGCTGGCCGGTGTTACGCAGAAATGCCAGGATCGCCGCCAGCACCAGAATCGCTTCCAGGCCTTCTCGCAACAGGATCAGCAAGCCAGAGATAAAGCTCAGGGACCAACTCAGGCTATCCCCGCCCAAGAGTTCGGCAGACGCCTTGAGCTTGGCCTTGGCCGCGTCCAGGCGCTGCTCGGCCTGAGCCACCGGCAAACCGTCCTGCAACGACTGCCGGTAGGCCATCAGGGCCTTTTCCGTGTCCTTGCGCACCGTGGCATCGACGTTATCCAGGGAGCTTTCCACCAGCTCGAAGCCTTCCAGGTAGGCCGCTACCGACAGGTCGTAGGCCTGCTCATGGTCGCCATTGCGATAGGCCGCCAGGCTCTTGTCCAGGGTCGATGCGGTGTAGTCCAGCAGTTGCCCCGGCCCGCGCTTGACCTGAGGAGGCTGGGCGCGCTGGGCACGGAAGGTGGCTGCGGCCTGCGGACCCTGGGCCACCAGTACCTCGCCTGGGGTCTGTCGGGCCAGGTCGGCCAGGTTGAACTCCTGCTCGCCTTTGGCCGCTGCCGGATCGGCGCTGAAACCGGCGATATAGGTGGCCAGGTCCCAACGCTGACGGTCATCCAGCTGATCGGCGAAGGCCGGCATATCAGTGCCTTCGACACCCAGCCCCAGGGTGTTGTAGACCGCATACAAGCTCAGGCGGTCGAGGCGCCCGGCATCCCGCAGATTGGCCGGTGGCGGAGTCATGCCGACACCCGCCGGACCGTCGCCAGCACCGTTTGCACCGTGGCAAACCGAGCAATGCTGGGCGTACAGCGGCGCACCACGAGTCGGGTCCGGGGTGATGACCGGCGCCTGGCTGACCTCATAGGCTACTGCCAGCCTGGCGCCCATCTGCCGTGCCAGACGTGCTACCTGGCCGCCCTCGACACGTTCGTCGACAGCTTTGCGCAGGCTGACAATACCTTGCTCCAGCTCTGCCTTCTCCGGCTTGGCCGGCAGATCGGCGATCAGCCCCTGCAAGACCCCAAGAAACTCCACCTGCTCCTGGTATTCAGATTCATCGATAACCTTGCCCGCCTCCACCGTAGCGGGGTAGTCCGCGCCGATGTAGTCCAGAAGGTGCAAAGCCTTGGGGGCGCCATCGACGCTATCGGCCAGAAGGTTGAAGCTGCAAAACACCAGTACCGGCAGCACCAGCAACGCCAGCAAACGGGAGGGGGCGGTCATGAATGAATCTCAAAGGTAAATACGAAGTAATATATTGTTCACTCCCGATGCGTTTCACTCAAGGCTTATCGGCCCGCAGGAACATCTCGCGAGCATCAAGCAATCCGAACATGGATTGGCATACCGACCCTGGCTTGCGCATTCGGCCGCAGGCAGTACCGAAGATCGCAGCCATGAACCCGGGCTATCAGGAGCCTGCGCAGGAACATGTTCACGCACCCTCGGCAAGGCTAGGACACGGCACAGGTGATCAGGCGCCGAACCGTCCGCGAACGAAAAAGGCGACCCATCGGGTCGCCTTTTTTATCGTTGGAAAACCTAGACCGCCGCTTTGCGAATAGTCGCTAGCAGGCCCGCCGCACCGATGAACAACCCGGCGAAGGTACGGTTCACCCGTCGCTGCTGGACCGGGGTGCGCAACAGGCGCAAGACCTTGGAGGCCAGCCCGGTGTAGCCGGCCATGACGATCAGGTCGACAACGATCATAGTGCCGCCAAGAATCAGGTACTGCTTGAGCAATGGCGCATGTGGATCAATGAATTGCGGCAGCACTGCGAGCATGAACACCAGGGCCTTGGGGTTGCTGATGTTCACCAGGAAGCCGCGGAATACCAGGGCCAGGGGCTTACCGATAGGGCGAATGGCAGCATCGTCGCTAAGGTTGCTGGGCTGCGCCCGCCACTGCTTGACCGCCAGATACACCAGATAGGCCACACCGAACCATTTGATCGCATAGAACGCCGTGGAAGACGTGGCAAGAATGGCACCAACGCCAGCAGCAACAATCGCGATCTGCATGGCCAGGCCTAGTTGCAGGCCTAGGGCGTTCCAGTAGCCGCGCCAGAAACCGTATTGCAAGCCGCAGGACATCGACGCAATGGCGCCGGCTCCTGGAGAAAGACTGATCACCCAACTGGCGGCAAAGAACGCCAGCCATGTCTCAAGCACCATCGTACACCTCGGATCGAATTGGTCGTGACTGCCTAAACTAATCCTCCGACTTGCAGCTGACCATGTTTTTTCTCGGATGGGCGCTACGCGGCCCTGTAGCCGCGGCCACAGACGCCGATCAGTCAGACGCCAATCAAACCAGGCGCAGGCGGCTATAAGACTGCCAGAAGGCTTCGGACCTGGTGCTCCACACGCGACCTGAGCCTTCGGCAGTGGCCACAGGAGCAGCTAGACGGATTACTTTTCGCCTGTGCCCGGCAGCACGTCGCTACCGCGCCAGCGGCGTACGGAGCGCTGGAAGAACAAGCTGTTGGGCACCTGTACCATGGCACTGCCGGTGCCGGCTTCCTCGGACTCGATCAGGGTGGTGTACAGCAGGTTGATCGCCACGACCCGGCCCTTGACCCCAGGCTTGTCGACGGTGTCCACCAGCTCCACCACGTCACCCAGGCGGAACGGGCCGACGGTGAAGATCAGGATCGCGCACAGCAGGTTGGAGAGCACGCTCCACATGGCGAAAAATGCTACTGCTGCCACCGCGACGAACCCGGACAAGGCAGTCCACAACACGGTGGCAGACACCCCCAGGCGCTCCAGCACGAAGATCACCGCACTGCCCATGATCAGCCAGCGCAGGCCGCCACGCAGTGGCATCAACAACTGCGGCGGAAACGGATAGCGCTCGCCAAGGCGGGTCAGGCCACGGGCGATGAAGCGCTGGGCCAGATAGCCCGCCAGCAGGATCAGCAGGATCTGCGCGCCAATCCACAACGGGCCTATCCACTGCGCCGGCAATGGCAGTTGCAGCGCCTCCATCAGGACAGCGCCTCAAGTTCAGCCTGTAGGCTTTCCAGCAACTCCAGGGCTTCCATCCAGGACTCTTCCAGCTCGGACTCACGGCTCTTGAGCTTGGCCTGTTCGGCCAGTAGGTCCCGCAGTTGATCCTTGCGTGCAGCTTCATAGAGGTCGCTGTCGCCCAGGCTGGTCTCGATCTGCGCCAGGCGTCCATGCACCTTGCCCAGTTCGGCCTCCAGCTTGTCGGCCTCGCGCTTATGCGGTGCCAGTTGCTGACGCAGGGCAGCAGCGGCCTGGCGCTGAGCCTTCTTGTCGGTCTTGTCCGGGTTGACCGGGGTGTTGCTGACCGGGGCATTGCGCTGACGGTAATCCACCAGCCAGCGGGTGTAGTCGTCCAGGTCGCCATCAAACTCCTCGACCTTGCCGTCTGCCACCAGGTAGAAATTGTCCGTAGTGCTTTTGAGCAAATGGCGATCGTGGGAGACCACCAATACCGCACCGCTGAACTCCTGCAGAGCCATGGTCAGGGCCAGGCGCATCTCCAGGTCCAAATGGTTGGTCGGTTCATCGAGCAGCAACAGGTTCGGCCGTTCCCAAGCGATCAGCGCCAGGGCCAGACGGGCCTTTTCACCGCCGGAGAAATTCAGCACCGGCTCGTCGATACGCGCGCCACGGAAGTCGAAGCCGCCGAGGAAGTCGCGCAGGGTCTGCTCACGCTCGGTGGGCGCCAAACGCTGCAGGTGCAACAAGGGGCTGGCCTTGGAGTCCAGAGAGTCGAGCTGATGCTGGGCGAAATAACCAACCACGGTGTTCTCGCCACGGGTCAAACGACCGGACAAGGGTTGGAGCTCACCGGAAAGGTTCTTGATCAGGGTCGACTTGCCCGCACCGTTGGGGCCGAGCAGACCGATTCGCGCCCCCGGAGTCAGCTGCAACTTGACCTTCTCCAGTACGGTGCGCTCGCCATAACCCAGGCGAGCATCGGAGAGGTCGATCAGCGGGCTGGAGATCTTCGTCGACTCACGGAAAGTGAAATCGAACGGCGAATCGACATGGGCCGCCGACAGCTCCTCCATCCGTTCCAGGGCCTTGATCCGGCTCTGCGCCTGACGGGCCTTGGTGGCCTGGGCCTTGAAGCGGGCGATGTAGCTTTCCATGTGCGCACGTTGCGCCTGCTGCTTCTCGTAAGCTTGCTGTTGCTGGGCCAGGCGTTCGGCACGGGCTCGCTCGAAGGCGCTGTAGCCACCACGATAGAGGGTGATCTTGCGCTGATCGACATGGGCCACGTGGTCCACTACGGCATCAAGAAAATCCCGGTCGTGGGAGATCAGCAACAAGGTGCCCGGATAGCTCTTGAGCCACTCTTCGAGCCAAATGATGGCGTCGAGGTCCAAGTGGTTGGTCGGTTCGTCGAGCAGCAGCAGGTCGGACGGGCACATCAGTGCCTGCGCCAGGTTAAGGCGCATCCGCCAGCCCCCGGAGAAGTCACCGACCTGTCGGTCCATCTGGTCGTTGGTGAAGCCAAGGCCAGCCAGCAGCTTGCGTGCTCGGGCGTCGGCGGTATAACCGTCGGCACTGTCCAGCTCGGCATGCAGGCGCGCCTGGGCAGCGCCATCATGGGCGGCCTCGGCGGCAGCCAGGTCACGCTGCACCTGGCGCAGGCGCAGGTCGCCGTCGAGCACATAGTCCACCGCCAGGCGTTCGAGGGTATCGACCTCCTGGCGCATGTGAGCAATGCGCCAATCGGCAGGCAGGAAGCAGTCACCCGAATCCGGATGCAGCTCTCCGCGCAGCAGGGCGAACAGGCTGGATTTGCCGGCGCCGTTGGCACCGATCAGGCCGGCTTTATGGCCGGCGTGCAGGGTCAGCTCGGCGTCTTCTAGCAGACGTTGCGGGCCACGCTGTAAAGTCAGGTTCTGAAGTCGAATCATAATGGCGGCGGAGTCTACCAGCTTCGTTCGCAACTGGCGCGAGTAGCAATATGTCCTCTGACCTGTGGAGCTTTGCCCTGAAGACCTATGCCCTTCCCGGCGTACAAGAGGCCTGCCTGCAATTGCAGGACGGCGGGGCCGATGTCTGCCTGCTGCTCTGCGCTGCCTGGCTTGGCCAGCGGGGGGTCGGTTGCGATGAGCAACGCCTGAAGCAGCTTGAAGAGCTCGCGGCGCCTTGGCAGCGGGACGTGGTTCAACCCCTGCGGACCTTGCGTATCGAGTGGCGTGCAGCAGCAACCGAAGATGCCGACTTAGGCGCCTTGCGCGAACAGCTCAAGACCCTGGAGCTACAAGCCGAACGGCAACTGTTGATGCGCCTGCAGAAACAGGCTCGGGACTGGCCCGGCGCTCAAGCAAACAGTTTGGAAGATTGGCTGGAAGGACTGGCGGCCGAAGCCGCCGACCTCAACCGCGACGCACTGCAGGTGCTGTGTGTCGCGGTGACCGGCGCTTAGGAAGCGCTGGAAGGGGTGCCGACAGTAGCCGAAGCAGGTGCAGCAGCTGCGCCTGTGGCCGAGGCTGGCGAAGCAGCCGGTGCAGCCGGTTTGGCCGCAGCTGGCGCTGGCGCTGCTGGCTTGGCCGCTGGAGTAGTAGCGGGCTTGGCCACAGCAGGCTTTTTCGCGGCAGGTTTTGCGGCAGGCTTCGCCGCTGTCGATGCAGCTGGCTTGGCGGCTGCGGGTTTTGCGACAGGTTTTGCGGCAGCTTTTACCGGAGTTTTTGCGGCAACAGGTTTGGCTGCTGGCTTGGCGGCAGGTTTGGTCGCAGCAGCCGTTTTGGCAGCAGCTGGCTTGGCTGCAGGTTTAGCTGCTGGCTTCGCAGCTGCAGTTTTGGCGACTGGTTTAGCCACTGGCTTGGCTGCAGCGGCTTTAGCGGCTGGTTTGGCAGCGACAGGTTTCGCGGCCGCAGGCTTGGCTGCTGCAGTTTTGGCGGCCGGTTTAACGGCTGCAGACTTAGCCACCGCCGGCTTGGCAGCAGGCTTCGCTGCGCTGGCAGCAACTGGCTTTTTCGCAGCAGGTTTAGCCGCTGGCTTGGCGGGTGCTTTAGCAGCAGGCTTGGCTGCTGGTTTCTTCGCCGCAACAACTGCCGGCTTGGCATCGCGAGTGCTCAGTGCCTTGGCTACCGCTTCTTTCACGCGACCAACGCCTTGAGCCAATTTCAGGCTTTCCTGGGCATCACGCTTGAGTTGCAGGATGTAGCTGCGGGTTTGTGCCTGACGTGCCTTCAACGCATCCAGCAAGTCTTCGAGTTCTTTCACTGCAGTCTTGGCCTTGGCTTGTGCCTTGGCTTTTCCAGCCGTGGCAGCGTCCTGCAGCTTGGTGCGCGATTTGTGCAGTTTCTCTTGCGCTTTACCTCGTTGTTTTTCCAGCTTTGCGAGCAATTTCTCAGCGTCAGCCAAGGCTTGGGAACAAGCGTTTTCCAAATGTTCGAGCAAGCTGCCCGACAGCTGTTGGAGCAGGTGCAACGGAGTATTTACAGGCTTCTTATTGGCCGACATGGTTTACCTCCTGGCTGATGTGAGTTGCGGCTCATACTAGACCTCTGCTGCTACCGCCGCTAGGTCATGTTGACAGTATCGAAAGCCTGGCGTTGCAGCCGATTGAAAATGTTCTTCTCACCCACCCAAGTTGCTCACCAACGAGCGCGTTGTCGCTGGCATAATCCACCGCTACTCAGGCCGGAGAGTGCCCATGTCGCGTTACCTGTTTTTGTCCTTGAGCCTGTTCTTGCCTCTGGCTCAAGCCGCGGCCGAACCTCAGCCCAAGGACGCTCACGATCTTGCCTACAGCCTTGGCGCGAGTCTCGGCGAACGACTGCGCGATGAAGTGCCCGACCTGCAGATCCAGGCCCTGGTAGAGGGATTGAAAGCCGCGTATCAAGGCAAACCGCTGGCACTCAAGAACGAGCGCATCGAGCAGATTCTCGCCCAGCACGACGCACAGATCAGCGAGCAGTCAGCCAAGTCACAGACCGAGACCGCACTGGAAAACGAGCGACGTTTTCTCGATCAGGAAAAAGCCAAGCCCGGGGTTCGCCAACTGGCGGACGGCATTCTGCTGACCGAATTGGCTGCGGGTACCGGCAACAAGGCCAGCCCCAATGGCTCGGTCCAGGTGCGCTACACCGGGCACCTGCCCGACGGCACCGTGTTCGATCAGACCCAGCAGCCGCAATGGTTTCGTCTGGACAGCGTGATCGCCGGCTGGCGCAGTGCGCTGTCGCAGATGCCCACCGGAGCCAGATGGCGCCTGGTGATTCCTTCGAGCCAGGCCTACGGCACCGAAGGCGCCGGCGACCTGATCGCGCCTTATACGCCGCTAGTGTTCGATATCGAATTGCTCGGCGTCGCCGGCTGAAGTGTAGAAACGAAAAACGGCACGCCGAGGCGTGCCGTTTTTGTGTCGCTCAATCCCGTTCTCAGGCCTGAGCAACCGCTTCCTGCTTGTGCGCGTTGTGCAGCACTTCAATCAGGCAGTCTTCCAGCTCAAAGCGCTCGTGCAACAGGCCGCCCAGTTCCTTGAACTTCTGCGCCACACACTGCCCTGCATCACACAGGTCATTGAACGCCAGGAGCTTCTCGGTGATCACGTCGATACGTGGATAAAGGGTCTCGGCCAACTCGAGCCCGCGCTTGTCGCCAAAGGCCTTGGCTTCGCTGGTCAGCTGTTCGTAGATTTCAAAATGGCCGGCGGAAACGTAATCCACCAAGACCCCACAGAACTCCTGCAAGGGCTTCTTGCTCTCACTCAGAGCCTCGGGCTCGGCGCCCAGCGCATCATAGGCTCGAACCAGTTCGTGACGCTCCTGCAACCAGCGGTCGATCAGCAGATGCACTCCACCCCAACGTTCCTGAGCATTCTGACAACTATCGAGCATGGTGATCTCTCTTCCCTTATGGGTCATGCCGCTTGCCCGCCGTCCCCCTTGAAGACTCTGGATCCGGTCAGGCGCAACAGCATCGAGCAACATAATTCCAGTGACACGTGCGGGCCAGATTATGCCCGCTCGACAACAGCTTCAAGGTACGCAGGAGATAAAGTTCATACAAGCGTTTAATCCGCCACCCTTCGCCAAATACTGACTCAGGGCAACGCCGTAGCCTGCCGAACGCTGCGCAACAGCCGCAGCAAACGGTAGCCACTGAAGATCAGCATGATCACGAAAAACAGCAGGCTCCATTCCGGGAGGCTCATGTCGAGCAGGGTCCAGGTGACCTCGGCGCAGTCCGACGTCCCCATGAAGGTCAATTTCAGCGCTTGCCACCACGACAGGTTGCGCAACATGAAGGGCATGTCCGGCAGACAGGCCAAGAGTTGTTCGGAGGGGATATTCTGCAGCAGCACATGGCGCCCGGCAGTAATCACTCCAAGCATGCCCAGCAACAGGTTGAGCGCCCAATAGACCGCTCGCCCCAAGCGACCCGGCCCCTGCACCAAGGCCAGCAGATTTACGCCGCCGAACAACAACAGCAGCAAGCGCTGCATCCCCCACAGCGGGCAGGACTCCAGGCCACCACCGGATTGCAGGTTGAACGCCGCCCACGAGGCCAAGGCCCCCACCAGGAACACCAGGGAGAACAGCAAGCGGGAGCCGGCCAGCGACATGAGATATCCGTAACGGAAGAAACAGGCAGCCACGGTAGAGAAAGCGCTCGCTCCTTTCAAGGAGCGCTATGCCGCAGATGATCGGCGACCGGCAACGGATGAGCCACGATTCCCGGACAAAAAAGGCCGGAGCCTGAAACAGGCAACCGGCCCTGATGAAACATCAGACCCGCGCCGGAACCGGCAACGGCGAAGCCAGCAGACGCTCGTCCAACAGCCCAAGACCTTCTTGGAACAGTTGGTTGCTGCGTTCGGTATCTCCCAACTGTGCCAGCAGGCGGGCCAGTTCGGCACAGGCTTCGGGATTGCGCTGCAAGCGCAGGCTGCTTTCCAGATAGTCCCGGGCCTTGCCCCACAAACTGTTCTGCAAGCACAAACGCCCCAAAGTCAGCAGCAGGCTCGGGTCGTCTGCATGTTCCTTCAGCCAGTGCTCGGCAGTTTGCAACTGGCGCGATGGATCGCTGCCACGCACCAGGCCGTAAAGCCGCGCCAGGTGACTCTCATACTTGCGCTTGAGGGCGGTGCGCAAGGCTTCTTCAGCCTCGGCCGAAGCCCCCAGTTGGCGCAGTTGCTCGGCATAGGCCAGCACCAGTTGCGGCTCTTGACGTTGCGCCGACGTCAGTTGCTGCCAGGCGCGATTGAGCGACTGCAAACCGGCGGCCTGATCCTCTTCGCGCCTCGCCGCCAGGATCAGGTTCTCACCCCAGGCCCTACGTTCCAGCTCCTGCAACTCACTGGCGGGCAGGGCCTTGTCCTTGCGCAGATCAGGCAGCAGGCGGATCAGGGCCGACCAGTCACCACGCTGCTGGTGCAGACGCTGCAGCTGGCGCAGTACCTGGACACTGTGAGGATGACGCTCATGCATCGCTTGCAGGGTGCTCAGCGCGCCGTCGGTATCGCCACGATCGGTCTGCAATTGGGCATGACTCAGGGCCACTGCCAACTCGGCCTGCGGCTGGCGGGTCAGCGCTCGCTCCAACAGACGATCACACTCTTCATAGTGGCCCTGCTCATTGGCTGCCCGAGCCGCGCCTAGGTAGTACAGCAGTGGCTGGCGCTCAGCCTCGGCGGCGCGATGCAGGTGCTTTTGCGCGCTGGCCCATCGCCCTTCGGCGAGGTCCATCTGGCCTTGTTCAATGGCGATCTGAACCCGACGGCTGCGATTGCGTCGCGACCAGGGATTGACCACTCCACCGGAAACCATCACCAGTTCGATCAGCAGCTTGATGCCCCAGATCACCAGCCAGATCAGTGCCACCAAGGCCAGGGTTGCCCACAGACTCGATTCGTAGCGGAAGTTGCTATAGGCGATCAGCACGTACCCGGGATGCTCGGCGATGGCCAGTCCCAGCAGGCCGATGGCTGCAATGACCAGTAGAACAATCACATAGGCGCGCTTCATGGGCTCGTCTCCTGGGCGCTGTTCGCCGCAGGCTTGGCCAGTGGTTTAACGGACTCTTCAGCGTTCAAGTTGCGCCGCTCAAGATAGGCCTGGACGGTGTTCAGGGTCTTCGCCAGGTCCGGAGTCACCACGGTCACTGGCTGCTTGCTCAACTCCGCCAGGCGCTCAAGCATGATCTTGCTTTGCGGATTGTCCTGATTGAAGTTGCCGACCAGCACATCGCGGGCTTCCGTCAGCGCCTGGGTATAGACCGCCGCCTGGCCGTTCAGCGCCGCCCACTGCGCCTGCTCCAGAGCCAGGCTCAAGGCCAGGCGCACCTGGGTCAGGCCCTGGCCGGCCAGCAGCGGACGAATGTTCTTGTCGGCATTGAAGTCGATACGGAAGTAGCGGGAGATCTGATCCCACCATTGCGCCCAGCGGCTGGCGCCGTCGCCATCGGCGGTCAACCCCAGTAATGACTCGCCGCGATCCTTGTACTCCGGAGCCACGGCACTGAGTTCGAGCACCTGATCACGCAAGGCGCCCAATTGCAGGAACAGGCCGGTGCGATCCGGCTGCTCAGTACTGCGCAGGGCTGCAAGGCTCTTGGCCAACTGCTCGCGGGCAGCGAATGAGCCCGGATCGTTCTGCTCTCGCAGTATATCGTCGGCCCCCTGGACCAGAGCCTGGGCACTGCTGATGTCCTGCAACGCGGACAACCGCAGGCTGGCCAGGCGCAGCAGGTGCTCGGCCTCGGCCAGGCGCCAGTCCTTGCGGCTAGCACCAAGCACGGTTTCCAGACGCTGGTTCAGGCGCTGCTGATCACTTTGCAACTGGGCTACCAGGCGCCGCCGGTCTTCCAGCTCATCGGCCGCTGGCAGTAGCTGAAGACGCTCGCTCAGGCGTTGTTCACTGAGCTTGAAACTCTGCGCCTGGTCTCCCAACGCCTGCAACTGACTCAGTTGCTGCTGGTGATTGGCTTGCAGGTTACGCACCTGCCAGATTCCCCAGCCGCCGGCAGCGACGCCCGCTGCTCCGAGCATCAGGGCCAGAATCGCCAAACCGTTGCCACGACGTTCAACGGTTGGGGTCGTGGGTTCAGTCGGTGTTTTGGGCTCCGGCTGAACTTCATCTTTAGGCAAGGCTGTTTCGCTCACGTATCCATCCTTTGCGTTAGAGAACGGGCACGGGGTGCTCCCGTAACGCCGTTAGCAAAGCCGCGGCACTGGCGCCACGACAATCCACAACTTTTTCCGCCCCGGCGGCACGTGCCATATCGGCGACCCGGGGGCTTGGAACAAACAACGGTATCTTCGCCAGGTGCGACCAGGCCGGGCCGGCCAACTGCCGCAAGTGGCTGAAACCCTGCCCACTGCTGACCACCAGCCCGTTCAAGCGTTCCACTTGAATCCGCTGTTGCAGCGCATCCTCGGCGTAGTGCGGCAAGCAACGGCGATAGAGTTCCAGATAATCGACACTAGCACCTTGGTCGCGCAAACGCTCAGAGAGCAGTTCGCGACCGCCCTCCCCGCGCACGATCAGCACCCGCGGATCAGGCCGGCGGATAGCCTCGCGCAACTGGGCAAGTGCAAGCAAGGCTTCACTATCATCACCCAGCTGTGGGTAGAACACTCGCAGACCGGCATCCGCAAGAATCTGTCCGGTGGCAGCGCCCACGGCGAACCAACTCTGGCTCGGCGGCTGTGGCCAGAACTGTCGCAGCAGTTTCAGGCCCAGGTGCGCCGCAGGCTTGCTGACCACTATTACCGCGCAATAACGATCCAGCTCGAGCAAGGTCGCCCGCTGCGAATCGGTAACGGGCAAGGCTTGAATATCCAGCAATGGCAGGCTGCTGCTGAAGATCCCGGACTCGGCCAGAGTCGCTGCCAGTGCAGCGCAATCCTCGGCCGGCCGGGTCAGCAGCAAGCGCCAGCCAGTCACTCTCCGTCCGCCTCACCGTAGACCGCACGCAGAATGTCATTGGCACCCTGCGCCAGCAGATCATCCGCTACTTGCACCCCCAACTCCGCGGCGGATGCTCGCGGGCCTCGAGCCTCGGCGCAGAGCAGCAGGCCGCCACTCGGCTCGCCCACCAGGCCACGCAGCCAGATCTGCTCGCCTTCCAACACTGCGTAGCAGGCAATCGGCACCTGGCAGCCACCATTCAAATGCTTGTTCAACGCGCGCTCGGCGGTTACCCGGCTGGCGGTGTCAGCATGGTGCAAAGGTGCCAGCAGCGCGTGAATTTCGCTGTCGACGCTGCGGCATTCGATGCCAACCGCACCCTGGCCACCAGCCGGCAGGCTGTCGTCGACACTGATGGAGGAACTGATGCGTTCTTCGAAACCCAGGCGGATCAGGCCGGCGGCCGCCAGGATGATCGCGTCGTACTCGCCAGCGTCCAGCTTGGCCAGGCGGGTATTGACGTTACCTCGCAGAAAACGGATCTGCAGGTCAGGACGGCGAGTCAGCAACTGAGCCTGACGGCGCAGGCTGGATGTACCTACCACGCTGCCCTCCGGCAATTGCTCAAGGCTGGCGTAGGTATTGGAGACAAAGGCGTCACGCGGATCTTCGCGTTCACAGATGCAGAACAACCCCAAGCCTTCGGGGAAGTCCATAGGCACATCCTTCATCGAGTGCACGGCGATATCGGCCTGATTTTCCAGCAACGCGGTTTCCAGCTCTTTGACGAACAGGCCCTTGCCGCCGATTTTCGACAAAGGCGAGTCGAGCAATTTGTCGCCGCGGCTGACCATGGGCACCAGGGTCACGATAAGGCCCGGGTGGGCCTCTTGCAGACGGGCTTTGACGTATTCGGCCTGCCACAAGGCCAGAGCACTTTTGCGGGTAGCGATGCGGATTTCGCGAGAGGACATGGATCAATCCGTACTGAATAGATACGGCAGATAATAACAGCTCAGCCAAAGCAGCTTTGACTTGTATCAGAAACGCGGCAGCCTCCCGACACCAGGCTGCATGTTTTGCGCGCCTGAAATCCCGACTTAAAGCTGTTGCATCATCTTGCGCACGCCCGCTACATGCCGCCGGCTGACAATCAGCGCATCGCCATTGAGCCCCTTGAGGTACAACTGGAAATGCCCCAGCGGCGTACGCTGCAAGCGCTCGATACGCTCGCGAGCCACCAGCGCATTGCGATGGATACGCACAAAGCGCTCGCCAAACTCATCCTCCAAGGCCTTCAAGGGTTCATCCAGAAGCACTTCACCACCCTCGTGACGCAAGGTCACGTACTTGTGGTCGGCAATGAAATACACCACCTGAGCCAGGGGAATCAGCTCGATGCCTTTGCGGGTACGGGCACTGATGTGGCTACGTGGGCCGTTGCCACTCTCCGCAGCTGGCCGGGTCAGGGCCGCCAGTTGCACCCGATTGGGCCTCTCGGCCTTTTTCAGCGCTTCCAGCAGCAGTTCGGGGCGCACAGGCTTGACCAGATGGCCAACGCCACTGTCATTGAAAGCCTCAAGGGGGAATTCGTCCGGAGCCGCGCAAAACACCAGCGCCGGAGGCGTCTCGCGCTCGCACAGCTTGCCGGCGACTTGCAGGCCGTCCAGCCCGGGCATGCGGACATCGAGCAAGACGATATCCGGCTTCAGGCTGTCGATCAGGCTCAGTGCCTCTTCGCCATTGGTGGCGCTGGGCTCCAGGACACTGTATCCCTCAAGCTCACTGACCATTCGGCTCAGGCGCTCGCGGGCTAGGGGTTCGTCATCAACGATCAGGACATTCATATTGCGCTGGATTCCTGCGTGAGTCTCGCACAAGGATAGCGTAGACAGGTGGAGTGACGTCCGTCACGGCGATCCACGCTAAGACTAGTGCGAAGGCCAAAAAGTGCCGCAAGTCGGGCACCAATATTTACCCGTACCTGCCCGATACCGCCCAGGGTCAGTGGATGCGCGACGACGTCGCAGGGAATGCTGATCTTCAACACAAAGCCCCCCTCGTTACTGTGGTCGGCGTCCACCCTGCCTGCACCCGCCTCGTTTGGTGGACGGATTACCTGGACCTGCGCGGTGTGAACTCGGTGGACGGCCCACTGCGAACACGCGAGGGGTGTTACGCAATTGTGCCCGTCCTCCTGTCCAACTGTAGACGGTTGCCAAGACGATATTGCTCAATCGATAAATATCGTTTGATCGATATCACCTTCAGCACTCACGGCGCTCCCTCCCCTGGTGCGCTTTCGAAAGTACTGGCTGCAGTCTCTGCGCCCCCGAGGCTGGCGACAAGCCATACAGAGGCCGCCCGGAGAAAAAAAGCTGCCGACCAGTGCCAGCGACAGCCCGGGCAACCCTGTTATTATCGGCGCCTGTTTTTCACGCCATCTTCCTTCAGCAGATCACGAGCGAATTCATGAGCACTGACAAGACCAATCAGTCCTGGGGCGGCCGCTTCAGTGAACCCGTCGACGCCTTCGTCGCCCGCTTCACCGCCTCTGTCACTTTCGACCAGCGCCTGTATCGCCACGACATCATGGGCTCCATTGCCCACGCCACAATGTTGGCCAAGGTCGGGGTGCTCACCGACGCCGAGCGCGACAGCATCGTCGATGGCCTGAAGACCATCCAGGGCGAGATCGAGGCCGGCAGCTTCGACTGGCGCGTGGACCTCGAAGACGTGCACATGAACATCGAAGCGCGCCTGACCGACCGCATCGGCGTCACCGGCAAGAAACTGCACACCGGCCGTAGCCGGAACGACCAGGTGGCCACCGACATCCGCCTGTGGCTGCGCGACGAGATCGACCTGATCCTCGGGGAAATCACCCGCCTGCAGAAAGGCCTGCTGGAATTGGCCGAACGCGAAGCCGAAAGCATCATGCCAGGCTTCACCCACCTGCAGACTGCACAACCCGTGACTTTCGGGCATCACATGCTGGCCTGGTTCGAAATGCTCAGCCGTGACTACGAACGCCTGGTGGACTGCCGTAAGCGTACCAATCGCATGCCTCTGGGCAGTGCTGCACTGGCCGGTACCACCTACCCGATCGACCGCGAACTGACCTGCCAGCTGCTGGGCTTCGAAGCCGTCGGTGGCAACTCCCTTGACAGCGTTTCCGACCGTGACTTCGCCATCGAATTCTGCGCTGCCGCCAGCGTAGCGATGATGCACCTGTCGCGCTTCTCCGAAGAGCTGGTGCTATGGACCAGCGCGCAATTCCAGTTCATCGACCTCCCGGACCGCTTCTGCACCGGCAGCTCGATCATGCCGCAAAAGAAAAACCCCGACGTACCTGAACTGGTGCGGGGCAAGAGCGGCCGGGTATTTGGCGCACTGATGGGCCTGCTGACCCTGATGAAAGGCCAGCCCCTGGCCTACAACAAGGACAACCAGGAGGACAAGGAACCGCTGTTCGACGCCGCCGACACCCTGCGCGACTCACTGCGGGCCTTCGCCGACATGATCCCGGCCATCAAGCCCAAGCACGCCATCATGCGTGAAGCGGCCCTGCGCGGCTTCTCCACCGCCACGGACCTGGCGGACTATCTGGTGCGCCGCGGCTTGCCGTTCCGTGATTGCCACGAAATCGTCGGTCACGCGGTGAAGTACGGCGTCGAGACCGGCAAGGATCTGGCGGAAATGAGCCTGGAAGAACTGCGCAAGTTCAGCGACCAGATCGAGCAGGACGTGTTTGCCGTGCTGACCCTGGAAGGCTCGGTGAATGCCCGTAACCACATCGGCGGTACCGCGCCGGTCCAAGTCCGAGCCGCCGTAGCTCGCGGCCAGGCACTGCTGGCCAACCGCTAAGCCCCTGTCGAGCCCGTCCGTTCCGGCAACCCTCAGCCGGCGCGAACGGGCTCTTGGCCAAGCGCTATCGCCCTGACCTTCTGGCTGCAATCAACGTCGCCTTGTCAGCGGCAATGCGCCTCGCGCTGGGCGTCTGCTCCAGGCGTTCCAACAAGGCTTTCGCCTCCGGCATTTCGGCCAGGAAATCGATCCCGAACAACTTGTTCCCGACCACCAGGGCCAGGCTCACGCTGTATTGGAAATACAGATCCGCCACACTCAGACTGCTGCCCGCCACATAAGGCTCGAACCTGGCATGCCGGCGCAACGCGGCAAAGCCTTGCAGCAACTCGATCCCGGCCTTTTCCTTGATCGCCTCGGGCACCGTCACCCCGAAAAACACCTCGGGAAAACAGGCCCGGGCCGGCAGTTCGATGTACAGCTCGATCTCCTTGGCCAGCGCCAGTACCTGGGCACGCTCGAAGGCGTTCGCTGGCAGCAGCGCCGGCTCAGGCTGGACCTGTTCCAGGTAGTCAAGAATCACACTGGTTTCACTGATGAAGCCCTGCTCCACCTCAAGCACCGGTACCTTGCCCCGCGGGCTGATGGCCAATGCCTCAGGGCTTTGACCGGCATAAAACAGTACCTCTTCGAAGGGCAACCCCTTCTCCAGCAAGGCCAGCTTGACCATGTTGTAGTAGTTGCTGATGGAGAACCCATAAAGCTTGAACATCCCATAGCCTCCAGGCCGTGCAAGGGGTTGGCAGGACTTTTTATAGAGGGTTAATCCCACTCTGGCCAGCAGCATCCCGTCGTTGAATACGAGTAAACTGGCGACCTTTCCTTGAGGAGCCTGCCATGAGCGAGCCAACCGATATCGACACCGACGAAGAAGAGTTCGCCGAAACAACCCTGGTCGAAGCCATCGAAAACCAGATCGAAAGCGACAACCCGCCGGCGGCCAAGGCCACGTTCAACAAGTTGACCCTTGTAGGCTACGAGCGGGAGGAAATTCTCAATCTGATGGCCCATGTCCTGGCGATCGAGATTGATGCGATTCTCGAGCAAGACCGCGCCTTCGATACTCAATGGTACGAAGCCGCACTGCGCGCCCTGCCGGAACTGCCTCCCGAGAAGCCGTGAGCCAGCACTGCCGGAGCGCTGCGCACAGCAACGTTCCGGCACTCGGTACAGCCTAGCGCTTGTGCCGTGACTACACTGCAACCACCCTGCGGCCAAACACCGCTGGCCCAGGGTGTAAAAGTACTCAGCGAACGCTGGACACGCCGCCTTTCTGCGGTCACCTTAAGAACGCTGACCTCTAATTCCTAGAAAGTCTGGAGTCCTTATGTCGTATACCCCTGAGTTGGTTGCCGAACTGGAAATCCTTGCGCTCTTCAACCTGGACAACTCCCAGGAAGGCCTGAAAATCCATCAGACCGCTGCCCCTTCTGCCATCGCCGCCGCCCAACGCCTGTTTGCCAAAGAGCTCATTACCCTGCCCGATGGGGGCTACCTGACCAGCCTTGGCCGGGATGCCGCCGAGCATGCACAAGGTTTGCTGACCATCCTGAGTGTCAAAGAAACCGCCTGAATACTGTTCCTCGGCCTGCGGGGTTCCCGTCTGTCGGATTCCGTAGGCACTCTTCCGCCAATACGCTAAAAATCTGGCGTCAAAAATAAAATCAGTTCAAGGCTTGGCCTTGTCTGGCGGTAAACTGCTGCCGTCCTCAAAACCGCCACGTTCGAGCTCAGCTTGAGATGCCCCATACCCATGAAATCCGTCCCGACCTGGATGAAGGAATCGATCGCAAGGTTCTGAGCCGACTGCGCGCACGTTTTCTCACCCTCAATGAGGGACGCATGGCACGCGCAATGGAGGGGTTGTCGACGCGCCAGCAATTGGTCCTCAACCTGTTGCCCCTGTTCTTTCATGTCAATCACCCATTGCTGCCCGGTTATGTATCCGGCGCGACTCCAGCGGGGCTATCCAACTACGAACCCGACCCACAGGCCCTGGCCGAAGCTCAGCGCCTGACCCGGTCTTTTTCCTACAAGCCCCGCCATGGCAACCCGCCACGGCCGATTCACGGGTTATTCCTCATGGGCAGCCTGGGCACCCTGGCCCAGGCCGACCAAAGCGATATGGATGTCTGGGTGTGTCACGCCGCGGATCTGAGCGAAACCGAATTGGCCGAGCTACAGAAGAAATGCCAGTTGCTGGAAACCTGGGCCGCCGGCCAGGGCGCCGAAGCCCACTTCTTCCTGATCGACCCGAGCCGCTTTGTCCGCGGAGAACGGGATACTCAACTGAGCTCGGACGATTGCGGCACTACCCAGCATTATCTGCTGCTGGACGAGTTCTACCGTACGGCCATCTGGCTGGCCGGCCGCACCCCTCTGTGGTGGCTAGTGCCGGTATACGAAGAGAACCGCTACGAGCAGTACATTCACACACTGCTGTCCAAGCGCTTCGTGCCTGCCGAAGAGAACCTCGACCTTGGCCACATGGCACGCATTCCTCCCGGCGAGTTCATCGGTGCAGGGCTCTGGCAGTTGTTCAAAGGCATCGAGTCACCCTACAAATCAGTGCTCAAGCTGCTGCTGATCGAGGTCTATGCCAGCGAACATCCCAAGGTCCAGTGCCTGAGCCTGCGCTTCAAGCAAGCGGTATTCGCCAACCGCCTGGACCTCGACGAGCTAGACCCATATATCGTGGTCTACCGGCGCATCGAGGAATACCTCAAGGCCCGAGGCGAGCCGGAGCGCCTGGAACTGGTGAGGCGCAGCCTGTACCTCAAGGTCAACCGCAAGCTCACCACCGGCAACGCAGCTCGCAACCCAAGCTGGCAACGAGCACTGCTGGAGCGCCTGGCCAGCGAATGGGGCTGGGATCAGCGCCAACTGGCACTGCTGGACAGCCGCAGCCAATGGAAGGTGCGCCAGGTCAGCGCCGAACGCCGAGCGCTGGTCAACGAACTCAACTACAGCTATCGCTTCCTGACCCAGTTCGCCCGCACCGAACAGGCCGCTAGCCTGATCAACAAACGCGATTTGAATGTATTGGGCCGACGGCTGTACGCAGCCTTCGAACGCAAGGCAGGCAAGATCGAGTTCATCAATCCAGGCATCGCCCCGGACCTGGCGGAAGACACTCTGACCCTGGTGCAGTCGCCGAACAAGAAGGAGCCGGGGCATGACTACTGGGGCCTGTACAACGGCAGCCTAACCGCCCTGGAGTGGGAACACTTTGCCCCGATCAAACGCAGCCGCGAACTGCTGGAGCTGCTCACCTGGTGCCATCGCAACGGAGTGATCGACAGCAGTACGCGCTTGGCCCTGCACCCCGGCAACAGCGACCTGAGCGAATTCGAACTGTTCAATTTGCTGGGCAGCCTGCAACAGACCGTCGCCCTGCCGTTGGCCAGCGTCAGCGAAGAGCAGCTGTTGCACGCCAGCGTGCCCAGCGAGGTGTTGATCCTGGTGAACGTCGGGGTCGACCCCCTCAAGCATCACCGCGACCTGAACGTTCACATGACCACCGAGCGCACCGACTCTCTGAGCTACGCAGGAGTGCGGGAGAACTTGGTACTGACCCTGGATCAGGTGACTCTCAATAGCTGGAATGAGGTCATGGTCAGCCGTTACGACGGCGAACATGCGTTGCTCGATTGCCTGCGGGACTACCTGAATAATCTGCCGTCGCGCAGCCAACCGCGCCTGCAGGTACGCTGTTTCTGCCACAACCGCGCGCAATTCATCGCCCGGCGGGTGGAGGAATTGTTCGAAACCGCGCACAACCTGATGCTCAGCCAGCTCAACTATCGCTACCTGATTCAAGTGCAGCAGCATTATCACGTCCTCGAACTGGTACCCGGGAAGGTCCGCCACCGGGCCATGGCAACCCCTGCAGCGCTGCTCGAGTACCTGGGACAGGAGCAGGTCCGCTACAGCCCCCTGCATCTGGACCCGATGGCCCTGGAGGACCATGACCTGGCACTGGTCCTGCCCATGGGCCAGTCGGACTGCGTCCAGGTGTTCTATCGGATCATCGAACGCCACGCCGAACTCTATATCCTCGATGAGCACAACGCGCTGTGGCAGCAGACCTTGCCCTACCACGACGAACAAAGCCTATTGGTACCCCTGCAGCGTTTCCTGCAGTCGATCCTCTACCGCCGTGAAGCGCTGCTGCCGATGGAAAGCAGTCAGGACGAGAAACCCTTGGAAACAATCTACTTGCAGGTTCTGCCCTCAGGCAGCGGCCGAGCACGTCGGGTGGAGGCCCGGCCAGCACCGCTGACGCCCGTCGACAAGGCTTTTTATGACGTGCAGGCAATCATCGGCAAGGCGGCACCGGGGCAGGTGCACGTCTCGCTGTACTGCAACCAACGGGAGTTTTCCGAACTGGAATATGGCGATCAGCTGTTCAGCGCAGTGGCCCAGGAGATCGTCGGACAGCGCCACGAACCCGAGCGTTATCGCTGCTACATCACCGACCTTGACCTGTCCGGGCTACTCGGTGATGTGCAAAGTTCGAGCATCGTATATCTGCGTTACAAGGCCAGCCTGGAGCGCGCACTGAACGACGCGCTCGAGCAAGTCTAGGGCGAAATCAGAGGTGGTAGTCGCCCGCTGCTTCCGGCTGGTATTCCACTTCCAGCAGAGTCAGCTTCAAAGTCTTGCCACCTGGCGCCGGCCAGTCGATGTATTGACCCACCTGCAGGCCCAGCAAGGCGCTGCCTACCGGGGCTAGAATCGAGATCTTGCCTTCGTCGGCGTTGGCGTCCTGTGGATAAACCAGGGTCAGGTGATAGTCCTTGCCGCTACTTTCTTCACGGCAATGCACACGCGAGTTCATGGTTACGACACCGGCCGGAACTTCATCGTGGCCCACCAGCGTTTCGGCACGATCCAACTCGGTTTGCAGTGCAATGACGCCTGGCAGCGAGTCGTCCAGGCTGTCGATCAGACGCTCCAGACGTTGCACGTCAAGGCGGGTAAGGATGATGGATGGTGCAGTACTCATGATCCTGGCTGACTCCTATTTTTTCTGCACAAAAAAGCAAAACCCCGCCAAATAAGACGGGGTTCTCACCGGCCTCGATGTAGTGAGGCGAAGCCGGACACTATCACAGCACACTGAATAAACAAACCGTATGAGTACGAACCTAAAGCCCCTCTGCCACCACGGTCTGTTTACGCTGCAGCGCCTGGGCACAGATCACGCGCCGACGTTCGTCATCGGCCGAGCGCCACTCGCGAATGTCCTCCACATGACGGAAACAGCCACGGCAGACCTTCTCCTCATCGAGACGGCACAGGCTGATGCACGGTGAGCTCACCGCCGGGCTGACGTTACTGTAGAGCGGCTTGGGCGGGCGGACTGCGGCAGGCTGCGTCACGGTATCAAAGCCCTTCGAACTCAAGCTTGATGCCCGCCTGCTCGAAGACGATACGCTCCAGCATCTCCCCCAGCTGCTCTTCGCTCTTGTCGCACATCCAGCGCTCGCTTTCTGCGTCGTAATCGAAGTGGAAACCGCCGGAACGCGCGGCCAGCCACAGCTGGCGCAAAGGTTCCTGGCGGCTGAAGATCACCTGGCTGCCGTTGTCGAACTTGACGGTGAGTACCCCAGCCGAGCTTTCCAGGTCGATATCCAGGTCACTCTCATCGAAAATATCCTCCAGCGTCTGCTGGGTGGCGTCCACCAGGTCGTGAAAACGGGCTTCAGTCAAACTCATTACGGGAACCTCGAAAAGTGTCTACTCACGCTCAAGCGCCGCAAGATACGGGCGCTTCCCAGCGAATGCAAAGGATACCGAACAGGCGAACAAATGCGCGGCCCATTGCGCCGGGGGCCGCCCAAACCCGCTAACGGGCACTGGGCAAAGGCCCGCTGGACGGGAGTTACGCTGCATAGGCAAGCTGCCGGGTGGCCGGTATACTCGGGCGCAATTTACGCATTCTCAAGGATTTCGCCATGAAGCGCCTGATCTCTTCCCTTGCTGCGCTCGTCGCGGTTGCCTGCCTTGTTACCGCCTGCGGCCAGAAAGGCCCGCTGTATCTGCCTGATGACAGCAAATCCCCCGAAGAACAGGCGAAGTCGCAATCGCAGTCGCACAAGCACGACACCTACTAAGGGCAAACCATGGACGCTTTTAACTACCGCGACGGTGAGCTGTTCGCGGAAGGCGTAGCCCTGTCCGCGATTGCCGATCGTTTCGGCACGCCCACCTACGTCTATTCCCGTGCACACATCGAAGCCCAGTACCTGGCTTATGCACAGGCACTTGCCGGCATGCCGCACCTGGTCTGCTTCGCGGTAAAAGCCAACTCCAACCTGGGCGTGCTGAATGTCCTGGCCCGCCTCGGCGCCGGTTTCGACATCGTCTCCCGGGGCGAGCTGGAGCGGGTATTGGCCGCAGGCGGTCAGGCCGACAAGATTGTCTTCTCCGGCGTCGGCAAAACCCGTGACGACATGCGTCGTGCCCTGGAAGTGGGCGTCCATTGTTTCAACGTCGAATCCGCTGAAGAACTGGAGCGCCTGCAGGTCGTGGCCGCCGAGCTGGGTGTACGCGCGCCAATCTCGCTGCGGGTCAATCCCGACGTCGATGCCGGTACCCACCCGTACATTTCCACCGGGCTCAAGGAAAACAAGTTCGGCATCGCAATTGCTGCCGCCGAGGATGTGTACATCCGCGCAGCCCAGTTGCCCAACCTGGAAATCATCGGTGTCGACTGCCATATCGGCTCGCAACTGACCACCCTGGAACCCTTCATCGACGCCCTCGACCGGCTGCTGGATCTAGTGGACCGCCTCGGCGAATGCGGTATCTACCTGCGCCACATCGATCTCGGTGGTGGCTTGGGTGTGCGCTATCGCGACGAAGAGCCGCCGCTGGCTGCCGACTACATCAAGGCAGTGCGCGAGCGCCTGGATGGCCGCGACCTGGCCCTGGTGTTCGAGCCGGGCCGCTTCATCGTCGCCAACGCCGGCGTGCTGCTGACTCGGGTCGAGTACCTCAAGCACACCGAACACAAGGATTTCGCCATCGTCGACGGCGCCATGAACGACCTGATCCGCCCGGCGCTGTACCAGGCCTGGATGGACGTCAGCGCCGTACGCCCGCGCGATGCCGAACCCCGCACCTACGACATCGTCGGACCGATCTGCGAAACCGGCGACTTCCTCGCCAAGGAGCGCGCCCTGGCCCTGGCCGAGGGCGACCTGCTGGCGGTGCATTCCGCTGGTGCCTATGGTTTCGTCATGAGCTCGAACTACAACACCCGCGGTCGTGCCGCTGAAGTACTGGTCGATGGCGACCAGGCCGTTGAAGTGCGTCGCCGCGAGACGGTAGCCGAGTTATTCGCTGGCGAAAGCCTGCTGCCGGAGTAAAGCCATGCTGCTGCGTTTTACCAAGATGCATGGCCTGGGCAATGATTTCATGGTTCTCGACCTGGTCAGCCAGCACGCGCATATTCTGCCCAAGCACGCCAAACAATGGGGTGACCGTCATACCGGGATCGGCTTCGATCAGTTGCTGATCGTCGAGGCCCCGAGCAATCCGGATGTGGATTTCCGCTACCGAATCTTCAACTCCGACGGCTCCGAAGTAGAACAATGTGGCAACGGTGCCCGCTGCTTCGCCCGCTTCGTACTGGACAAGCGCCTGACCACCAAGCGTCAGATCCGCGTGGAAACCAAGAGCGGTGTGATCGAACTGGATGTGCGCAACGACGGTCAGATCAGCGTCAATATGGGCGCTCCACGCCTGGTGCCGGCGGATATTCCGTTCCAGGCACCGGCTCAGGCCAACAGCTACTTGCTGGACGTCGAGGGTCGCGAGGTCGAATTGGCCGCCGTATCCATGGGCAACCCCCACGCGGTATTGCGGGTAGATGACATCAACAGTGCGCCGGTTCATCAACTGGGCCCGAAGATCGAGCACCATCCGCGCTTCCCGGCGCGGGTCAATGTCGGTTTTCTCCAGGTGCTGGACCGTCAGCGCGCACAATTGCGGGTCTGGGAACGCGGCGCTGGGGAAACCCAGGCCTGTGGTACCGGCGCCTGCGCCGCCGCAGTGGCCGCGATCAGCCAGGGGTGGATGGATTCACCACTATTGATCGACCTGCCGGGCGGGCGCTTGTCCATTGAATGGGCCGGCCCTGGCCAACCGGTGATGATGACCGGCCCGGCAGTGCGCGTATACGAAGGACAGGTGCGTCTATGAGTGAGCGAAATCCATGACTGATCAGCCGCAGGTTCCCGCCAAAAAGCCCGACGATTCACCTTCCGAAAGCCTGGAGGCCGCGGCTGTAGCCGCCTACCTGGAGGCACACCCGGACTTCTTCGTCGACCACGAAGAACTGCTCCCGGCCTTGCGTATTCCCCACCAGCGCGGCGATACCGTTTCGCTGGTGGAGCGGCAGATGAAGATCCTCCGCGAACGCAATATCGAGATGCGCCATCGCCTGTCGCAATTGATGGACGTGGCACGGGACAATGACCGGCTGTTCGACAAGACCCGCCGCCTGATCCTTGCGCTAATGGACGCCACCAGCCTGGAAGAAGTGGTGATAAGCGTCGAAGACAGCCTGCGCCAGGACTTCCAGGTGCCCTTTGTCAGCCTGATCCTGTTCAGCGACATCGCCATGCCGGTAGGTCGCTGGGTTTCCGCCGCCGAAGCCCAGGGCGCCATTGGCGGCCTGTTGGCGGAAGGCAAGAGTGTCAGCGGCAGCCTGCGCGAACACGAGCTGGACTTTCTCTTCGGCGAAGAACAGCGCAAGCAGATCGGCTCCACCGCGGTGGTCGCCCTGGCACACCAGGGCATGCACGGTGTCCTGGCTATCGCCAGCCGTGATCCACAGCATTACAAGAGCTCGGTGGGCACCCTGTTCCTCAGTTACATCGCCGAGGTCACTGGCCGCGTGCTGCCGCGCTTCACCCACTCGCTGCGCTCGGTACGCTGACCGTGCAAGAACAACTGGACGCCTACTGCGCGCATCTGCGCAGTGAGCGCCAGGTGTCGCCTCACACCCTGCAGGCCTACCGACGCGACCTCGACAAGGTGCTGGGGTTCTGCGAGAAACAACAGGTCCGCAACTGGACCGACCTGGACATCCAGGGCCTGCGCAGCATGATTGCCCGCCTGCATCAGCAGGGTCAGTCATCGCGCAGCCTGGCGCGCCTGCTGTCCGCGGTACGCGGGCTCTACCACTACCTGAACCGCGAAGGATTGTGCGATCACGATCCGGCCAACGGCCTGGCTCCGCCCAAGGGTGAACGACGTCTGCCCAAGACCCTGGACGCCGATCGCACCCTGCAACTGCTGGAAGGCGCAGTGGAAGACGACTTCCTGGCCCATCGTGACCAGGCGATCCTGGAACTGTTCTACTCCTGCGGATTGCGCCTTTCCGAGCTGACCAGCCTGAACCTCGAACAACTGGACCTGGCGGACGGCCTGGTACAAGTCCAGGGCAAGGGCAGCAAGACTCGAGTCCTGCCGGTGGGCAGGAAAGCCCGGGAGGCGCTGTCGCAGTGGCTGCCACTGCGAGCCCTGAGCAACCCGCCGGACGGCGCCCTGTTCGTCAGCCAAAAGGGCCGACGCCTGGGGCCGCGAGCCATTCAACTACGGGTCAAGGCCGCCGGCGAACGGGAGCTGGGGCAGAACCTGCACCCGCACATGCTGCGCCACTCCTTCGCCAGCCATTTGCTGGAGTCCTCCCAGGACCTGCGCGCCGTGCAGGAACTGCTCGGGCACTCGGACATCAAGACCACCCAGATCTACACCCACCTGGACTTCCAGCACCTGGCAGCGGTCTACGACAGCGCCCATCCACGGGCCAAACGCAACAAAGGCGGTGAGTAATGACCATCAAGCTGATCACCTTCGACCTCGATGACACCCTGTGGGACACCGCTCCGGTGATCGTCAGCGCCGAAGCCACCCTGCGCCAGTGGCTGACGGAACACGCGCCGAATCTTGGCGGCGTGCCGGTGGAGCATCTGTGGGCCATTCGCGAGCGGGTACTGAACAACGAGCCGAACCTCAAGCACCGGATCAGCGCCCTGCGCCGCCGGGTGCTGTTCCACGCCCTGGAAGAGGCCGGGTATGACCACGTACAGGCCAACCAGCTAGCGGATCAGAGCTTCGAAGTGTTCCTGCATGCCCGGCACCAACTGAATATCTTCCCCGAGGTCCAACCGACCCTGGAGGCCCTGGCCAACCATTTCGCCCTGGGAGTGGTCACCAACGGCAACGCCGACGTACGTCGCCTGGGCCTGGCGGACTACTTCAAGTTCGCCCTGTGTGCCGAAGATATCGGCATCGCCAAACCCGATGCCCGGCTGTTCCATGAAGCCTTGCAGCGCGGCGGAGCGAGCGCCGACAGCGCCGTGCATATCGGCGATCACCCGGGTGATGACATTGCCGGTGCCCAGCAGGCAGGATTGCGCGCCATCTGGTTCAACCCCACCGGCAAGGCCTGGGAAGCCGAGCATGCGCCCGATGCGGAAATCCGCAGCCTGACCGAACTCCCCGCGCTGCTAGGCCGCTGGAAGTCGCTGTAGACGCCCCGCAGAACGGCTCCAGGCGATCTCTTGGATAGGCCGTTTCGCCAGCTCTGGCAGGGCCTCACCCTTGATCGCAGCCTGCGGCGGTTGCAATTGCTTTGGGCATGAAAAAGCCCGCAGCGACGGCGGGCTTTTTCAGCAAGCAAGTAGCAAGGCTCAGATAGGCCGGCTGCCGTACTTGTTGTCAGGCTTCTTGGGCGGATCGGCGACCACATTGGCCTCGACTTCCTGCACTCTACCGCCACGGGCCAGGAACTCTTCCATGGCACGCGCCAGTGCATCACGCTCCTTATTCTTGGCTTCGACACTCGGCAGCTCGTCTACCGAGACGGCAGCCTTGGCTTTGCCTTTGGCGGTCGGAGCAGGTGCATCACCGCCATCGTCTTCCGCCACATCGTCGGCGGCCGCTTCAAGACCTTCTTCGGTATCGTCTTCTTCACCTACTTCGAGGTCGTCGTTTTCCAGATCATCGTCGCTCATGTTCTACCTCATGACTTGCGAAAAGCAGATTAGTTATAGCCCAGCTCAGCCAACTGTCGAAGGCTGCCGGAAAAAAATCAACGTCCACTGATACTCAGCGGCTTATGCCTCATCACCGTGCAAGGTGGCAAGGACTTTACGAGCACCGCCATGGTCGCGGTGCTCGCCCAGATAAACACCTTGCCAAGTGCCTAGGGCCAGGCGCCCCGCCGATACCGGCAAAGTCAGCTGACAGCCTAGCAAACTGGCCTTGAAGTGCGCGGGGAGGTCGTCTGCGCCTTCGTCGTTATGTTCGTACCCGGCCATGCCTTGAGGCACTAGGGTGTTGAAGAAACGCTCGAAGTCACGCCGGACCGCCGGATCGGCGTTCTCGTTGATAGTCAACGAGGCCGAGGTATGTTGCAGCCACACATGCAGCAGACCAATCCGACATGCCTTCAACTCAGGCAGGCCGGCGAGCAACTCGTCCGTCACCAGATGAAAGCCCCGGGGCCTGGCCCGCAGGGTAATCAGGGTCTGTTGCCACATACCGATCTCCACACTTCGGCGCGCATTCTAGCGCGCTCAGGGAAAAAACAAAGCGCCGAATAATCCTGCTTTAGTGTAAGCATTTGCCCTACCGAAAATCGTCAGGGCAAACACGCCAAGACTCACCAGAAAAACCTTTCAGCCTTTCTCAATGAGAAATACCAGGCAAAAAAATGCCCGGCAGGAGCCGGGCTTTTTTTCTGCAGCGATTACAGGTTGTAACCACGCTCGTTGTGTTGCGCCAGATCGAGACCGACCGCTTCCTCTTCTTCGGAAACCCGCAGACCCATGACCGCATCCAGGACTTTGAGGATGATGAAGGTGACAATGGCGGTGTAAATCACCGTGAAACCCACGCCCTTGGCCTGAATCCAGACTTGCGCCGCCACGTCGGTCACGGTGCCGAAGCCACCCATGGACGGAGCGGCAAACACGCCAGTGAGCATCGCACCGAGAATACCGCCGATACCGTGTACGCCAAAGGCATCCAGGGAGTCGTCATAACCCAGTTTGCGCTTGAGGCTGGTGGCGCAGAAGAAGCACACCACGCCCGCAGCCAGGCCGATGATCAGAGCCCCCATCGGGCCGACGGTACCGGCGGCCGGAGTAATAGCCACCAGGCCAGCCACCACGCCCGAAGCGATACCCAGCGCACTTGGCTTGCCGTGGGTGATCCACTCGGCAAACATCCAGCCCAGAGCGGCGGCGGCGGTGGCGATCTGAGTCACCAGCATGGCCATGCCAGCAGTGCCATTGGCGGCAGCGGCGGAACCGGCGTTGAAACCAAACCAACCGACCCAGAGCATGGCCGCCCCCATCAAGGTGTAACCCAGATTGTGAGGAGCCATTGGGGTGGTCGGAAAACCCTTGCGCTTGCCCAGCACCAGACAAGCCACCAGGCCCGCGATACCAGCATTGATGTGCACCACAGTGCCGCCGGCAAAGTCCAGCACGCCCCAGTCGCCCAGCAAAGAACCCGGGCCGCTCCAGACCATGTGCGCAATCGGTGCGTAAACCAGGGTGAACCAGACGCCCATGAAGATCAGCATCGCGGAGAACTTCATCCGCTCGGCGAAGGCACCGACGATCAGCGCCGGGGTAATGATGGCGAAGGTCATCTGGAAGGTGACGAACACCGCTTCAGGGAAGAGCGCCGCAGGACCGGTCAGGCTGTTGGGGGTGACCCCGGCCAGGAAGGCCTTGGAGAAGCCGCCCACGAAAGAGTTGAGGTTGACGACGCCGGCTTCCATCCCGGTGGTGTCGAACGCCATGCTGTAGCCATAGATGAACCACAGGACAGTGATCAGGCCAGTAATGGCGAAACACTGCATCATCACCGAAAGAATGTTCTTCGAACGCACCATGCCGCCGTAGAACAACGCCAGCCCAGGAATGGTCATGAACAGCACCAGGGCGGTGGAGGTCAGCATCCAGGCGGTATCGCCGGAATTGAGGACTGGAGGGGGCACTGGATCTGCCGCCAAGGCCAGGCCAGGCATTACGAGGGACAACAGGGCTCCTAGCCCTGCGATTTTGCGCAGAGTCATATTGTTTTCTCCTGGGGCGTTGGGTTTGGCGGCTTAGATTGCGTCGGTATCGGTTTCGCCGGTACGGATGCGAATAGCCTGTTCCAGATTGACCACGAAGATCTTGCCGTCACCGATCTTGCCGGTGTTGGCGGCCTTGGTTATCGCCTCGATAACCCGGTCAAGATCCTTGTCGTCAATGGCGACATCGATCTTCACCTTGGGCAGGAAATCGACCACGTACTCCGCACCGCGATACAGCTCGGTGTGCCCCTTCTGCCGGCCGAAGCCCTTGACCTCAGTAACGGTAATGCCCTGCACGCCGATTTCGGACAGCGACTCGCGCACGTCGTCCAACTTGAACGGCTTGATGATGGCAGTGACTAGCTTCATGAAACTTTCTCCCGAATTGGTGGACTTGCCCCAGGAAAACAAACCCGGCTCAAGTCTAAGCGCAGTGCCTGGCTTTGTAACGCATCGTCGGCCCTACTCAGCCAGACCGACGCCAGCTAACCACTCCTGACGAAACACTCCCCGCTCCGCCTGCCGCACTGCATTTGTCATGGCGACTGCATCAGTGCATGGGTCACCAGGGTCTAAGCAGAAAGCTTGCCAGCTCGGGAAAAATCAGTGATTTCAGTCTCTTGCCTGCAACCGACCAGGGATGAGGCAGAACAGCACCGTGGATACGCACAATAACGGTGCGTCGATGCTTGGATAGATGCGCGAAAAACGTGCAGGACATGCACCACCAAGCCCTTGGGGCGTGCGTGATACACTTCGGCCCATCTGCTATTCAGGACACTCCCATGCTTGCGCCCAAAGACCTTCTCGATGCCCTGAGCGGCCACGCCTCTCGCTTGCTCAGCGGTGAAACACCCCTGCCTCGCAATGAAATCGAAAGCCAGTTCAAAGCCCTGCTGCAAAGCGGCTTCAGCAAACTGGACCTGGTCAGCCGAGAAGAATTCGACAGCCAGATGGTGGTCCTGGCCCGCACCCGGGCACGCCTGGAAAGCCTCGAAGCCAAAGTGGCAGAGCTGGAAACCAGGCTCAATCCGACGGCTCAATGATCTGAATCCATTATTCGCCGGCAAGCCAGCGCCTACAGGCATGTAGAAACCGGCTTGCCGGTGAAGGCTGTGCCGACGACATATCCTGTCTGCATTCAAACGCTACCCCGCCAAAGCCCTCGACTATCCTTGCAGCACCGCAGGATGCGGTTCCCGCTGTCTCAAGGAACGACTTCCCCATGTCCCTGGCAATCATCCACAGCCGCGCCCAGGTGGGCGTGCAGGCTCCGGCTGTCAGCGTTGAAGTGCACTTGGCCAACGGCCTGCCGAGCCTGACCCTGGTAGGGCTGCCGGAAGCTGCGGTCAAGGAAAGCAAGGACCGGGTGCGCAGTGCCATCCTCAATGCCGGATTCAATTTCCCCCCTCGGCGCATCACCCTCAACCTGGCTCCGGCAGACCTGCCCAAGGACGGCGGACGCTTCGATCTGGCGATCGCCCTGGGCATCCTCGCCGCCAGCGTGCAAGTGCCGGCGCTGGCCCTGGATAACGTCGAATGCCTGGGAGAGCTGGCCTTATCCGGCGCGGTACGCCCGGTACGCGGCGTGCTGCCGGCCGCGCTGGCAGCACGCAAGGCTGGACGCACCCTGCTGGTTCCCCGGACCAATGCCGAAGAAGCCTGCCTCGCTTCGGGCCTGGAGGTGATCGCCGTGGACCATCTGCTGGAGGCCGTCGCCCACCTCAATGGCCATGCACCGATCCCGCCTTATGCCAGCGACGGCCTGCAAGAGTGCCACTCACCCTACCCCGACCTGAGCGAAGTCCAGGGCCAGCTCGCGGCCAAACGCGCGCTGCTGATCGCCGCCGCCGGCGCTCACAATCTGTTGTTCAGTGGCCCGCCCGGCACTGGCAAGACCTTGCTGGCCAGCCGCCTGCCAGGCCTGCTGCCACCGCTGCAGGAAGATGAGGCCCTGGAAGTCGCAGCGATTCAATCGGTGAGCAGCCACACGCCCCTGCGCCATTGGCCACAACGACCGTTTCGCCAACCCCACCATTCGGCATCAAGCGCGGCGCTGGTCGGTGGCGGCTCGAAACCACAGCCCGGGGAAATAACCCTGGCCCATCACGGCGTCCTGTTTCTCGATGAGCTGCCGGAATTCGACCGCAAGGTCCTTGAAGTCCTGCGCGAACCCATGGAATCCGGGCAGATCGTCATCGCCCGGGCTCGTGACCGGGTGCAATTCCCCGCGCGCTTTCAGTTGGTGGCGGCCATGAACCCTTGCCCCTGTGGATACCTTGGCGAACCCAGCGGACGTTGCCGCTGCACGCCGGAACAGATCCAGCGTTATCGCAACAAGCTCTCCGGCCCCTTGCTCGACCGGATCGACCTGCACCTGACCGTGGCCCGCGAAGCTACCGCCCTGAATCCCGCAGCCCAGCCAGGGGATGACAGCGCCAGCGCAGCCGCCCGAGTAGCCCAGGCCCGGGAACGACAGTTGCAACGCCAGGGCTGCGCCAACGCCCTGCTCGACTTGCCCAGCCTGCGTCGCCACTGCCAGTTATCCACAGTCGACGAACGCTGGCTGGAAGCGGCCTGCGAACGCCTGAGCCTTTCGCTACGGGCCGCCCACCGACTGCTCAAGGTGGCACGGACCCTGGCTGACCTGGAACAGGTGGCCGCCATCAGCCGCGAACATCTGGCGGAAGCGCTGCAGTACCGACCCAGCGCCGGCTGAAGGCTCACCCTCTGGGCAAATCCACCAAAGGCGTTGGCCGCACTTCAGTCTCACAACCGCCCCAAATCCGACTGACACAAACTAGAGTGTTATCCACAGCGAACTTATCCAGCAGGCTATGGCGGATATTGAGCGGCTATTGGGCGCCAATGGTTTGCGCCAGGTTCAGCGAGTGCGGGAAAGTGTCATTGAGGGTAAAACTGACACCGCCCTATTTAGTCACCCACTCAGTGGGTTCATAGCGGATGTCTGTCATTGGAGTTATGCAGTTTTTATAGCGCTGATGAAACCATTCAGGACGCGTAAAACTGCTCCGTCCAATTGCCTCCGTATCACTGACTCCGAGGTTCTCCATCAAAGCAGTGCACACTACCTACCCGCCCGTGACACACTTACCGGTGGGGCGACCAATGTCACGTTGACGACAACATCATTATGCCATTAAGGTCGCGAGCTAATTCAGGGAGCAGGGCACAGGCACTACGCCTGTGTTTTTTTTGCACGAAGAAGCATATGGAGTTTGGATGCGCGGGGCACTATTACGCAGCGGTAAAAGCGGGTCTTTCACGGCTCTTGGCGAAACAGGCCAACCGGTCTACCGGGCAGCCCTGCAATTGCGCGAAGCCATTCGTCGCAAGAACCCCGACATGGTCGATCACCTGGCCATCCCGCAGAGCGATGAGCTCGGTAACCAGATCGACTGGTATAGCGGCATTGCCGGAGACGTCATCCCCTGGAGCAGCGCTACTGAAGAAGAGCGCGCTCCGGCACGTAAACAACTTGCCGACCTCAAGCTCGCCCTTGAAGAACTGAGCCAACGCTTCCTCGGTACCGATCCGGCCGAACAGCAGGGTGACAAGGCTGTATTCGGCAAGCTGCTCAAGCGGGTAATCCATTTCCCCGATGAGAACTTCGTCTATCTGGTAAACGGCAAGCCGGTGCTGACCTTCTGGGGCTTCGAGCATGCCGACAGCGACCGTAATCGCGACCCCCTGCACTGCCTGAACGCCCCTGTCCAAGCAGCCCCGCCGCCCCCGGTCATAGCCCCAGCGGTACCGCCAGTGATACCTGCAACCGTTGTACGTCCCTGGTGGCGACGCTGGTGGTGGCTGTGGCTGTTGCCACTACTCCTGTTGCTACTGCTGCTTCTAGGGCTGCGCGGCTGCATCCCACTTCCTCCGGTACTCGTCCACAGCCTTCCAGTGGACATGCGGCCTGTCGACCCCTTGGTCGAAGTACCGCTGGAGACCGGTGCACTGTCGACCGTCGACGGGGTTGTTACCCATGGCGCGGCGGTAGTCGGCAATGGCACGGCAGCTGGAGTGGAAACACCAACAGCCGTAGCAGCTGATCCTGCTTCTGCTAATGGAGTAAGCGTCGACCCGGATACCAAGCCAGATCCCAAGGACCCGAGCGCCGCTGACGAAAGTCCGAGCGCCGCAGAGCCGGCAACGCCACCGGCAACCCCGGAAGCACCCAAGGCTACTACTCCCCCAGGCCCGGCACTGAGTATCCCAGCCAACTCCGCTGACGGTGTGGCCGACTTCCTCAATGGCCAATACCGCGCAGGCGCTGGCATTCAGGATCGGCGTACCGGCAAACCGTTGCGCCTGGAGTACACCTTCAAGGATGGCAAGGGCGAGGTCACGGTGAAACGCGCCAACGGCGTCAACTGCACCGGGCCGGTTACCGCAGCCATGAACAAGGGCAGCCTGTCGATCGACAGCCAGGGCCAGGCCGTCTGTGGTGACGGCAGCACCTACGACATGCCAAAGGTTGATTGTCGGCAGGGCGCGACCAGCATCGCGGACTGCACCGGCGGCTATGGAAACGAGAAATTCCCCTTGTCCATGCGACAGACGGGCGAATAACACTGGAAACCCCTGACATGTTGCCTGAAGTCACTCAATTCGAAGATACCGTCACTCTGGTCAGTGACACCGGCATCCAGTTCATGGACTTTGCCCTGCGCCTGGACGCACGCAAAGAGCCGGCCGGCGAGTTCGCGCCGATGATCAGCGGGTTGATCTGCCGCCTGCTGTACAACGAAGAGAAGGATTTCTACTTCTACGAACCCGAACCGGAAAAAATCGAAAAGACCAAGCCGGTATTCAGCGTCGACATGAAAAGTAGCCTTGACCTGCTGGACGGTGTCTGGCTACCGATTCCATTCTTTCGCTTCATGCCGCCGCACCGCTTTGACGAAGGCCCAAGCAATTGGTCGCGCATGCGCCTGGTCAAGTTGGCAACACCAGACATCGACGGCAACACCCATCGCCTGACCATGGCTTTCGACAGCCGCGTGATGCCCAAGCGTGAAGGCACCGCCTACCTGGCGCCGAACGAAGAGGACATCAGTTCCGGGGTCTCTTTCAAGCTCGCCAGCCAGGCCCGGGAAATCCGCTGGTTCCTGGCCCAGTCGTGGGTCAACGAATGGCTGCTGGAAGTGTTCAACGAGGGCAACCCCCATCGTTCCCGCGAAGAGCTGGACATCGAGATCCGCGCCAATCACCACCTGGCCCACTACCTGAACGTGCTCAGCCTGCTGAGCAAACCTACGGCAGCGCAACAGTCTGACAAGCCGCCCAAGGTCGACATCCCTGAACTCAAGGTGGTTGCCAACGACAGCAATGGCCTGGTCAAACCGATTCCGGTGGACCTGGTACTCGACGTCGGCAACTCGCGCACCTGCGGCATTCTGATCGAGAACCACGGCCAGGCCGGCTCCGGGCTCAAGCAGAACTACGTACTGGAACTGCGCGACCTGATCACCCCCGAGCACACGTACAACCAACCGTTTGAAAGCCGCGTGGAGTTCTCCCAGGCCTACTTCGGCAAGGACCATTGCTCGGTCAAGAGCGGACGCCACGATGCCTTCCAGTGGGCGACCATCGCCCGGGTCGGCAGCGAGGCCGGGCGCTTGGCCAGTCGACGTCGTGGCACCGAAGGCTCCACCGGGCTGTCCAGCCCGAAACGTTATCTGTGGGACGAGAACGCCTACGGCCATGGCTGGCGCTTCAACTGCGCCTACGTCAAGACCGACAACGAGCCCTACGCTACTGCTGCGCCGTTCTCGCACCTGATCAACGAAACCGGCGAGGCGCTCTATACCCTCGACGAAGACGACCGTCTGCCGGTGTTCATGCCACGTTATTCGCGCAGTTCGCTGATGACCTTCATGCTCGCCGAGGTACTGGCCCAGGCGCTGTCGCAGATCAACAGCCCGGCCCAACGCTCGCGCCAAGGGCACACCCGCGTACCGCGCATGCTCAACAGCGTGACCCTGACCGTGCCACCGGGCATGCCACAGGCTGAACGCAGCATCCTCAACGAGCGCATGCTGCAAGCCATTGGCCTGGTGTGGAAGAGCCTTGGCTGGCACGTCGGCGAAGAAGACCCGCATCAGGATGAAAGCCACAAGGCCCGCACACCGATCCCGAGCATTCGGGTCGAATGGGATGAAGCCTCCTGCGGCCAGCTGGTTTACCTGTACACCGAGGTCAACGAGAACTTTGCCGGGCACCCGGAGGAGTTCTTCGACACCATCGCTCGCCCGGACAAGACCGACCGTGAGCGCATCACCCTGGCCACCATCGACATCGGCGGTGGTACCACCGACCTGGTCATCACCGACTATCGCCTCGACCGCGCCGGCAACATGGGCAGCGGCAGCAACGTGCACATCGTGCCCGAGCAGCGTTTTCGCGATGGTTTCAAGGTCGCAGGTGACGACATCCTGCTCGACGTGATCCAGGACTTTGTCCTGCCGAGCTTTGAAAAGGCCTTGCAGAACGCCGGTGTCAAAACCCCGGATTCGCTGATGTCGCGCCTGTGTGGCGGAGAAACAGTCAGTGTTCAAGACGAAATCCTGCGCCAGCAATTGAATCTGCAGGTGTTTGTTCCCCTGGGCCTGGCCCTGCTCAAAGCCTACGAACATTATGATCCACAGGACCAGCTGGAAGTGGCCAACCACCACTACCGCGACCTTCTGGGTGACAACGCCATCAGTCAGACCGTGCTCGACTACGTCAACAGCGCGGTGCGTCGTGAAGTCGGCGGGCAGAGTGGCTTCGACTTGTATGAGTCGTCGATCGGCTTTGACCTGCAGCGCTTGCACGCAGCCTTCCTCAACGGCCAGATCAACATCACCAAGATCCTCGGTGCGCTCTGCGAAGTTGTAGCCCACTACCCGTGCGACGTGCTGTTGCTGACCGGCCGGCCATCACGCTTGCCCGGCGTCCAGGCATTTATCCGCAAGGTCCTGCCGTTGCCGCCAGGACGCATCCTGGCGCTGCAGAACTATCGCACCGGTGGCTGGTACCCATTCCACAAGAACGGTCGGATCGACGACCCGAAAAGCACCGCCTCGGTCGGCGCCATGCTGTGCCTGCTGTGTGCCAACCACAGCATGCCGAACTTCTACTTCCGCTCTTCGGCGCTCAAACCGTACTCGACGGTCAAACACATTGGCATCATCGATCAGAACAACGTGATCAAGGATGCTGATGTCCTGTACCGCGACATCGAGTCCGAAGACAACAAGATCAAGTTGCCGGTAATTGGCACAGGTGACGAGGCCGACACACCCCAGCTGGAAATGCGCGGCGATCTGCGCCTGGGCTTCCGTCAACTGGCCGCCGAGCGCTGGGCTGCTTCGCCGCTCTACACCTTGAGCTTCACCCCGGCCGGACGCGACAAGTTTTCCCGGGCAATCGGCGAAAATGGCGACGCACCACTGCTCAAGGTGCGCTTTGAAGTCAAGGCACCGGACAAGCACACGCGCAAACACGGGCTGGTCAGCGACCGGCTCTCGGTGAGCCGCATCGAATCCAACAGCAACAATGTCAGCTTCAACCCGCGCAGCGACCTCAAGCTCGAACTCAATACCTTGCTTGATGCCAGCCTGAGCGAGACCAAGTACTGGCTCGACAGTGGAAGTGTGAAACGCAAATGAACGACCTGCCCCCCGAACAAACTCAGCTCTCGAACAGTTGGGCTGCGGTGTATGAAGGTGCCGGCCAGGCGCTGGAGTGGATCGCCCAGACCCGTGGCAACGCCCCGCGCCTGGACGGTGAGGCCGACAACCTGAACCTGCGTTTGCACCGCGCCCGCAACCTGGCTAACAGCCTGGGGCGCGTCGCCTGTACGCCGATGACCATCGGCTTTTTCGGCCTGTCCCAGGCCGGCAAGTCGTACCTGATCTCGGCGCTGGCAGCAGGACAGAACGGCAAGCTGGAAACCGACTTCGGCGGTCAGCGCCTGGACTTCATCGAGCACATCAACCCGGTGGGTGGCGGCAAAGAAGCCACCGGCCTGGTCACACGTTTCAGCCGTCGGGCCAAACCCGGTGACGATCCGAGCTTTCCGGTCGAGCTCAAGCTGTTCAACGAAATCGAACTGGCGAAAATCCTCGCCAACTCCTGGTTCAAGGATTTCGACCTGGAACGGATCTCCTACGAGATCGACGAAGAACGCATCCAGCGCGTGCTCAAGCCCTTCGAAGGTCGTGAAACCGGGCCGCTGCAACCCGGCGTCAGTGCCGACGACCTGGTGTCGCTGTGGGATTACCTGCGGGACAACTTCCGCAACTCGGTAAAAAAACTCGAACACCTGTACTGGCCCAAAGCATTGCAACTGGCGCCACGGCTGAACTTCCAGGAACGCGCCGAGCTGTTTTCCATCCTCTGGGGTGAGCAACGCGAACTGGTGCGCGCCTACCAACAACTGGCCGGCGCCCTGCACAAGCTCGGCCTGCCCGAGACCGTGTTTGCCCCCCTGCACGCCTTGGTGCGCTTCGAGAACGATGCCTACAGCCAGCGCGACAGCATCATGAACGTCGACATCCTCGAACGTTTCGGCAGCCCGCGGGACTTGCCGATCGAGGTTCGTCCGTACATTGACGCACGCCTGCACAACAGCCAGGGCATCCCCGTGGCACAGTTGGCTGCACTGACCGCAGAGATGACCTTTCGCCTGAGCGAGCCACCGAGTGACGAAATCGTCAACCAGGTAGACCTGCTGGACTTCCCCGGCTATCGCGGGCGCAAGAAACTCCACGACATCGCCAACTCCAGCGATCCCGATTCCAGCACCAAGGACAACTCCATCTCGCAGCTGATCCTGCGGGGTAAAGTGGCGTACCTGTTCGAGCGGTATACCGACAACCAGGAAATGAACGCCCTGGTGGTGTGCACCGGCTCGACCAAGCAGAGTGACGTCAACGATGTAGGGCCGGTATTGAGCCGCTGGATCGAAAAGACTCAGGGCGGCGATGCCGCGACCCGCGCCAAGCGTGAAACCGGCTTGATCTGGGCGCTGACCATGCTCGACCTGCGGGTCAGCACTTCGTTGAAGCTCACCCCGGCGCAATACGGCGAAAGCTGGGACGGCATGATCAAGCTGACCATGCTCGAACGCTTCGGCAGCCTGCCCTGGATGAACGACTGGGCCGGTGCGCCGTTCCAGAATACCTTCCTGGTGCGCAAGCCGCGCATGGATGCCGCGTTCATCAAGCAAGACAGCTCCGGCGCGGAAACCGGGATCAACCCGGATTATCAGGACCGCCTCAACGACCTGGGCCAAAGCTTTGCCAGCAACGAGCTGGTGTGCAAACACATCAAGGACCCGGCCAAGGCCTGGCAGGCCATGCTGAGCAAGGACGATGGCGGTATCAGCCATTTCAGCAGCAGCTTCACCGGCGTGGCCAACACTGAGTTCAAGCTGCAACGAATCCGCGAACAACTCGGTGAGTGCATCGATGGCCTGACCGTTCATGGCCTGAGCACCTGGTACCACGCTGACGGCGATGGTGCTGCAGCGGCCAAGAAAGCCCAAGCACAGTTGATCCTGACCCAATTAGGGCGACGCCCGGCGGTACTGGGCGAGTTGATCAACCACCTCGACGTACCCAGCGAAGAGATTCGCGACCTGTACCTCAGCGGTGCCTACGAGAATGACCAAGCCGAGCCTCTCAGTGACGAGCCCCAGCCAAAAGCTCCGAACCAAAGCCTGTATGGCGACGGCGACGGCTTTGATTTCGCCGACTTCGGCGATGACCTGAGCCTGGACAACAGCCCGCCAACTAGCAGCTCCGCCGCCATCAAGGCACCGGAACTGCAAAGCAACGAGCACCGTTTTGCCAAAGCCGCGTTCACGGCCTGGATCGCCCACCTGCGTGAACTGCCGACCCGCCAGAACCTGCTCAACCTGCTTGGCCTGGAGAAGCCGCTGATCGAAGCGGTGGTCGATGAACTGATCACCGCCGGTTATCGCCAGGATCTGCCAGGGCAGTTGAGCCGGGCAGTGCTCAAGCGCGCCCAGAGCGGTGCACGACGTGACCAGCTGGTGGAGCGCCAGGTGCTGGAAGTGCAACGCGTACTGCGCGACTTCATCTCCTGGTTCGGCTACATCCAGAAGCCACTGACCGAGCGGCCTAACAGCCGGGCAGGCAGCCGTGCGCCGCTGTTTTCCTTCTACACCGACGTAGGGCCGGGGCAAGTGCCGGTACTGCCACCGCAGCCGGCAAACCAGGCGCAGTTGTTCCTCGGTGACTGGCTCTCGGGCTTGGCCTACATCACGCTGGACAATGCCGGACATGGCGCCGGCCGCGAAATCACCCCTGAACAGAACGAAAGGCTGGGCCGCGTGCTAGCAGCCTTCACAGCGAGATAAGCAATGCCCATTCGAGTCGACTTGCTCGCGTTAGAGCCCAATGCACCTGGCCAGTCCCGCCTGACAGTGAAGAAATGGCAAGGCGCCCAAGAGCACCTTGAGTTCTCCATCCAGCGCAATCAGGACGCGTTCTACCTGCAGGACGGAAAAACCTGGAGCAACAGCCCTTACTGGTTCAAGGTCGCCCGCTTCGATGTGGACGCCAGCGGTGAAGTACTGGAAACCCTGATCGGCCCGGACGTGGTCGATCCGCTGCTCGAAGGCAGCGCCAACTCCAATTTCCAGATCGAACTGCGCGAGCAGGGTCCGGGGTTCAGCGACAAAGGTGTAGTCCGCCCGGGTTCCGGCCTGCTGCCATCGACCGCCGGTGGCCAGACCCGCTCGACCTACGATGGCGGCAACCTGGCAGCGCCGAGCAGCGCCCCGGAAATTCCACAGTTGCCTGAACTGGCTCTTGCGCAACCCTCGCGTCCGGCAGAACCGGAACTGCCGCAGGCCGAATTGACCTTTGCCATCAGCGAAACCCAGGCCCAGGCGCCCGTGGCGAAACAGTACAAATGGATCTGGGCACTGCTGCTGGTCCTGGTGCTGATAGTCGCCGCCGCACTCTGGTTCTGGCTGAAAAAGCCCGAGGTACAGGCCCCACAAGCCAAGCCTGAAATCCCTGCCGTCGCCAGCCAGGCCGGCGCCTGCACCCTGGAAAGCATGAGCAGCCAGCCTGAACTGGCCTTCGTCCAGGCCTGCATCAAGGCCGCGCCAGCCAGCGCCGAGTTGCTGGAAATCATCAAAGTGGCCAAGGCCAATAACCACTGCGGCGTTGCCCAGCGCCTGTACGCCAACCGGGCCCAGGGCGGCGACCTGCAGATTGCCAGCGCCTACGCCCACGAATATGACCCCAAATACCACCAGGCCAGTAGTTGCTTCGCCGAACCGGATAAAGCCACTGCCGCCTACTGGTACGAAACCATCCTCAGCCATGAGCCGGACAACGCCGAAGCCAAGCAGCGCTTCGAGGAGTTGCAACAGTGAGTCGTGCATCCCTGAGCCGTTTCCTGCTGAGCAGCGCTACGCTGCTGGCGCTGTGCATCAGCCCGCTTTCCCAGGCGGATGACAAGCCGTTGATCCAGGCCGGCAAGAAAACCCTGTTCCAGCGCGTATTGACCACCCCTGGCTGCCATCTCAGCCCGTCGGCTGGCGGTGCCGCCGGTGAGGCACAACCGACCTTTTCGCGCTTTTATGTGTATGAACGGGCTCAGGCCGGCAATGCCGAATGGCTGAAAGTCGGCCCTGACAGCTACGGCAAGACCGTCGGCTGGCTGCCGGCCAACTGCACCACCGACTGGAAAATGCAGTTGACCCTGGCCTTCACCAATCCGGCCAACCGCGATCGCCTGCTGTTCTTCAAGGACCGCGCCACCGTCGAGGGCATCCTGGATGCACCGGACCCGGTGAGCAAGGTCGCGCCCCTGCGCGCCAAACTTAAACAAGGTGCCCAGGCACCCGGCGTGCTGGCTCAAGAGCCCGAGTACTTTATCGATCTGCAGAAGCAGTTCTACCTGCTACCCATCCTCAGTGGCGAAGAGGTGATGACCGAAAGCGGTTTTCGCACTCGCCTGCTGAACGTTGCATCGGTCAGCAAGGACGATGACAAGAATGCCCAGGGCGCGGCCGGAGCCAATGGCGGCGCCGCAGGCAATGCCAACGCCAGCAGCCAGCTGAAAGAGTTCAGTGCGGCCGTGGTGTTCGTCATCGACTCGACCATTTCCATGGACCCTTACATCGACCGCACCCGTGAGGCGATCCGCAAGGTCTACCAGCAGATCGAGGCGCAGAACCTGGGCAAACAGGTCAAGTTCGGCCTGGTCGCCTTCCGCTCCAGCACCAAGGCGGTGCCAGGGCTTGAGTACGTCAGCAAGATGTACGCCGACCCTAACAAGGTCAAAGACAGCACCGACTTCCTGAGCAAGGTCGCCGACCTGAAACAAGCCAAGGTCTCCAGCAGCAGTTTCGACGAAGACGCCTATGCCGGTGTCATGCACAGCATCGACAAGGTCGACTGGAGCCAGTTCGGTGCGCGATACGTGGTACTGATCACCGACGCCGGCGCCATCGAGGGCGACGATAAGCTTTCCAACACCGGGCTCAGCGCCACCCAGGTGCGCCTCGAAGCCGCCAAGCCAGGCGTGGCCATCTACACCCTGCACTTGAAGACCCCCGCCGGGATCAAGGACCACAGCAAGGCCGAGGCGCAATACCAGAACCTCTCGACCTACCCGGGCACCAACACCTCGCTGTACTACCCGGTGAATGCTGGCGATGTGCAAGAGTTCGGCCGCAAGGTCGACGCCCTGGCCAGCGCCATTACTTCCCAGGTCAAAGCCGCGTACATGGGTGAAGACGCCATTGGCAGTGCGCTCAATGCCAAACAGGATCCAGCCGAGAAGAAAATGCTCGAAGACGCTGCCCTGATCGGCCACGCCATGCAGTTGGCCTACCTCGGCGAGAGAACCAACAGCAAGGCCCCTCCGGTGTTCAAGGCGTGGATTACCGACCGAGACCTGATCAAGCAGAACATCCCCACTACCGATGTCCGGGTGCTGCTGACCAAGGCCCAGCTCAGCGATCTCAGCGATGTCATGAAGAAGATCCTCGATGCTGCCAACGAAGGCCTGATCTCTCCGACGGAAATGTTCGAACGCCTGCGCTCGGTAGCCGCCACCATGGGCGCCGACCCCAACCAGCTGAAGCAGAACGGCAACGCCAAGCTCGCCGAACTGGGCGTACTCGGTGAGTACCTGGAAGACCTGCCGTATCAAAGCGAAGTGCTGAACCTGGATGAAGAGACCTGGAAGAGCTGGGATGGCCTGGCACAGGAAAAATTCATCCGCACGCTGAACACCAAGCTGCGTCACTACCAGCGTTACAACGCTGACGTCGACCGTTGGGTGGCTCTGGCCAAGGATAGCGACGCCCGGGACAACGTGTACCCGGTGCCACTGGAAATGATGCCTTAACGAGACGCCCATGCTCGCGATCAACAACCTGCTGGTGCGCCGAGGCGAAGGCGCCCAGGCTCATCAGGTACGCCTGCCGAAACTGCAGATTGGGGCCGGGCAGATCCTGGCGATCACCGGCGAAAGCGGCTGCGGTAAAAGCACCCTGCTGGAGGCCATCGGCCTACTGCTGCGGCCGGTGGAGCTGCAGCGTTTCAGCCTGAGCCCGCCAGGGTCTGTGCTGGACATCGGCCAACTGCTCGCAGCAGACGACCAGCCTGCCCTGGCGGCCGTACGTTCGCGGCACCTGGGGTTCATTCTGCAAAGCGGCGGCCTGCTGCCGTTTCTCAATGTGCGTGACAACATCAACCTGCCGCGTCAACTGCTCGGCATGCCGACGCACAGTGAACACGTTGCTCAGGCAATTAGCGCGCTGCGCCTCGAAGGCTTGCTCGACAAACGCCCCCAGGCCCTGTCCATCGGTGAGCGCCAGCGCGTCGCCTGTGTGCGGGCCATTGCCCATGAGCCGCTGCTGTTACTGGCCGACGAGCCCACTGCGGCACTGGACCCTCATAGCGCCACGCGCCTGTTCGAATTGCTGCTGAGCCTGGTATCGAACCTGAGCCTGAGCGCCCTGGTGGTATCGCACGACTGGGCATTGCTCAAGGATTTTGGCTTGCCGCGCCTGGGCGCGATCAGTCGACAGGGAGAAACGCTGTTTGAACCTATGGATTAATCGCCTATGGCTGCTTGGCAAGCTAGCCCTGGAAGACCTCTGGCACGACCGCAAGGTGTCACTGTGCATCGCGGCATCACTGGTAGCGGTAATCGCGCCGCTGTTGCTGCTATTCGGCCTCAAGCACGGCGTGGTCAGCCAGTTGCAAAACGAACTGCTGCGTGACCCGCGCAACCTTGAAATCAAGATGCTCAGCAGTGGCAACTACGACAATGCCTGGATCGAACGCCTGCGCCAGCAACCGGAAACCGGGTTCGCCTTGGGCCAGACCCGCTCACTCAACAGCCAGGCCGATCTGTTCATCGGCATGCAGCGCTTCGTTGAAAGCGCGGAAATCATTCCCACCGAGGCCGGTGACCCGCAGCTGAACCTGCCCGGTATCAGCCCCGGCGGCCAGCAAGTGATCCTCAGTGCCCGGGCCGCGCAACGTCTTCAGGCCAAGGTTGGCGACAGCGTGCGCCTGCGTGCCGAACGCCGCCTGGACGGCAGCAAGGAGCGCGGTGAAGTCGGCCTGACGGTCATTGCCATTCTCGATGGCGCGCGCTTTGGCCGCGCTGCCGGCTTCGTCGCACCGTCGCTGCTGCTGAGCCTGGAGCGCTTTCGCGATGGTTATCAGGTCCGCGAATTCGGCGTCGAGACCGGCAAGGCCTTGGGTAACCTGCAACCTATGTATGCCCGGGCCCGGCTCTACGCCCGTGACATTGATCAGGTCGCGCCGCTGGAGCGTTGGCTCAACCAGCAACACATCGAGACCTCCAGTCGCCTGGCCGACATCGATAACGTCAAGGCGATCAATCATGTGCTGGGGCTGATCTTCGGTGTGATCGCCCTGGCAGCACTGATCGGCTGCGTCGCCTCGATGGTCGGCGCCTTCCTGGCCAATATCGACCGCAAGCGTAAAAGCCTCGCGGTCCTGCGCTTGCTGGGATTCAATCGGGCCGCCGTGGCTGGCTTCGTGGTGTTGCAAGCCCTGCTGTTGAGCCTGGCTGGTTATCTGGGTGGGCTGGGTTTCTACTTCGTCGGCAGCCATTTGTTCGACGCCCTGCTCGGCAGTAGCCAGGCCACCGGCACGTTCATTTGCCACATCACTGCCTGGCATGGCCTTGCAGCCTTGCTCATTACCTTCATGGTCGCAGCCCTGGTTGCCCTCATCGGCGCTGCGCGAGCCATCAGCATCCAACCTGCGGAGAGTCTACGTGAGCTATAAACGTTTCGGCTGGCTATTCAGCCTGGGCTATCTGCTGGACGCCTCGGCCGCGGGCTGGGAAGAGAAGTTCTACAACCCGATGCCGCAGGACAATGACGTAGTCCTGCCGATGCCTTGCGAAGGCGCAATGGTGTTTCGCAAGGTATTCATTCCAGTGGCCGGACCGCTGGACGACTATCCGACCAGCATCGGCCAGGACGGCTCGGAGTTTGGCTACGTCGAACAGACTCGTCCCACCTTCATCGCTGGCAGCTTCACTGGCGCCAAGAGCGACAAGTCGCGTTACTACCTGTTGGCCAAGTACGAAATGAGCCAGTTGCAGTACGCCGCCCTGACTGAAGAAACCTGCCCGAGCGCTTCGACCAAGATGCGTCTGCCGCAGGTATCGATCAGTTGGGTCCAGGCGGTTGAAGCCGCAGACAAGTACAACCTGTGGCTGCGCAAGAATGCTGCCGACAAACTGCCCAAGGAAGACGGCGCACTGGGCTTCCTGCGGCTGCCAACCGAGGTGGAATGGGAGTTTGCCGCACGGGGCGGGATTGAAGTCGGGGCCGCCGAGTTCCGCGATACCCGCTACCCGATGCCGGAAGGCTTGAACGCCTACGAATGGTTTGCCGGAGCGCAGTCGTCCAACGGCAAGCTGCAACTGTCCGGTCTGCAAAAGCCAAACCCGCTGGGGCTGCACGACATGCTCGGCAACGCTGACGAAATGATGTTCGAGCCTTTTCGCCTGAACAAACTCGACCGTCAACACGGCCAGGCCGGTGGTTATGTGGTGCGCGGGGGTAATTACCTGACGGCCCAGGGCGACATGCATACCTCTCAACGCAAGGAAGAGCCTTACTACAACAGCGAAGGCCAGGTGAAGAACAAAACCACCGGCCTGCGCCTGGCGCTGGTATCACCGACCCTGACTTCCCGCGAGCGTGTGGCCAGCATCGAAGGTAGCTGGAAGAAACTCGGCAGCGGTGCCACGCCCAACGCCGGCAATGCACCTGCCACTGCCCAGGCACTGGGCACACTGGCATCGGGGATCGAGGACAAGGCACTCAAGGAGAAGCTCCAGGCTCTGGAAAACCAGCTGCGCGCCAGCAACCAGCAGCAAGAAGAAACCCGCGACCAAGCGATTCGCGCCAGCCTCAACCTCGGGGCATTCCTCTGCACCAAGATGCTCGATGACGGCCAATACGTGGACTTCCTGCAAAAGAACTACGCCCTCAACTGCGAGTCGGCAGAAAAGGACGCCACCTGCGACATGCGCAAAAGCAAGCTCGACGAGCAAAAGGACCGGTTGCACAAACTCAGCCGTTACTACGCCAGCAGCCTGGTCGAGTCGGCCACGCTGTACGGCAAGCCGCTGATCGAGCCGCAAGTGCCGGTCATGGAGGAAATCATCTCCCGCAACAAGCAACTGCAAGACCTCAAGCCCTATTTGCGCACCCACTGGGCCAACCAGAAGACCTTCCTGCAGAAGCAGAAGATCGATACCGAGGCCTGGCTGAAAAGCTGCAAAACCGTTACTCAGTAAAAAACACCAACACCGTTAACCAGGAGCAACACCATGTCGCGCAACCTATGGACTCGCTTCAAGCTACAGATCGCGTTCATCCTCACCGGCAGCCTTCTACTGACCGGCTGTGCCAGCACTGGTAGTTCCATGCTCGGCGACGGTGCCGACCCGCGTCTGACTCAGGGCAATGACGCCCAGTTCTTCAGCAAGTCCGGCTACCAGGCCTGCGCCGTCGGGGCAGGTATCGGCATCCTCGCTTGCGCGTTGTCGAAAAGCGACAACAAGGCAGTCTGCGCGATTGCAGCCGGTATCACCGCCTGTGGCGTGGCCATGGGTGCCAACTATTACCTGGACCAACGCCGCAGCGAATACGCCGACACCACGACGCGCTTGCAGAAGATGAACGCCGACGTCGAGCAGGACACGCAAAATGTCATGACCCGTAGCGCGACCGCTCAACAAGTGATCAAGGACGACCAGGCACGTATCGCCCAGATCAAGCGGGACATGGCCAATAAAAAGCTCGACAAGGCCAAGGCACAGGCCCAGATCGCCGAGATCGACCATAACATTGCACGCCTGCGCAAGGACCTGGGCAACATGCGCACCAAGGTCACCGAATACACCAAGGTGGCTGATCAGGAGCGCGCGCAAGGTGCCGGTGCCCAGATCAAGCAAGTGGACGTAAGTATTCTGAAAATGAACGAGAAAGTTGCATCCCTGCAAAAAGAAGTGGACGCCTTGTACAGCCAGCGTTCGGCAATCACCCTGGGTTGAGGCCATGACCATGACGACTGCAAAACACTGGGCGGCATTCGCTGCCGTACTCGCCTTGGCCGGTTGTGCCAGCAAACCGGGGGACTGCGACGCGACCAACCGTGACGCCAGCATGCTGACCAAGATGAACTGTGACTACTCCGGTGGCTACAACGACCAAGTCAAGCAGAAGGAACTGGCCTTGACTGCGTCCCGCCAGGAAAACGCCCTGTTCCATCAGGTGTACGAGAACATCGCTGCCCAGCAGGCCGATACCCGCAAGGATCTGCTCAGCCAGCAGCAATCCCAGGCGGCCTTGAACCAGTCCCTGGGCCAATTGCTGACATCGCTCAAGGCCCGGCAGGGCAATGAGACCCAGGTACAGAAACAGATCGCCAGTCTCGAACAACAGCTCAAGGCCAGCCAGGCTGCGACCGCCAGCAATACGCCCGCGGCGCTGGCAGCCAAGCAGGAACAGCTCAAGGCGTTGCAGAAGAAGGTCAACCAGCTGCAATTCAGCCTGGGTTACGAGTAAGGGTTACGCCCTCCACCTACGCAGGCATCGTTCGGGATGCCTGGGTCATTTTCAGGAAACGTCTGCATGCAACGGGTCATCAGGGATGGTCAGTTCACAGTCGACAAGGCCGATGCGTTATCGGCCAAGGTCGCACTGATTCAAAAACACTTCCCGCCCACGGTCGCCAGCCTCTATGCCATTCCCCGCAAGGGCAGCGGCGACGTACTGGAATGGTGGACCGAGCTGGGAGGCCAGCCCACGCCTTACGCTGAACTGAACGAGGATCAACAGCGTCGCCTGCTGGACCTCTATCAGCAGCGCCAGGAGTCCCTGGGGCAGCTTGCGGACGAGCTGCAAAAACGCAACCAGGCGGACCTTGCGAGCGACCTGCGAACCTTGATCGGCCCACCCGAACTGGGCGACCTCTATAGCCTCAACGGTGAGCCGTTGGTGGTGCGATGGGGGCTGCGGCCACCCAAGCCACTGGCCCCTCCCGTGATTGTGCCGCCGGTGGTCATGCCACCGAGCCGCAACGGGTGGAAGATCGCCGCCGCGCTCCTGGCGTTGCTGCTGTTGCTGCTCCTGCTGTGGGCGGCCTACTGGTTCTGGTACCTGAAGCGTGAGCCGGTGGCTGTGGAGCCGGTGATCCCCCCTGTCGTCGAGACACCCGTGAATACGCCGGAGCCGGTGGTATCAGAGCCGGAACCGGTGCCGGAGCCTGCTCCAGAGCCGGTCCCGGAACCTGCACCACCTCCACCACCGCCGCCACCTGTGGCCAAGCCGGCCCCTGCGCCGACCCTGGATAACTACGCCTGTCGCAAGTCGATCCCGGGCGCAATACCACCGCAGTTTGTCGTGGTGCTGGACACCTCGGGCTCGATGAACTTGAACATCAAGGCCGAACGGGCCGATGAAGAATGGTTCTACGGCAACAGATTCAACCAGTACCTTGACCCAGTCCGGGTGGAACGCATCTTCACCCCGCCTAGCCGCATGATGGTGGCCACAGAATCGCTGACAGGAATGATCAAGGGGCTTGATCCGAAGATCGATACTCGCCTGATCACCTTCAACGGCTGTGCCAGTCAGATCGATCACGGAGTCTTCCGCAATGCGGACCGGCCCCGTCTGATCAACGGCATTCGTGGTCTCAGCGCCGACGACGGCACACCGTTGGCGGCCAGCCTAGCCAAAGCGGCCAGCACCGTTGACGGACGCAACAACGATGCAGTGATCGTGATGTTCATCGACGGCGAGGACGGCTGCCAGCAGGATGTTTGCGCCGTGTCGCGGAAAATCGCCGCCCAGCAGCCACGCCTGCGGGTCAACGTGGTGAGCATCGGGGTCGGTGGCGCCTCGCGTTGCATCGCTGAAAACACCGGTGGCCGGGTCTACAGCAGCAACAACGCCGCCGAACTGGGCAAGGCGTTGAAACTAGCGAGCAAGGAGGTGTCGAGCAGCACCCAGTGCAACTAGAACGGCCGGATGCGGTAGCCATCAACGTTTGGCTCGGCGAACTTGTAGTCGCATGAACCGCTGCCGGGGCGATACACGCCGGGCTTTCCTGGCTGAGCAACAGCGCCGAGACGGAGAACAGGCAATGGGCGAAACGGCTGAGATGAGTCATGCCAGCCCCTGCTGGAAGAGACGTCCTTGAAGGGCAAATCACTGCCGGGCTGTTTTAGCTGAAACAAACGTCCTTGCACCATTCGCCCCCGGCCTCACCTGGTGCCGGGGGCGAAGCTGACAGCCTCAGCGGAAGCGGTCGACTTCCTGGCGCAGGTCCGCGGCCAGGCTCTCCAGTTCACGGGCGGTAACGGCCAGGTTCGACACCACTTCGCGTTGCTCGCTGTTGGCCTGGGCAATGCTCTGCAGGTTGCTGCTCAACACCGTGGCGGTGCTGCTCTGCTCCTGGCTCGCGGTGGTGATGGCGGCAAATTGCTCGCCAGCGCTACGGCTCTGCTCATCGATCAGGGCCAGGGCCGAGGCCACATCGGCGTTGCGCGACAGGCCCTCCTGCATCAGGCGATTACCCTGCTCCATGGTCTCGATGGCGTGGCCAGTTTCCTGCTGGATGCTGGTGATCATCTGCGAGATCTCGGTGGTGGCCTCACGGGTCCGCGACGCCAGGTTGCGCACCTCGTCGGCCACCACGGCAAAACCACGCCCCTGCTCGCCGGCACGGGCCGCCTCGATGGCGGCGTTGAGAGCCAACAGGTTGGTTTGATCGGCAATTGCGGTGATCACTCCGACAATCCCGCCGATTTCCTGGGAGCGCTGGCCCAGGGTATTGATCACCGTAGCCGTGCTGTCGAGTGCTCCGGCAATCTGCTCCAGGGACGACGACGCCTGCTCCATGGACTCGCGGCCGATGTGGGTCTGCTGAGCATTTTCCTGGGCCAGGCGCTGGGTGCTGCCCATGTTGTCGGCAATATTCAGCGAGGTGGCGCTGAACTCCTCCACCGCCCCCGCCATGCTGGTGATCTCACCGGATTGTTGCTCCATGCCCTCATAGGCACCGCTGGACAGGCCGGACAGCACCTGGGCCCGGCCATTGACCTCGGCGGCCGAGCGGCGAATGTGCTCGACCATGTTCGACAGGGCTTCGCCCATCTGATTGAAACTGCGCGCCAACTGACCGATTTCATCGTGACTGGACACATTCAGCCGCGCACTCAGATCGCCGCCGCCCAGGGCCTGGGCCTGACGCACCAGATCACTCAGGGGGGCCAGCTTGCTGCGCAACAGCCAGACCGTCGCACCCACTGCCAGCAACATCGCCAACAGGCTGCCAATCACCAGGCGAATGCCGACGCTCCAGGTCACCGCACGGATCTCGGCCTTGGGCATGCTCGCCACCACCGACCAGGGGCCGCCGGCAAAAGGCACTGCCAGGCTGTAGAAGTCTTCGTCCTGATCACTCCAGAAACGCCCTTTGCCCGGCTCCCTGGCTGCGGCCACCATGAACTGCGCCGCCTGATCCAGCGCCTGTACGCCCGCCGGTGGTACCAGCCACTTGCTTTGCTCATCCAGCAAGGCCAGGGACCCGCTCTGCCCGATGCGGAAGCGCTTGAGGTTATCGAACTGGGCATTTTGCGCATTGGTGTAGTCGAAACCGACAAACAACACCGCAATCACCTTGCCTTCACGATCCAGCACCGGGGTGTACTGGGTCATGTAGAACCGCTCGAACAACAGGGCACGACCGACATATCCCTGCCCCGCCATGAGCTTCTGATAGGCCGGGTGGGTATGGTCGAGCAAGGTGCCGATGGCGCGGCTGCCGTCCTGTTTTCTCAAGGAGGTGCTGACGCGAACGAAGTCGTCGCCACTGCGCACGAACAGAGTCGCGACACCAGCGGTCATCTGCTTGAATCCGTCCACCTCATCGAAGTCGTTGTTCAGCACCACAGCCCCCAGGTGCAGCCCGGGAGTCTGGACTCCAGCCACTGTCACCGGTTGTTCGGGATGCAGGCTCAGGCCGCTGCTGAAGCGATTTTCGAACAGGCCGCTGAGGCGCTGGGTGCTCTCGCGCAGGCTGCCGTGAAAGGTATCGAGCTGGTCCGCCAACAGGCGCGCTTCGCTGGCCAGATGCTCTTCTCGAGTGTCGAGATTCGCCGAATCCAGTGAACGCAGGGCAAACAGGGTACTGCCGCTGATCACCAGGGCGAGTATCAGGGCAAGGGCAAGCCCTAGCTGGGAGGCTATCCGGGCACGGGGTTGGGACATGATGGCTCCTGGCCGAGAAGGCGGATCATCCTGATCAAGTGGCACGCTCGGCAACAATATTTCTAGGTGTTTTTAGTAATCCAGGACCTTCCTGCACGCTGGTTCCATGACCTAGGATTCGGCGGCGCTCGATAATACTTGAGCGCTTTGCAGGGATATCTGCCGAGCGCCGCCGGCCGGGTGCTTCAACGTTTCAGCCGAGGCGCTCGACCTCGGGCAACTGCATGACCTGGACCTCGCCTTGCAGGAAGTCGCTGAGACGACGCAAACGTTCACCTCCGGGCCGGGTCTTGGGCCAGACCAGATAGTAGTTCAAGCCACTGGCCACCGCGGTCGGCCAGGGCAGGCTCAGCCGGCCCTGGGCCACATCCTCGGCGACCATGAGCAGATCCCCCATGGACACGCCGTAACCCCGCGCCGCCGCGATCATCCCCAGCTCCAGGGTGTCGAACACCTGGCCGCCCTTGAGCGAGACCTGCCCCGTCAGCCCCATATGCCCGAGCCAACTGCGCCAGTCCCGCCGGTCCGGGGTCGGATGCAGCAACTCGGTAGCCGCCAGCCGCGCTACATCCCAAGGCTGGTCATTGAGCAGGTTCGGCGCACCCACCGGGATCAGTAGCTCGGGGAACAGGTAGCTGGCCTCCCAATCCGCAGGAAAGTGCCCATTGCTCAACAACACCGCGCAATCGAAGGGTTCCTGGTTGAAGTCCACGGAATCGACGTCCATCCAGGCACTGGTCAGCTGCACCTCGTTGCCCGGCTGCAGGTGGCGGAAACGGCTGAGACGTGCCAGTAGCCAGCGCATGGTCAGGGTCGAGGGTGCCTTCATACGCAAAATGTCATCCTCGGCACGCAGAGTGTTGCAGGCCCGCTCCAGGGCACCGAAGCCCTCGCGAACACCCGGCAGCAACAGCCGGGCCGCTTCGGTCAGTTGCAGATTGCGTCCGCTGCGCTGGAACAGCCGACAGGCGAAGTGATCTTCCAGGGTACGGATATGCCGGCTGACGGCGCTCTGGGTAATGGATAGTTCCTCGGCCGCCCGGGTAAACGAGCTGTGCCGGGCCGCGGCTTCAAAGGCACGCAGGGCATAGAGAGGAGGAAGACGGCGGGACATGGATAGGCTCCGGCAGCACAATGACGCCACGCTACCAGAAAGTCCTTCGCATGAGTTTTAATCATGCCAGCAAGTATTTTTATCCCTTTGTGCTATGGCCCGGAAGCGCCGAGAATCAGCGCTCTTCCCGATTCCCAGCTTATCGAGCCCGATGACCATGCAGCATCCAGCACGTATCGAACTCTGGGCCATCCTGCGGCTGGCGGGGCCGCTGATCGCCTCGCAGTTGGCGCACATGTTGATGGTCCTCACCGACACCCTGATGATGGCTCGCCTCAGCCCCGAAGCCCTGGCCGGTGGCGGTCTCGGTGCAGCCAGCTACTCCTTCGTCTCGATCTTCTGCATCGGCGTGATCGCCGCCGTGGGCACCCTAGTGGCAATTCGTCAGGGCGCCGGGGACATCGAGGGTGCCACGCGCCTGACCCAGGCCGGCCTGTGGCTGGCTTGGCTGATGGCCCTGGTGGCCGGCCTGCTGCTGTGGAATCTCAAACCGCTGCTGTTGCTGTTCGGCCAGACTGAAAGCAACGTCCACGCTGCCGGCCAGTTCCTGTTGGTCCTGCCGTTTGCCCTGCCCGGCTACCTGAGCTTCATGGCCTTGCGCGGTTTCACCAGCGCGATTGGCCGGGCAACGCCGGTGATGGTCATCAGCCTGGCGGGTACGGTGGCCAACTTCCTGCTCAACTACGCACTGATCACCGGCATGTTCGGCTTGCCAAAACTCGGCCTGGCGGGGATCGGCCTGGTCACCGCGATTGTCGCCAACTGCATGGCGCTGGCACTGGCCTGGCACATCAAGCGCCATCCGGCCTACGCGGCTTATCCACTGCGCCAGGGCCTGTCCCGGCTGAACACCCAGTACCTGCGGGAACTGTGGCGCCTGGGCTTGCCCATCGGCGGCACCTACGCAGTGGAAGTCGGGCTGTTCGCCTTCGCCGCGCTGTGCATGGGCACCATGGGCAGCACCCAGTTGGCGGCGCACCAGATTGCCCTGCAGATCGTTTCGGTGGCGTTCATGGTACCGGCGGGGATTTCCTACGCCATCACCATGCGCATCGGCCAGCATTACGGCGCCGGGCAGTTGCTCGATGCGCGCCTGGCCGGGCGGGTCGGCATTGCCTTCGGCGCGGTAGCGATGCTGGGGTTTGCCATGGTTTTCTGGCTGTTGCCAAACCAGTTGATCGGCTTGTTCCTCGACCATAACGATCCGGCCTTTGCCGAGGTGATCCAGTTGGCGGTGAGCCTGTTGGCAGTAGCTGCCTGGTTCGAGCTGTTCGACGGCACCCAGACCATTGCGATGGGCGCAATTCGCGGCCTGAAGGATGCCAAGACCACCTTCCTGGTAGGCCTGGGCTGTTACTGGCTGATCGGTGCACCTGCGGCCTGGCTGATGGCCTTTACCCTGGGCTGGGGCCCGACCGGTGTCTGGTGGGGATTGGCCCTGGGCCTGGCCTGCGCAGCCATCAGCCTGACCCTGGCATTCGAATGGCGGATGCGGCGCATGATCAAGCATGAGCCAGCAGTGCCGCGAATGAACCTACAGGCCAGCCAGGCGGACTGAACCCCGCGTTGACCATCGAAGCCTGAGGCAGCGACAGTCAACGCGGCGCGAGTCGACGGCTTAGACCACTCCTTCCTGCAGCGGCTGCTGGCTGCTGCCGAAGGTCAGGTACTCCACCAGCTCCGCCAGGGGCAACGGCTTGCTGATCAGGTAGCCCTGGACCTGGTCGCAACCAAAGCCCCGCAGCAATGCCAACTGCTCCGCGGTCTCGACCCCTTCAGCGACCACATGCAGATTGAGGTTGTGGGCCAGGTTGATCATGGCGTGGACCAGCTTGCGGTTCTCTTCGCGCTGTTCCATGCCGCCCACAAAGCTCTTGTCGACCTTGAGCAAAGTGATCGGCAGGCTGTTGAGATGCACGAAGGAAGAGAAACCAGTGCCGAAGTCGTCCAGGGAAAAACGCACCCCCAGGCGCCCAAGGGCATCCATGGTCTGCTTCACCAGATCGCTGCGACGCATCACTGCAGTTTCGGTCAGCTCGAACTCCAGCCATTGTGCCTCGACCCCACGCTCGGCAATCAGCCGGCTCAAGGTCGAGAGCAACTGGCTGTCCTGGAACTGCCGGAACGACAGGTTGACTGCCATGTGCAACGGCGGCAGCCCACGTTCACGCAGCGCCTGCATGTCCCGCAGGGCACGGGAGATGACCCAGTAGCCCAGGGGCACGATCAGCCCGCTCTGCTCGGCCAGGGGCACGAACTCACTGGGAGGCAGTAACCCGCGCTCGCCGTGGCGCCAACGCACCAGGGCTTCAAGGCCGACGATCTTGCCATCATGCAGGTCCAGCCGAGGCTGGTAATGCAGCTCCAGTTCGTCACGGCGCAAGGCCCGGCGCAATTCGCTTTCCAGGTCGGCGAGGCTGCGGGCATTGCGATTGATGCGTTCGTTGAAAATATGAAAGGTGCAGCCCTGGGTGCTCTTGGCCTGCTGCATGGCGATGTGCGCATGCCACATCAATGGGTCGGCGCCAGCATTGGCCCGGGCGTGGGCAATTCCCAGGCTGCAGCCGATCAGCAGGCTTTCGCCGTCGACCCAGTAGGGTTCGGCCATGGCCTCGGTAATGCGCTCGGCCATCCACTCGGCCCGCTGCGGCGCGCGGCGGGTATCGATCAGCAAGGCAAACTCGTCGCTGCCCAGGCGGGCCAGTTGATCACCGGCCTCCAGCTGGCTTTTGAGCCGCGAGACCACTTGCAGGATCAGCCGGTCACCGGCCTGGTGGCCAAGGGCGTCGTTGGCGTGACGGAAGTTATCCAGGTCCAGGTGCCCGAGGGCCAGGCCACGACCTTCATTTTCCGCCAGGCGCGCCGCCAGCAGGGTCTGAAAACCCTGGCGGTTGGCAATGCCGGTCAACGGGTCCTGCTCGGCCAGGCGCTGCAAGGTATTTTCCAGCACACCGCGCTCACGCACATGGCGCAGGCAGCGGCGCAGGGCATCGGTACTGAGGCAGGAACCTACCAGCCAGTCGCTGACACCCACCGGGGCTACCGGCGGTTCCTGGTCCAGCAAAAGCACCGTGGGCAGGCTGCAACGCCCGGGGCCGGGCTGCAATTGCGCAATGGTCAACAGGACCGCATTGCGGTCGTCTTCGAACAAACGACTGACCGACTCCCAGTTCGGAGCACTGATCAATACCACCGAGTCTCCTAACGGAGCGACACACTCGCGCAACAACGCTGTCCACACCGGCTCTTCGGCCAGTAGCAGCAAACGCAAGGGTTCGACAGGCTTAGACAAGCTAGCTCCCTAGACTCTGCAAAAAAGTTGGCGGCGGGCATTATGGCGCGCAAATAAACAATAACAAATGGTATTGATTATCATACGCAATTTCTTGTACCGCTCTAACTCGAACATTAGACACATATTCAGCGCGCATCCTGAGGGAAAGTATCAAAACCGGCAAATTTAGATAGCGTTGTGCGTCACAAGTCGGAGAGAGGCAGCAGAATCTGTCCAGCCTGTTAAAATGCCCGCCCTTTTCGTAACCGATCCCTTTTTACTGTCATGTCCCGACTCAATCCCCGGCAGCAAGAAGCCGTGAACTATGTCGGCGGCCCTCTTTTGGTGCTCGCCGGCGCAGGCTCCGGCAAGACCAGCGTGATCACCCGCAAGATCGCGCACCTGATCCAGAACTGCGGCATCCGCGCCCAGTACATTGTCGCGATGACCTTTACCAACAAGGCCGCGCGGGAAATGAAGGAACGGGTCGGCACGTTGTTGCGTGGCGGCGAAGGGCGCGGCCTGACCGTGTCGACCTTCCACAACCTGGGGCTGAACATCATCCGCAAGGAGCATGCGCGGCTGGGCTACAAGCCAGGCTTCTCGATCTTTGACGAGACCGACGTCAAGTCGCTGATGACCGACATCATGCAGAAGGAGTACTCCGGGGAAGACGGCGTCGACGAGATCAAGAACATGATCGGCTCGTGGAAGAACGACCTGATCCTGCCCCCCGAGGCCCTGGAGAATGCTCGCAACCCCAAGGAGCAGACCGCTGCCATCGTCTACACCCACTACCAGCGCACGCTCAAGGCGTTCAACGCGGTGGACTTCGACGACCTGATCCTGCTGCCGGTGAAGCTGTTCGAAGAGCACGCCGACATTCTGGAAAAATGGCAGAACAAGGTCCGCTACCTGCTGGTGGATGAATACCAGGACACCAACGCCAGCCAGTACCTGCTGGTGAAGATGCTGATTGGCAAGCGCAACCAGTTCACCGTGGTGGGCGACGACGATCAGTCGATCTATGCCTGGCGCGGCGCGCGCCCGGAAAACCTGATGTTGCTCAAGGATGATTATCCGTCCCTGAAAGTGGTGATGCTGGAGCAGAACTACCGCTCTACCAGCCGTATCCTGCGCTGCGCCAACGTGCTGATCTCCAACAACCCCCACGAGTTCGAAAAGCAGCTGTGGAGCGAGATGGGCCACGGTGACGAGATCCGCGTGATCCGCTGCCGCAACGAAGACGCCGAAGCCGAGCGGGTGGCCATGGAGATCCTCAGCCTGCACCTGCGCACTGACCGGCCCTACAGCGACTTCGCCATTCTTTACCGGGGCAACTACCAGGCCAAGCTGATCGAACTGAAGCTGCAACACCACCAGGTGCCCTATCGCCTGTCCGGCGGCAACAGCTTCTTCGGACGCCAGGAAGTGAAGGATCTGATGGCCTACTTCCGCCTGATCGTGAACCCGGACGACGACAACGCCTTCCTCCGGGTAATCAACGTGCCACGCCGGGAAATCGGCTCCACGACCCTGGAAAAGCTCGGCAACTACGCCACCGAACGCAAGATCTCGATGTACGCCGCCACCGATGAAATCGGCCTGGGAGAGCATCTGGACAGCCGCTTCACCGATCGCCTGGCCCGCTTCAAGCGCTTCATGGACCGGGTCCGTGAGCAGTGCGCCGGTGAAGACCCGATCTCGGCGCTGCGCAGCATGGTCATGGACATCGACTACGAGAACTGGCTGCGCACCAACAGCTCCAGCGACAAGGCCGCGGACTACCGGATGGGCAACGTCTGGTTCCTGATCGAGGCCTTGAAGAACACTCTGGAAAAAGACGAAGACGGCGAAATGACCGTCGAGGACGCCATCGGCAAGCTGGTCCTGCGCGACATGCTGGAACGTCAGCAGGAAGAGGAAGACGGCGCCGAGGGCGTGCAGATGATGACCTTGCATGCCTCCAAGGGGCTGGAGTTTCCCTACGTGTTCATCATGGGCATGGAAGAGGAAATCCTCCCGCACCGCTCCAGTATCGAAGCCGATACCATCGAGGAAGAACGGCGCCTGGCCTACGTGGGCATTACCCGCGCGCGTCAGACCCTGGCCTTCACTTTCGCGGCCAAACGCAAGCAGTACGGTGAGATCATCGACTGCGCGCCGAGCCGCTTCCTCGATGAGTTGCCCCCGGACGATCTGGCCTGGGAAGGCAATGACGACACCCCGACCGAAGTCAAAGCCGTTCGCGGCAATAGCGCTCTGGCGGATATACGCGCGATGTTAAAGCGCTAAAATCGACTATTTTTAAACGACCTTTGGCGCAACAGACGCCAGTTAGAGGAAGCTCCGTGGAAGCACTGCACAAGAAGATTCGCGAAGAAGGCATCGTGCTTTCCGATCAAGTACTGAAAGTCGACGCTTTTCTGAACCATCAGATCGACCCGCAGTTGATGAAACTGATCGGCGACGAATTCGCCACGCTGTTCAAGGATTCGGGCATCACCAAGATCGTCACCATCGAAGCCTCGGGCATCGCCCCGGCGATCATGACCGGCCTGAACCTGGGCGTACCGGTGATCTTCGCCCGCAAGCACCAGTCCCTGACCCTGACCGAGAACCTGCTGTCGGCCACCGTGTACTCCTTCACCAAACAAGTGGAAAGCACCGTCGCCATCTCCCCTCGGCACCTGACCAGCAGCGATCGCGTGCTGATCATCGATGACTTCCTGGCCAACGGTAAGGCGTCCCAAGCGCTGATCTCGATCATCAAGCAGGCCGGTGCCACCGTGGCCGGCCTGGGCATCGTGATCGAGAAGTCCTTCCAGGGCGGCCGTGCCGAGCTGGACTCCCAGGGCTACCGCGTGGAATCCCTGGCCCGGGTCAAATCCCTGGCCGGTGGCGTGGTTACCTTCATCGAGTAACCCCGTCCGCCTGTGTAGGAGCTGGCTTGTGTAGGAGCTGGCTTGCCAGCGAACGCGTCCTCAAGGGCAATGCAATACTTGATGGCCTGTTCGCCGGCAAGCCGGCTCCTACGACGAGCCGGGTGCAGTGGCCTGCAGACCCGCCAGCAGAAAGCGCTGGTACAGGTCCTCACGCAGGCCTTCGGGCTGCTCCAGCCCCATGCGCTCGAGGTGCGCCGGGAATGCCTCAGGCTCCGGCGCGTCGAGCGCTGCCTTGCCCAGTTCGAGGATCTCGCTGAGCTTGAACTTGCTCTTCAGCCAGTTCAGCGCCCGCAGCAGATCACGCTCTTGCGCACTGAAGTCACTGCCTAGCGGATACTCCGGAAACAGGTGGCGATGGCGTGCTTGAATGTTCTGCAGACGCTGTGGGCTGTTGTCGGCAAAACGCGGATCCAGACGAAAATCCTTCGCCAGCTTGCCGGCCTTCTGTGCTTGCTCCATCAACCCTGGCTGAAAGCGTGAGTCGCTGATATTGAGCAGCGCCTCGATTACCTTTGTATCCGACTTGCCCCGCAGATCGGCAATACCGTACTCGGTGATGACAATGTCCCGCAGATGACGCGGGATAGTGCAGTGGCCGTATTCCCAGACAATATTGGAACTGACCTCCCCCGCCGACTCACGCCAGCTGCGCAGGATCAGCACCGAGCGGGCATCCGCCAGGGCATGGCCCTGGGCCACGAAGTTGTACTGTCCGCCAACGCCACTCAACACCCGACCATCCTGCAATTGATCGGATACGGCTGCGCCCATCAAGGTCATGGTGAAGGCGCTGTTGATAAAACGCGCGTCGCGGCGTTGCAGGCGCTTGAGCGCTTCGTCCCCATACAGCTCGTTGATGTAACTGATGGCGGTCATGTTGAATTCCGCCAGTTTGTCCTTGGGCAGTTCCCGCAGACGCTGATAGAAGCTGCGCGGTCCGAGGAAGAAACCGCCGTGGATCAACACCCCACCAACGGCTGCAGCCGCATCCAGGACTCCGTCATTGGCCTGCTGTTGCTGTTCCAGGGTTGGGTAGACCTTGCGCCGCACGATTCCGGCATCAACTAGGGCCAGCAAGCCGTTGACGAACATTTCGCTGCAACCGTAGAGGCCTTGGGCAAAGGGTTCGACACCGCCCTCACGGTCGATCAACGGCTGCCAGCAATCCACCTGCAAGTCTGCCAGCAGGGCACGATAACCTTCGTTGTCCGCCTGCCGCGCCAACAGCGCGGCGGTCAGCGCGTCGCCCATGGAGCCGATGCCTATCTGCAAGGTGCCGCCGTCACGCACCAGGGTGCTGGCGTGCAAGCCGATGCAATGGTCCTGCACCCCGACCGGCATGTTCGGTGTGGAGAACAGCGTGCTGCGCTCGTCTTCGTCGATCAGCAGGTCGAAGGCTGCGGCGTCGATCTCGGAATCTCCCGGCATGTAGGGCAGGTCACTGTGGACCTGGCCGAGGAGCAAGATCGTCTCGCCCGCCGCTCGGCGCTTGGCGATCATCGGCAACATGTCGAGGGTGATGTCCGGATTGCAGCTCAGGCTCAGGCGTCCAGGCTGTTGCGGATCACGCGCCACCAGTTGTGCTACCAGGTTCAGGCCGGCGGCATTGATATCCCGGGCCGCATGGCTGTAGTTGCTGCTGACGTAGTCCTGCTGCGCCGAGGTGCTGTGCAAAAGACTGCCAGGCTGCATGAAGAACTGCTCGACGCGGATGTTCGCCGGCAGGCTGTCGCGGCGCAGGTCGGCAAGAAAGTCGAGTTCGGGATAGTCGCCGAACACTCGCTCGACGAAGGGTTCGAGAAAGCGCCGCTGCAAACCATCCCCCAGGGAGGGCCGACCCAGGCTCAGAGCGGTGTAGATCGTCAGTTGGCGCTCGGGTAATTGGGCGACCCGGCGATACAAGGCATTGGCAAAACGGTTGGGTTTGCCCAGCCCCAGGGGCATGCCCATGTGAATGTGTAGCGGCAAACGCGCAAGCACTTCATCCACCGCATGCTCGATAGAACAGGATTGCAGCATCTGATCCTCCGGGGAACGTCCATGAATTGAGGTTGGACCGAGCTTGCCGAGAGTTTGCTGCAAAGAACAGTCTTGAGGTCAATTTACGGGCACAAAAAAGCCGCTCGTAAGCGGCTTTTTCGCTGAAGATGGCGGCTTATTTCAGACCGGACATCTTCTGGATAGCGCCTTTGAGCTCGTCATCGGTGCAATCCATGCAAGTGCCCTTAGGCGGCATGGCATTCAGACCGGTAATCGCCTTGGCCAGAATGCCGTCGAGGCCGCCCTGGTGATCGGCGCGCTCTTTCCAGGCTGCAGTGTCACCAACTTTCGGTGCGCCCAACAGACCGGTGCCATGGCAAGCGTTGCAGTGTTTGGCAATCACGTCATCCGGGGATTTTGCCCCGCCGCCACCGCCCACAGAGGCAGCGACTTCCATACCTTTGCACTCCTGCCCCTGGACGCAGACCTGGCCGACAGGCGCAAGGCGCTTGGCAATGTCATCATTAGTCGCAGCTTGAGCGCTGACTGCCCAAAGGGCCAATACGGTTGCTGGTGCGGCCAGCATTTTCATAATTAGGTTCACGCGTACACCCTCAATGGTGGCTAGTCACGCCTGCGGCCACGGTTTCGCAGGCGGGCGAAAGTATAACGGTTAGCCCGCCACACTGAAACAACCCCAAAGTCGAAGGGGTCTTATATCGTGGCGAATTGTCACTTGGGCTTCTCTGCAAACCTTGCAGGACGCCTCTTGGTCTAGAAGTTCGCCGGAGTGGCTGCGCTGATTAGTCGCGCCGGTGCATCGAACGGATTACGGAAACGGTGCGGCTTCGTACTCTCAAAGTAGTAGCTGTCACCGGCTTCGAGGACAAATGTTTCAAGTCCTACCACCAGTTCCAAGCGACCTTCGAGCAGGATTCCGGTTTCCTCGCCGTCATGGGTGAGCATTTCCTCGCCGGTATCGGCACCCGGCGGATAGATCTCATTGAGGAAGGCAATCGCGCGGCTTGGATGGGCCCGCCCCACCAGTTTCATGGTCACTGCGCCATCAGAGATATCGATCAGTTCGTGGGCTTTGTAGACGATCTGAGAAGGCGTTTCCTGGAGGACTTCCTCGGAAAAGAACTCGACCATGGACATGGGGATACCGCCCAGCACCTTTCGCAGTGAGCTGATCGAGGGGCTGACACTGTTCTTTTCGATCATTGAAATGGTGCTATTGGTGACGCCCGCACGCTTGGCAAGCTCACGCTGGGAAAGACCTTTCAGTTTACGGATGGATTGCAGTCGTTCACCGACGTCCAATACGGCAGCCTCCTAGGCGGGGATCAGGCGTTGTTGTAATTGAGCGTCATCATGGCGACAGCGTTCAGTATTTACAACACTTGCTCCCGATTCCCCCGGGGACAGCGACTTTCGGTACAGCCCGCGCAATCTCAGCCTTCGGAGTACACCAGCGGCACCCGGCGCAGGTTGCAGAAGAGTTGGTAAGGGATAGTGTCGGCGGCCAGCGCCACGTCGCTGGCGAGGATGTTCTTGCCCCACAACTCCACGGTCGAGCCCAGGCCGGCCTGAGGGACATCCGTCAGGTCGACGCACAGCATGTCCATGGAAACCCGGCCCAGCAAACGACTGCGCTGGCCCGCCACCAGCACCGGGGTGCCGGTAGGCGCATGACGCGGATAACCGTCGGCATAGCCCATGGCGACCACGCCAATGCGCATCGGCTTGTCGGTGATGAACTTGGCACCATAGCCAACCGGCTCGCCGGCGGGCAGTTCACGCACACAGATCACCTTGGACTCCAGGGTCATCACCTGTTGCAAACGTGCCGCTACCGGGTTGTTTTCTTCGAACGGCGTCGAGCCGTAGAGCATGATGCCCGGGCGTACCCAATCACTGGGAATGCTTGGCCAGCCCATGACCGCAGGCGAATTGCGCAGACTGATCTGCGCCCCCAGCCCCTGGCGAGCGGCCTCAAACACCGCGACCTGTTCACTGCTACGCGGACAGTCCAGCTCATCGGCGCGAGCGAAGTGGCTCATCAGCACGATCTTCTCGACCTTGCCGCTGGCCTGCAGCCGCTGATAGGCCACCTGGTAATCCTTGGGATGCAGGCCCACCCGGTGCATGCCCGAATCCAGCTTGAGCCAGACCGTCAGCGGCTTGGCCACAGCAGTCTGTTCGATGGCTTCGAGTTGCCACAGCGAATGCACCACGCACCAGAAGTCATGCTCGACAATCAGCGCCAGTTCCTCGGCTTCGAAGAAACCTTCCAGCAACAGCACCGGTGCACGAATGCCTGCGGCGCGCAGCTCCAGGGCCTCTTCGATACAGGCCACGGCAAAACCGTCGGCGCAGGCTTCCAGGGCCTGGGCACAACGCACTGCGCCATGGCCGTAGGCATCGGCCTTGATGACCGCGAGCGCGCGAACGCCCGAGACTTCACGGGCCAGTTGATAGTTGTGACGCAGGGCTTGGAGATCGATCAGGGCACGGGCAGGACGCATGGCGGCAGACTTCTAGGCGGTCATGGGGAATAAAAAACCGGTGCTGGATGGCGGCGGACCACCACCGGCACCGGGAGAGGGATCTTGTCGCTTAAGGCAGAGCAGCCACTACCGAAAGCTCGACGAGGATTTCCGGCTCGCAGAGCTTGGATTGTACGGTCGCCCGGGCCGGCGCGACGCCTTTGGGCAGCCACTGGTCCCAGACACTGTTCATGCCTTGGAAGTCGGCATCGATGTCCTTCAGGTAGATGGTCACCGACAGCAACCTAGTCTTATCGGTACCGGCCAGATCCAGCAGGCGCTCGATGCTGGCCAGGGTTTCCCGGGTCTGTTGCTCAATCCCGGCCTGCATGTCATCGCCCACCTGGCCGGACAGATACACCGTACCGCCGTGAACAACGATCTGACTCATACGCTCATTGGTGAGCTGGCGCTGGATTGACATGTTTTGCTGACTCCTGAGGGTTGCCATAACGGGAAATATCGAGGCCTTCGGCACTGATCTGCGGCTTTCTCTTGGCCATCAGATCCGCCAGCAAGCGACCGGAGCCGCAGGCCATGGTCCAACCGAGGGTGCCGTGTCCAGTGTTCAAGAACAGGTTGCGGAACGTGGTGGCACCGACAATCGGCGTGCCATCCGGAGTGGTGGGACGCAGCCCGGTCCAGAAGCTGGCCTGGGACAGATCGCCGCCCTGAGGATAGAGATCGTTGACGATCATCTCCAGCGTTTCACGCCGACGCGGGTTCAACGAGAGGTCAAAACCGGCGATTTCAGCCATGCCGCCAACCCGGATGCGATTGTCGAAACGAGTGATCGCGACCTTGTAGGTTTCGTCCAGGATGGTCGAAGTCGGGGCCATTGCCGGGTTGGTGATCGGCACGGTCAGGGAGTAACCCTTGAGCGGGTACACCGGTGCCTTGATCCCCAACGGCTTGAGCAATTGCGGCGAGTAGCTGCCCAGGGCCAACACGTAGCGGTCGGCGGTTTCCAGCTTGCCGTCAATCCACACGCCATTGATCCGGTCACCGGCGAAGTCGAGGCGCTGGATGTCCTGACCGAAACGGAATTCAACACCCAGCTTGGTGGCCATTTCCGCCAGGCGAGAAGTGAATATCTGACAGTCGCCGGTCTGGTCGTTGGGCAGACGCAGGGCACCGGCGAGGATGTCGGTGACGTTGGCCAGGGCCGGTTCGACCCGGGCGATGCCTTCACGGTCCAGCAGCTCGAACGGAACGCCAGACTCCTTGAGCACGGCAATGTCTTTTGCCGCACCGTCCAATTGCGCCTGGGTGCGGAACAGCTGGGTGGTACCCAGGCTGCGGCCTTCGTAGGCAATACCGGTTTCCGCGCGCAGTTCGTCGAGGCAATCGCGGCTGTACTCGGACAGACGCACCATGCGCTCTTTGTTCACCGCATAGCGGTTGGCGGTGCAGTTACGCAGCATCTGCGCCATCCACAGGTATTGATCGATGTCGGCGGTGGCCTTGATCGCCAGCGGGGCGTGACGTTGCAGCAGCCACTTGATGGCCTTGAGCGGCACACCCGGAGCGGCCCAGGGCGAAGCATAACCCGGCGATACCTGGCCTGCGTTGGCGAAGCTGGTTTCCATGGCAGCAGCCGGCTGGCGGTCCACTACGGTCACATCAAACCCGGCTCGAGCCAGGTAATAGGCACTGGTGGTTCCGATAACGCCACTGCCCAAGACCAGAACGCGCATTTTTATATCCCTCATCGCGGCTTGACCGCTGACGTTTGTTATTCAGAGCAAAGATGGGCGCAGTGTAAGAAACATTCGGCAGTGATTTTCACTATATAACCGCCTATATTTGGCGAGAATTCTCGGCAAAATAGCTTTTCACGGAGGGGCATCCCCTATGCGAACCAATCATCAGACCCGTCGTGCCCTGGACAAGATCGATCGCAATATCCTGCGTATCTTGCAGGCTGACGGGCGCATCTCCTTCACCGAACTGGGGGAACGGGTCGGGCTCTCCACCACACCCTGCACCGAGCGGGTGCGCCGCCTGGAGCGTGAAGGCATCATCATGGGCTACAACGCCCGACTCAATCCGCAGCACTTGAAGGGCAGCCTGCTGGTGTTCGTCGAGATCAGCCTGGACTACAAGTCCGGCGACACCTTCGAGGAGTTTCGGCGCGCGGTGCTGAAGCTGCCTCACGTGCTGGAGTGCCACCTGGTGTCCGGCGACTTCGACTATCTGGTCAAGGCGCGGATCTCGGAAATGGCTTCCTATCGCAAGCTGCTGGGCGACATTCTGCTCAAGCTGCCCCATGTCCGGGAATCCAAGAGCTATATCGTGATGGAAGAGGTGAAGGAAAGCCTGAGCCTGCCGATTCCGGATTGAGCCGGGGCGCAGTGCCTACGAGGGTGCTTATGCCAATCGCTGCCTCTAGACCAGCACCTGACGAGTACTGGCCATGTATTCATGGATCTGCTTTTCAACCCGGGGATGAATCATCTCCACCGGGCGCCGATCATTGGGGCACGGCAAGCTCGGCGTGGTGCCGAACAGACGGCAGATCAGCGGCCGCTCGTCATACACGGTGCAGCCGTTGGGCCCCAGGTGCACGCAGTTGAGCTCTTCCATGGCCGCGTCCTGCTCGGCGGCGGTCTTGCGCGGCAGGCGCGACATTTCCTCCGGCGAGGTAGTGACCGGACCGCAGCAGTCGTGGCAACCAGGGACGCACTCGAAGGAGGGAATCTGCTGGCGCAGGCTACGGACTTTCTGGCGGTTGCAGCTCATGACAAAACTTACCGGGATCATGGATAGCCGTGGATTCTGCCTCAAATGCCCTGCAGCAGACAGGGCCGACCGTCCTGCGGTTGCCCCACCGGAAAGCCCCGGCTTATGCTCCGCCTATTTTTCCAGATGCCATGATCAGGACGCCTTCCATGCCCGCCAGTCTTCAGCAACCCATCTCCAGCGACCGGCACGCCGCATCTTACTACGCGGCCAGTAGCCTGCCGCAGCCTGACTATCCAGTGCTGGCTGGAGACCTGACAGCGGATGTCTGCGTGGTTGGCGGCGGTTTCTCCGGGCTCAACACCGCACTGGAACTGGCCGAGCGCGGGCTCAGCGTGGTTCTGCTGGAAGCCCGCAAGATTGGCTGGGGCGCTAGCGGGCGCAACGGCGGGCAGTTGATTCGCGGGGTTGGTCACGGCCTCGATCAGTTCGCCAAGGTGATCGGCACCGATGGCGTGCGGCAGATGAAACTCATGGGATTGGAGGCGGTAGAGATCGTTCGCCAGCGCATCGAGCGTTTCCAGATCCCCTGTGACCTGACCTGGGGTTACTGCGACCTGGCCAACAAACCCGCTGACCTGGCAGGCTTTGCCGAAGACGCCGAGGAGTTGCGCGGCCTGGGCTACCGTCACCAGACCCGCTTGCTGCAAGCCGATGAGATGCACACCGTGGTGGGTTCAAAACGCTACGTTGGCGGCCTGATCGACATGGGCTCCGGCCATTTGCACCCTCTGAACCTGGCGTTGGGCGAAGCCCAGGCGGCGCAACAGCTGGGTGTGCGCCTGTTCGAGCACTCGGCGGTGACGCGCATCGACTACGGGCCCGAGATCAAGGTCCACAGCGCCCGGGGCACGGTCCGGGCCAAGAGCCTGGTACTGGGTTGCAACGCCTACCTCAACGACCTCAACCCGCAACTGGGAGGCAAGGTTCTGCCGGCCGGCAGCTACATCATCGCCACCGAACCGTTGAGCGCAGCCCAGGCCCATGACCTGCTGCCACAGAACATGGCGGTTTGTGACCAGCGCGTGGCCCTGGACTACTACCGACTCTCCGCCGACCGACGCCTGCTGTTCGGCGGCGCGTGTCACTACTCAGGGCGTGATCCCAAGGACATTGCCGCCTATATGCGGCCGAAGATGCTGGAAGTGTTCCCGCAGTTGGCCGGGGTAAAGGTCGACTACCAATGGGGCGGCATGATCGGCATCGGCGCCAACCGCCTGCCGCAGATCGGCCGCCTCAAGGACCAACCCAATGTGTATTACGCCCAGGCCTACTCCGGCCATGGATTGAATGCCACACACCTGGCCGGCAAGTTGCTGGGCGAGGCCATCAGCGGCCAACAAGGTGGCGGCTTCGACCTGTTCGCCAAAGTGCCGCACATCACCTTCCCTGGCGGCAAGCACCTGCGTTCCCCATTGCTGGCCCTGGGCATGCTCTGGCATCGCCTGAAAGAGCTGACCTGATCCCTCGCTTGTAGCCACTGCCGCAGACGGTGATCGGCTCCGCAGGACCTTGCCTCAAGGGCTTGCCACCTTCGGAGCGGAGTAGCGCCCAAACGAAGCCCGAGCCTTCGCGGCAGCGATAGGTGCCCAGCACAGACGAGGCTGAAACAGGTCACAGCCGCCAGAAAGGCTTGAGGCCTTCGGCCCGTGCATCCTCACGATTCAGGCCGACATCCCGCAGTTGCTCGGCGGTCAGGTCCAGCAACGCCTTGCGGGTACTCAGCCGATGCCAGTACAAGCCCCAGCGGCTCAGTCCGCACGGCGCAGAACGCGGCAAGGCCGCCGCCCCTATCCGCTCCTGCCCCGCCTCCAGCTCCTGGCTGCGTAACGACAGACGTACATCGCTCAAGCCGTTCATCTCCACTGCTCCTGTTTGCCAAGGTTGCCATGAGCAAACATGATGCGTGGCCGGCAAAAACCATTACAGACTCAATACACCTGTATTACCTCCATACAGATTTGCCAAAAATGCCGCTGAATCCTGTATTTTGGCCCCATCTGTACCGGTCCTGATGAACACCACCTCGAGTCAATACCATGACCCTCTATGTGAACCTCGCCGAACTCCTGGGCACCCGTATCGAACAAGGCTTCTACCGCCCGGGCGATCGATTGCCCTCGGTGCGCGCCCTGAGTGTCGAGCATGGGGTCAGCTTGAGCACTGTCCAGCAGGCTTATCGGCTGCTGGAAGACAACGGGCTGGCGATGCCCAAACCCAAGTCCGGATATTTCGTACCCGCCAACCGCGAGCTGCCTGCACTGCCGGCGGTCGGTCGCCCGGCCCAGCGGCCGGTGGAGATCTCGCAGTGGGAGCAGGTGCTTGAGCTGATTCGCGCGATACCACGCAAGGACGTGGTACAGCTGGGTCGCGGCATGCCGGACATCACCACGCCGACCATGAAGCCACTGTTGCGGGCCATGGCCCGACTCAGTCGACGCCAAGACATGCCCGGCCTGCATTACGACAACATCTACGGCGTGCTGGAACTGCGCGAACAAGTGGCGCGGCTGATGCTGGATTCCGGCTGCCAGCTGGGAGCCAATGACCTGGTGATTACCACCGGCTGCCACGAAGCCCTGTCCGCCAGCATTCGCGCCATCTGCGAGCCCGGGGACATCGTCGCCGTGGACTCGCCGAGCTTTCACGGCGCCATGCAGACACTCAAGGGCCTGGGCATGAAAGCCCTGGAGATTCCCACCGACCCGGTCACCGGGATCAGCCTGGAAGCCCTGGAACTGGCCCTGGAACAATGGCCGATCAAGGCCATACAGTTGACTCCCAACTGCAACAACCCCCTGGGCTACATCATGCCGGAGTCGCGCAAGCGGGCACTGCTGACCCTGGCCCAGCGCTTCGACGTGGCGATCATCGAAGACGATGTGTATGGCGAGTTGGCCTATACCTACCCACGCCCACGGACCATCAAGTCCTTCGACGATGACGGCCGCGTGTTGCTGTGCAGCTCCTTCTCGAAAACCCTGGCCCCCGGCCTGCGTATCGGCTGGGTCGCTCCGGGCCGCTACCTGGAGCGGGTGCTGCACATGAAGTACATCAGCACCGGCTCCACCGCCCCACAACCCCAGGTGGCCATCGCCGAGTTTCTGAAAGGCGGACACTTCGAGCCCCACCTGCGCAAGATGCGTACTCAATACCAGCGCAATCGCGACCTGATGCTCGACTGGGTCAGCCGCTACTTCCCCGCCGGCACCCGGGCCAGCCGCCCGCAAGGCAGTTTTATGCTGTGGATCGAACTCCCCGAGGAGTTTGACGCTCTGAAGCTCAACCGAGTGCTGCTGGAGCAAGGAGTGCAAATCGCCGTGGGCAGTATCTTTTCCGCCTCGGGCAAGTACCGTAATTGCCTGCGGATGAACTACGCTGCCAAACCAACCGCGCACATCGAAGACGCGGTACGCAAGGTCGGCGCTGCGGCTATCAGGCAGCTCAGCGAAACCCAGGACTGACACCCCGACCCGCCCCAGGAAGCCAGCCATCCCATGCCAACCCGTGCCCTGATGCGAGATGACCTGACTTGAGGCGCATACAGGTGTTGACCTGGCTGGCACTCGTGAACCTCGGGCTCGGCGGCTGCGCCACCCTGGAGGTGCCGTACCAACCGAGCCAGGCATTGCCTGCCACCGAGTCCAGCTTCGCCCAGTCGATCAGAGCCCAGGCCGCGCACTACCACGGACGCTCCGGATTTCGCCTGCTGCCCAACAGCACCGAGGCCTTCATGGCCCGCGCCGAGCTGATCCGCAACGCCCAGAGCAGCCTCGACCTGCAGTACTACATCGTCCACGACGGCATCAGCACCCGGATGCTGGTGGACGAGCTGCTCAAGGCCGCCGACCGTGGCGTGCGGGTGCGCATCCTGCTGGACGACACCACCAGCGATGGCCTGGACCAGATCATCGCCACCCTGGCCGCCCATCCGCAGATCCAGATCCGTCTGTTCAACCCCCTGCATCTGGGCCGCAGCACCGGCCTCACTCGAACCATGGGCCGCCTGTTCAACCTGTCGCAACAGCACCGGCGGATGCACAACAAACTGTGGCTGGCGGACAACAGCGTGGCCATTGTCGGCGGGCGCAACCTCGGGGACGAATACTTCGACGCCCAGCCCGACTTGAACTTCACCGACATCGATATGTTCAGCGCAGGCCCGGTGGCCGAACAGCTGGGACACAGTTTCGACCAGTACTGGAACAGCGCCCTGAGCCGACCTGTCGCCGAGCTCCTGCCCCACGCCCCGTCAGTCAAGGACCTCAACAACACCCGCCAGCGCCTGGAAGAATCGCTGCAAGACAGCCGCCAGCAAAACCAGAACCTGTACCGCCAACTGATGACCTACCAGACCCAGCCACGCATGGACATCTGGCGCAAGGAGCTGATCTGGGCCTGGAATCAGGCCCTGTGGGACGCGCCAACCAAAGTCCTGGCCAAGGGCGACCCCGACCCGCACCTGCTGCTGACCACTCAACTGGCACCGGAACTCGAAGGGGTCGGCAAGGAGCTGATCATGATCTCGGCCTACTTCGTCCCCGGCCAGCCAGGGCTGGTATACCTCACCGGCCGCGCTGATGCCGGGGTCTCGGTCAGTCTCTTGACCAACTCCCTGGAAGCCACCGACGTGCCGGTGGTGCACGGCGGGTATGCGCCCTACCGCAGGGCACTGCTGGAGCACGGCGTAAAGCTCTACGAACTGCGCCGACAACCCGGCGAACATGCAGGCAGTGGTTTCCGGCTATTCCACAGTGGATCCATGCCGGGCTCCGACTCCAGCCTGCACAGCAAGGCAATGATCTTCGACCGACAGAAAAGCTTTATCGGCTCGTTCAATTTCGATCCACGTTCGGTGCTGTGGAACACCGAAGTCGGCGTGCTGGTGGACAGCCCCGAGCTGGCGGAGCACGTTCGCGCGCTGGCCCTGCAGGGGATGGCGCCGTCCCTGAGCTACCAGGTTCAGCTGGAGCACGACAAGCTGGTCTGGGTCACCGAAGACCATGGCCAACTGCACACCCTGAGCCACGAGCCCGGAAGCTGGTGGCGGCGGGTCAATGCCTGGCTGAGTACCCGCATCGGCCTCGAACGCCTGCTCTGATGGCTACAGGGGTTGTGCCTGGACGTTGCCGAAAGCGCCTTGACGCAGCAGCAGGATGAGCAAGCCAAAGGCCCCCGCTGCCACCAGCAGCAACATGGCGTGACCGCTGACCCATTGGCTGCCCGCTCCTGCCACCAGCGGCCCGATCAGGCAACCGATGCCCCAGAGTTGCGCCACATGGGCGTTGGCCCGCACCAGTGCATCGTCGCGATAACGTTCGCCGATCAGGATCAACGACAAGGTGAACAAACCGCCCGCGCTGGCGCCGAACAACACCCATAACGGCCAGATCAGCTGGCTATCCAGCAGTAATGGAATGGCCAGGCTGGAGCACAACAGGATCACCGCACAGCCAGTAAACAAACCGCGCCTGGACACTCGATCCGCCAAGGCGCCTATCGGCAATTGCAATAGGGCGTCGCCCACCACCACGGTGCTGACCATCGCCAGGGCAACGTCTTCAGTGAACCCTTGGCTCAGGCAATAGACCGGCAACAGTGTCAGGATCAGCGCCTCGAAGGTGGCGAACAGTGCCACCGCCCAGCCAATCGCCGGCAGTTCCTGGCAGAAACGCCAGAGGTCCATCAGGGTGACATTGCAGGACTCGGAGGTCGGTGCTCCGCTGCGGCCCAGCAGAAGCAGGGGCGACACCATCAACAACGCCACCGACACCCAGAAACCATAATCCTGCTGGGTGCCCAGAACCCCCAGCAGCAACGGCCCGGCCAGCTGGCTCAAGGCATAACCACTGCCATACAGCGCCACCAACCGCCCTCGCCACTGCTCCACCACCAGCTGGTTGATCCAGCTTTCCCCCAGAATGAAGATGATGGTCAAGACCATACCCAACAGCAGGCGCAGCAGCAGCCACACCGGATAACTGGGCAACAGCGCCAGCAAACCGATGGAAATCGCACCCGCCCACAGGCCCAGGCGCATCAGGTTGGCCGTGCCGAAGCGCGCCGCCAGACGACTGGAGATCTTCGCCCCAAGCAATACGCCAATGGCCGGCATCGCCGCCACCACGCCAATCGCAAATGGCCCGTAACCCCAACTTTCCAGGCGAAAGGACACCAGGGGCATGGTCATGCCCAGGGCCAGGCCGACACTCAAGACCGCGGCCAAAACGGCGAAATAGGTCGCCCAACGCATTCCCACACTCCTGCGGATCATTGTTTTGCAAGGCTCAGACAACACAGCCGGACTCCCCTTGCGGAAAGTCCGGCTGCGCTGTGGATCAGTTGCCCACTGTAGATGCTGGCGTGCTGGCGAAGGCGCCCTTAGCGGCGCCACTCACCTCAAGCCCGAAGACTCAGAGCTTGATCCAGGTCGCCTTCAACTCGGTGTACTTGTCGAACGCATGCAGCGACTTGTCACGACCATTGCCCGACTGCTTGAAGCCGCCGAACGGCGCGGTCATGTCACCACCGTCGTACTGGTTGACCCAGACGCTGCCGGCACGCAGGGCCTTGGCGGTCTTGTGGGCCTTGGAGATGTTCGAAGTCCACACTGCCGCGGCCAGACCATAGGGCGTGTCGTTGGCAATCTGGATCGCCTCTTCCACGCTGTCGAAGGCGATAACCGCGAGCACCGGGCCGAAAATCTCTTCCTGGGCGATCTTCATCGCATTGCTGACGCCGTCGAAAATCGTCGGCTCGACGTAGGTACCGCCGGTTTCCTGCAGAGTACGCTTACCGCCGGCCACCAGCTTGGCGCCATCGGCATGCCCGGCTTCGATGTAGGACAGCACGGTGTTCATCTGCTGAGTGTCCACCAGGGCACCGACATTGGTGGCCGGATCCAGCGGATTGCCCGGCTTCCAGCCTTTCAGGGCCTCGATCACCAGCGGCAGGAATTTATCCTTGATCGAACGCTCCACCAGCAGGCGGGAGCCAGCGGTACAGACTTCGCCCTGGTTGAAGGCGATGGCGCCGGCAGCGGATTCCGCGGCAGCCTGCAGGTCCGGGGCATCGGCGAACACAATGTTCGGGCTCTTGCCGCCGGCTTCCAGCCAGACGCGCTTCATGTTGGACTCACCGGAGTACACCAGCAGTTGCTTGGCGATCTTGGTCGAGCCGGTGAACACCAGGGTGTCCACGTCCATGTGCAGGGCCAGGGCCTTGCCCACGGTGTGGCCGTAGCCTGGCAGCACGTTGAATACGCCGGCCGGGATCCCGGCCTCGACTGCCAGGGCTGCGATGCGGATCGCGGTCAGCGGGGATTTTTCCGACGGCTTGAGGATCACCGAGTTACCGGTAGACAGCGCCGGGCCCAGCTTCCAGCAGGCCATCATCAGCGGGAAGTTCCACGGCACGATGGCGGCGACCACACCTACGGGTTCACGAGTCACCAGGCCCAGCTGATCATGGGGGGTGGCCGCGACTTCGTCGTAGATCTTGTCGATGGCCTCGCCGCTCCAGCTCAGGGCTTGCGCCGCGCCGGGAACGTCGATGTCCAGGGAATCACTGATGGGCTTGCCCATGTCCAGGGTTTCCAGGAGCGCAAGCTCCTGGGCGTGCTGTTTCAGCAGGCCGGCAAAACGAATCATGACGGACTTGCGCTTGGCTGGCGCCAGGCGCGACCAGACGCCGGAGTTGAAGGTGGCGCGAGCGATCTCCACAGCACGCTGGGCATCGGCGGCGTCACAGCTGGCGATAGTCGCCAGTACGCGGCCGTCTACCGGACTGATGCACTCAAAGGTGTCGTTGGAAACGGATGCGGTGTATTCACCGTTGATGTAGGCGCGGCCTTCGATTTTCAGGTCGCGGGCACGCTGTTCCCAGTCGGCACGAGTCAGGGTGGTCATACGAGTGTCCTCCTCTTATTTGAATACAAGCGCCATGCGAACGATGCTGGCACTCCTGAAGAATTCTGCCCGGCCAGCCTGTTATCGGCCAAAGGCACCCGTCACCCTAAACCAGCGACACCTGTACTTTCAATATATTTGACAAAGCAGGGGCAAACACCGTTGCTATGTGCATTTTAATAAACATAGACTTTGGCCTTCACAGCCACTCGCGCCGCAATCACGGGGGAATACAAGAATGAGCATCCACAACGTCGTCGACTTCAGCCAGGCCAAAACCGAGGGCGAACGCTACCGCCCCGCCCCGGAAAAAATCCTCCAGGGCGATCCCGAGCAAGCAGTGTTCAACCACTTCGCCAGCCCCTGCGGCCAGCTGAACGCCGGCATTTGGGAAGGTGCCGTGGGCCAATGGACAGTGAATTTCACCGAACACGAATACTGCGAGATCCTGCAGGGCGTATCGGTGCTGCGAGACCACGAGGGCAACGCCAAAACCTTGCGCATCGGTGATCGCTTCGTGATCCCGGCCGGCTTCAAGGGTACCTGGGAAGTGCTGGAGCCCTGCCGCAAGGTCTACGTGGCCTTCGAACAGAAAGCCTGAATCACAGGCACAAAAAAACCCGCTTGAAGGCGGGTTTTTTTGTCAGAAGAAAAATCAATTACTTGATTTTGCCTTCTTTGTAGATCACGTGCTTGCGAACAACCGGATCATATTTCTTGATCTCGATTTTGTCCGGAGTAGTACGCTTGTTCTTGTCGGTAGTGTAGAAGTGACCAGTACCGGCGCTCGAAATCAAACGAATCAATTCACGCATGATTAGCTCCCTTAGATCTTGCCAGCGCGGCGGATTTCGGCCAGCACGACAGTGATGCCACGCTTGTCGATGATGCGCATGCCTTTGGCAGATACGCGCAGACGCACAAAACGTTTCTCTTCTTCAACCCAGAAGCGGTGATGCTGCAGGTTCGGCAGGAAACGACGACGGGTTTTGTTGTTTGCGTGGGAAATGTTATTCCCAGTCACCGGACCCTTACCGGTAACTTGACAGACTCTAGACATGCCTCAGCCCTCTAAAACCACATGCCCAACCCGGCATGGGTTGGCCGCTTAATCTCTCAGTCATTTGGCGCCAGGCGCCGCGTTTCTTTAAGGGTCTTACCGGCTACACCTACAAGTGAAGGAACCGGGCCCCTAGAAAAGAGCGCTGCTTTATACCAGAAAGACCCAATAGCAACAACAACCGCAGTGCACAGGACAATCAAAAGTACTGATTTTTTTGCGCCGAACGCCTGCGGCAAAGGCTACCGTAGTAAACGACCGCTCGTCGCAGAATATATTTTGCCGCCTGCCAGCCCGCCACGCAGCCCAGACAACAGGCGCGCAAGCGACCTTTGAAGATGGGTTCCCGGAGCGAATCGGCGAACAACCTGCCTCTGACAACGGCTCATGGCTGCAAAGACCGGATCGAGTCATGAACCACGCCTCGGGCTCCGACAGCAAATGCAAAAGGGGATAGTCATTTTCCAGCGAGATCACTAGGGTAAGGCATTTCCAGACTGCACTCGCAGATGGGCTTTCGATCTGCACAAGGAACCCGACCATGCGTCTCGCCGCCCTCCCGCTCCTGCTCGCACCTTTTCTGAGCCCCCTGGCTCAGGCTGCCACGCTGAGCGTCTGCACCGAAGCCAGCCCGGAAGGCTTCGACGTGGTGCAGTACAACTCGCTGACTACCACCAACGCTTCCGCCGATGTGCTGATGAACCGCCTGGTGGAGTTCGACGCCAACAGCGGCAAGGTGGTCCCCAGCCTCGCCGATAGCTGGGAAGTCTCGGCCGACGGTCTGACCTACGTGTTCAAGCTGCATCCCAAGGTCAAGTTTCATCGTACCGACTACTTCAATCCCAGCCGCGAACTGAGCGCCGAAGACGTCAAGTTCAGCTTCGATCGCATGCTCGATCCGGCCCATCCATGGCACAAGGTCGCCCAGAGCGGCTTCCCTCACGCCCAGTCCCTGCAGCTGCCCAGCCTGATCAAGAAGATCGATGCCCTGGACCCGCTGACCGTGCGCTTTACCCTTGATCACGCCGACTCGACCTTCCTCGCCACGCTGAGCATGGGTTTTGCTTCGATCTACTCCGCGGAATACGCCGACCAGCTACTCAAGGCCGGCACGCCGGAGAAGCTCAACAGCCAGCCGATTGGCAGTGGCCCGTTCATCTTTGGGCGTTTCCAGAAAGACGCATCGATCCGCTACAAGGCCAACCGCGACTACTTTGCCGGCAAACCGGCGGTGGACTCACTGATCTTCGCCATCACCCCGGATGCCAACGTGCGACTGCAGAAACTGCGGCGCAACGAGTGCCAGATCGCCCTGTCGCCCAAGCCTCTGGATGTCCACGCCGCGGCTGAGGATCCAGCACTGAAGATTGAGAAAACTGCAGCCTTCATGACCGCTTTTGTCGCCATCAACAGCCAGCACCCACCTCTGGACAAACCCGAAGTACGCCAGGCGATCAACCTTGCCTTCGACAAGGACAGCTATCTCAAGGCAGTGTTCGAAGGCACCGCCGAAGCCGCCAACGGCCCCTACCCGCCCAACACCTGGAGCTACGCCAAGGATCTGCCCGGCTACGCCCACGACCCGCAAAAGGCCCGCCAACTGCTGGCCCAGGCCGGCCTGAAGAACGGCTTCGAAACCACCATCTGGACCCGCCCTTCCGGCAGCCTGCTGAACCCCAACCCCAGCCTGGGTGCGCAACTGCTGCAAGCGGACCTGGCGCAGGTGGGGATCCAGGCGGAAATCCGCGTGATCGAATGGGGCGAGCTGATCCGGCGAGCCAAAGCCGGGGAGCATGACCTGCTGTTCATGGGCTGGGCTGGCGACAACGGCGACCCGGATAACTTCCTTTCGCCACAGTTCACCTGTGCGGCGGTCAAGTCCGGCACCAACTTCGCCCGCTACTGCGACCAGAACCTCGACAAACTGATCACCGCCGGCAAGACCACCAGCGAGCAGGGGGTACGCAGCAAGCTGTACCAGCAGGCCCAGGCACAGATCCAGCAACAGGCCCTATGGCTGCCCTTGGCGCACCCGACTGCATTTGCCCTGACCCGCAAACAGATCGAGGGTTACCAAGTGAGCCCCTTCGGACGCCAGGACTACTCGAAGGTCAGCGTCAAATAACGCGATGCACGCCTTGAGCAGCAAGCTTCACGGTCAGAAACGCCCTGACCTTGAAGCTTGCTGCTCAGATCCAGCCATACTCGGCCATCGACAATGGATCGCCCTCACCCACGATGAAATGATCCAGCACCCGCACATCGATCAGTTCCAGCGCCTCCTGCAAACGCCGAGTCACCACCCGGTCGGCAGGACTAGGCTCAGAGATGCCCGACGGGTGGTTGTGACAGAGGATCACCGCCGCCGCGTTATGCGCCAGGGTGCGCTTGATCACCTGCCGCGGATAAACCGCAGTGCTGTCGATCGACCCTTGAAACAGCACCTCGAAGGCCAGAACGCGATGCTTGGTGTCCAGAAACAGGCAGCCGAATACCTCATGGGGCTCGTGCCGCAGCATCGACTTCAGGTAATCGCGCACTACCAGTGGATTCTCCAGCGCCGACTGCCGATGAAGCTTTTCCGCCAAGTGCCGACGCGCCATTTCCAGCACCGCCTGCAACAAGGCGTACTTGGCCGGCCCCAACCCCAACTGGCGAGTGAAGGTCAGTTGATCGGCTTCCAGCAGACTGCGCAGGCTGCCAAAACGCTGCAACAGGTGCCGCGCCAGGTCCACCGCGCTTTTTCCGGCCACTCCGGTACGCAAGAAAATAGCCAGCAACTCGGCATCGGAAAGGCTGATGGCGCCCTGCTCCAGAAGCCGTTCCCGCGGACGCTCCGCCGCAGGCCAATCACGAATGCTCATCACACCTCCCTGTGCATGGCGCCGCTGTTCCACAGCGGGCGCTGTGCTATCTTAGCCCCCCTCTTTTTTGCGTGGTATTTCACCTGGGGAGGGGGCATGCCACGCAGTAATCATTGAACGGAAAGACAGGCCTATGCAGCGGCTGTATCGGAAACGCATCGTGCTCGGCGTCGGCGGCGGCATTGCCGCCTATAAGAGCGCGGAGCTGGTTCGCCGACTCCTCGACCAGGGCGCCGAAGTGCGTGTGGTCATGACTCGGGGCGGCAGTGAGTTCATCACCCCTCTGACCATGCAGGCGCTCTCCGGGCACCCGGTCCACCTCGACTTGCTGGACCCGGCGGCCGAAGCTGCCATGGGCCACATCGAGCTGGCCAAATGGGCCGACCTGGTCCTGATCGCCCCGGCCACAGCCGACTTGATCGCCCGCCTGGCCCAAGGCATTGCCGACGACCTGCTGACCACCCTGGTCCTGGCCACCGACGCCACTGTCGCCATCGCGCCCGCCATGAACCAGGCCATGTGGCGCGACCCCGCCACCCAGGCCAACACCCAACTCTTGCAAAGCCGTGGCCTGCAGGTCTTTGGCCCCGCGTCCGGCAGCCAAGCCTGTGGCGACGTTGGCCTGGGCCGCATGCTGGAGGCTACGGACCTGGCGCAGTGCGCAGCCGACTGCTTCCAGCACCAGGCACTGACCGGCAAACATGTTCTGATCACCGCAGGGCCGACCCAGGAAAATATCGATCCGGTGCGCTACATCACCAACCATAGCTCAGGAAAAATGGGCTTCGCCCTGGCCGAGGCTGCCGTTGAAGCGGGCGCTCGGGTGACCCTGATCACCGGCCCGGTGCACCTGCCAACTCCCGACAGAGTCACGCGGATCGACGTTGTCAGCGCCCGCGACATGCTCGCGGCCTGCGAAGCGGCCATCCCCTGCGACATTTTCATCGCCTCGGCGGCGGTCGCGGACTACCGCCCTGAAGTCGTTGCCCCTCAGAAATTAAAGAAAGACCCTACGAAAGGTGACGGCCTGCTGCTACAGATGGTGCGCAACCCAGACATACTGGCCACCATCGCCACCCGCCCGGATCGTCCTTTCAGTGTCGGTTTCGCCGCCGAAACCGAACACCTGCTCGACTACGCTGCACGCAAATTGAAGGACAAGAACCTCGACCTGATCGTCGCCAACGACGTGGCCAACCCGAGCATTGGCTTCAACAGCGAGGAAAACGCCTGCAGCGTGATTGACCGGGAGTTGCACGCAACTCTCTTCGCCCAGACCAGCAAGGGCAAGATTGCCCGCCAACTGATCTCTTTTATCGCCGAACGGCTGAACCAGGTTTAACTCGCATGCACGCTTTACAAGCCAAGATCCTCGACCCACGCATCGGCAATGAATTCCCCATGCCGCAGTACGCCACGCCAGGCTCCGCCGGGCTCGACCTGCGGGCAATGCTCAAGGAAGACACCATTCTGGAGCCGGGCCAGACCCTGCTGATTCCGACCGGGCTGTCGGTCTACATCGGTGATCCAGGCCTGGCGGCGTTGATCCTGCCACGCTCCGGCCTGGGCCATAAGCACGGCATCGTGCTGGGCAACCTGGTGGGCCTGATCGACTCGGACTATCAGGGCGAGTTGATGGTGTCCTGCTGGAACCGTGGCCAGACGGCCTTCAACATTGCCGTTGGCGAGCGCATCGCCCAACTGGTGCTGGTCCCTGTGGTCCAGGCACACTTCGAAGTGGTCGAGGCTTTTGACGAAAGCCAGCGCGGCGCGGGCGGCTTCGGCCATTCCGGCAGCCACTGATTGCACCTCCTCGGCCCGGGCGTCAGCCCGGTCCGAGCGTTTGCGTCGATATTCAGGATGAATGACCACTGATCGCGGCGTGACGCTCCGGCCCCGCCAAACCGGGCCCTTGAACGATCAGAGACTGGCCAGCACTCCTCAGATGGCACTTTCGCAGTACGAACTCTATGCTGAAAACGCCGTCATACCCTTCAGTTTGAGCTTGCCGGCCTGTCCTTCCTCGGCCGTACTGCACCCCTTCAGATGGAGCACCCTCAGTGATGAGCAACGCAGCCAAAGTCGCCCCGAAATTCCCTGACAGCATCTTTCGCGCCTATGACATTCGTGGCGTGGTCCCGGAAACCCTGACCGCTGAAACCGCCTACTGGATCGGTCGCGCCATCGGCTCCCAGAGCCTGGCTCAAGGCGAACCCAACGTATCAGTGGGCCGCGACGGTCGCCTGTCCGGACCAGAACTGGTGGCACAGCTGATTCAGGGACTGTACGACAGCGGCTGCCACGTCAGCGATGTAGGCCTGGTGCCGACTCCGGCCCTGTACTACGCCGCCAACGTCCTGGCCGGCAAGTCCGGGGTGATGCTCACCGGCAGCCACAACCCGTCGAACTACAACGGCTTCAAGATCGTCATTGCCGGCGACACCCTGGCCAACGAACAGATCCAGGCCCTGCACGAGCGCCTCAAGACCAACCATCTGACCAGCGCCAAGGGCAGCATCACCCAGGTAGATATCCTGCCGCGCTACGCCGACGAGATCACCCGGGATGTGAAGCTGGCCCGACGCCTGAAAGTCGTGGTGGATTGCGGCAACGGTGCCGCCGGGGTCATTGCTCCACAGCTGATCGAAGCCCTGAACTGCGAAGTCATTCCGCTGTTCTGCGAAGTCGATGGCAACTTCCCCAATCACCACCCGGATCCCGGCAAACCCGAGAACCTCGAGGACCTGATCGCCAAGGTCAAGGAAACCGGAGCCGACCTGGGCCTGGCCTTCGACGGTGACGGCGACCGCGTTGGCGTCGTGACCAACACCGGCAGCATCGTCTTCCCGGATCGCCTGCTGATGCTGTTCGCCAAGGATGTGGTGGCGCGCAACCCGGACGCGGAGATCATCTTCGACGTTAAGTGCACCCGCCGCCTGATTCCGCTAATCAAGGAATATGGCGGTCGCCCGCTAATGTGGAAGACCGGTCACTCGTTGATCAAGAAGAAAATGAAACAGACCGGCGCCCTGCTAGCCGGCGAGATGAGCGGCCATGTGTTCTTCAAAGAGCGCTGGTTCGGTTTCGACGACGGCATTTATAGCGCCGCGCGGTTGCTGGAGATCCTCAGCAAGGAAAAATCCACTGCGGAAGAGCTGTTCGCGACCTTCCCGAATGATATTTCTACGCCGGAAATCAATATCCATGTGACCGAAGAGAGCAAATTCAGCATCATTGATGCCTTGCACGACGCGCAGTGGGGCGCAGGCGCCGACCTGACCACCATTGACGGGGTGCGAGTCGACTATGCCAAGGGCTGGGGCCTGGTTCGCGCCTCCAACACCACCCCTGTGCTGGTGCTGCGCTTCGAGGCTGATGACGAAGCCGAGCTGCAGCGGATCAAGGACGTGTTCCACGTCCAGCTGAAACGTGTTGCACCTGATCTCCAACTACCGTTTTGACTGTTTGAAGCACCGGAGCCCTGAATGACCATCGAACGCGATGCCGCCGCCAATACCGCCAAGGTCCTATCCGAAGCGCTGCCTTATATTCGCCGCTATGTCGGCAAGACCCTGGTGATCAAGTACGGCGGCAACGCTATGGAGAGCGAGGAGCTGAAAACCGGCTTCGCTCGCGACATCGTGCTGATGAAGGCCGTGGGGATCAACCCGGTGGTGGTGCACGGCGGCGGCCCGCAAATCGGTGACCTGCTCAAGCGCCTGTCTATCGAGAGCCATTTCGTCGACGGCATGCGCGTCACTGACGCGCAGACCATGGATGTGGTGGAGATGGTCCTCGGCGGCCAGGTCAACAAGGACATCGTCAACCTGATCAATCGCCATGGCGGCAGCGCCATCGGCCTGACGGGTAAAGATGCCGAGCTGATCCGGGCGAAGAAGCTCACCGTGACCCGCCAGACACCGGAAATGACCACTCCGGAAATCATTGATATCGGCCATGTCGGCGAAGTGGTCGGGATCAACACCGACCTGCTGAACTTGCTGGTCAAGGGCGACTTCATTCCGGTGATCGCTCCGATCGGCGTAGGGGCCAATGGCGAGTCCTACAACATCAACGCCGACCTGGTGGCCGGCAAGGTGGCCGAAGCGCTGAAAGCCGAGAAGCTGATGCTGCTGACCAACATTGCCGGGCTGATGGATAAGTCGGGCAAGGTCCTGACTGGCCTGAGCACCCAGCAGGTGGACGAGCTGATCGCCGACGGCACCATTTACGGCGGCATGCTGCCGAAGATCCGTTGCGCCTTGGAAGCCGTGCAAGGCGGTGTCGGCAGCTCGCTGATCATCGATGGTCGCGTGCCCAACGCGATTCTGTTGGAAATCTTCACCGACACCGGTGTTGGTACCCTGATCAGCAACCGCAAGCGGCCTTAAGCGACACCCACAAAAAAGCCCCCGCTCGGCCATGCCGGGCGGGGGCTTTTTATATTGGCTAATCCTTGCGGATCAGATCCCGTACTGCGCGCGGTAGGCTTCCACCGCTGGCAGATGCTGCTTGAGCGCCGGATCGTCTGCCAGGAACTGCAGAACCTGGGTCAGGGAAACGATACTCACCACGGGAATGCCGAAGTCGCGTTCGACTTCCTGGATCGCCGACAGCTCGCCGTTGCCACGCTCCTGACGGTTCAGGGCAATCAATACGCCCGCCGCCTTGGCGCCATCCTGGGACGCGATGATCTGCATCACCTCACGGATCGCAGTGCCGGCAGTAATCACATCATCAATGATCAACACATCGCCAGTCAGTGGTGCGCCTACCAGGCTGCCGCCCTCGCCATGGGCCTTGGCCTCTTTGCGATTGAAGCACCAAGGCAGATCACGCTGATGGTGTTCGGCCAGAGCGACCGCAGTGGTTGCAGCCAAAGGGATGCCCTTGTAGGCCGGGCCAAACAGCACATCGAAGGGAATGCCGCTTTCGACGATCGCCGCAGCGTAGAAACGCCCCAGCTGGGCCAGGGCCGAACCGCTATTGAACAGGCCGGCATTGAAGAAGTAAGGACTGGTACGCCCGGACTTCAGGGTGAACTCGCCGAAGCGCAAAACGCCGCGATCGATGGCAAAACGAATGAAATCGCGCTGATACGCTTGCATGAAAAAACCCCAAATACCACGGATTTAGCTAATTAGGTAGACGCCGTGTATCATACACGCACGTGATTTTTGGGGCCATTTATGCGGATCATCAGTGTGAACGTCAATGGTATTCAGGCGGCAGTCGAGCGTGGTTTGCTCAGTTGGCTGCAAGCACAGAATGCCGACGTCATCTGCCTGCAGGACACCCGCGCCTCTGCCTTTGAACTGGATGACCCAGCCTTCCAACTGGATGGCTACTTCCTTTATGCCTGCGATGCCGAAGTGCCTGCCCAAGGCGGTGTAGCTTTGTATTCGCGGTTGCAACCGAAGGCGGTCATCAGCGGCCTCGGCTTCGAGACAGCCGATCGTTACGGGCGCTACCTGCAAGCCGATTTCGACAAGGTCAGCATCGCGACCTTGCTGCTTCCATCAGGGCAGAACGGCGATGAAGACTTGAACCAGAAGTTCAAGCTAATGGACGACTTCGCCCGTTATCTGGATAAGCAGCGGCGCAAACGTCGCGAGTACATCTATTGCGGCTCGTTGTATGTGGCGCAGCAGAAGCTGGACATCAAGAACTGGCGTGACAGCCAGCAATCTCCGGGCTTCCTGGCACCTGAGCGTGCCTGGATGGACGAGATTGTCGGCAACATGGGTTATGTCGATGCTTTGCGCGAAGTCAGTCGCGAAGGCGACCAGTACAGCTGGTGGCCAGATAACGAACAGGCCGAGATGCTCAACCTGGGCTGGCGCTTCGACTATCAGTTGCTGACTCCTGGCCTGCGCCGCTTCGTTCGCAGTGCACGACTGCCACGTCAGCCGCGCTTCTCGCAGCACGCGCCATTGATCGTGGACTATGACTGGACGCTGACTATCTAAACGTCTTTTCACCGCCACAAAAAAGCCGACAGCGATGTCGGCTTTTTTGTGCGCGTCCGGTTTACTTGATCAGGCGCCAAGTGAAGGGGTAGCGATAAGCCACGCCTTCCCCCGCCTTGACGCCGCCAATGATGGTCAGCACCAGGGCCCCGATGACCAGCAAGCCGAACAGAATGAACCCGATGAACACAAACATCAGCAGGAAACACACCGCCGAGGCGATCGCCACGGTCAGCTGGAAGTTCAGCGCTTCCTTGCCTTGAGCATCGATGAAGGGGTCGGTCTCTCGCTTGAGCTGCCAGAGAATCAACGGCCCGATCAACGCGCCAAACGGCACCCAGATCCCCAGCAAGGCAGATAAATGACAAAACATCGCCCACTGCCGAACCTCATGGCTCGGCGTAGGCAGCGGCAGTTGTTCGTCGCTCATGGCGCTCTCCTTGCTGAAGACCCGCACTCGTCAGTCGGCGAGCGCTGCCTGTTGCAATTGAAAAATCTCGGTCATGCCTTTCTGTGCCAGCGCCAACATCGCATTCAATTCGGCAGGCTGGAACGGCGCGCCTTCGGCAGTACCTTGCACTTCGATGAAACCACCGGTGCTGGTCATCACCACGTTGAGGTCGGTTTCTGCCGCCGAGTCTTCCAGGTAATCCAGGTCCAGGACCGGCTCGCCCTGGTACATGCCCACGGACACTGCAGCGATCATCTGCTTGAGTGGATCGCCGCCTTTCAGGCCGCCACGCTTCTTGATCACTTTCAAGGCGTCGACCAGGGCCACCATGGCGCCGGTGATCGATGCGGTACGCGTACCGCCATCCGCCTGGATCACATCGCAATCGACATACAAGGTGACGTCGCCCAGCTTGGACATGTCCAGCGCGGCGCGCAGGGAACGACCGATCAGGCGCTGGATCTCCAGGGTCCGACCGCCTTGCTTGCCACGACTGGCTTCACGCTGGTTACGCTCGCCGGTAGCCCGCGGCAGCATGCCGTATTCAGCAGTCAGCCAGCCTTGGCCCTGACCTTTAAGGAAGCGCGGCACGCCATTCTCGACGCTGACCGTGCAGATCACCTTGGTATCACCGAACTCGACCAGTACAGATCCCTCGGCGTGTTTGGTGTAGTTGCGGGTGATGCGGATCGAGCGGAGCTGATCGGCAGCGCGACCACTTGGACGTTTCATAGGGGAACACCTGTACGAGGACGGAAAACTGCTGGACATTATAAAGCCCGCAACCGCGACAGGGCACGCCTAAAACGGCCAAAGACGCGTTTACTCCCCAGATCGGTCCTGTTACGACGACCTGCAGCCCATTCTCGGCACCAGGGTTTGGGGCCTCCGACTGCACTGCGCTACAATCCTGCGCCTTCGTCGCCTGTCGGCTTTAATTCATCACTATCAGGCCCGCTCAACCCGCTTGCGGTTGGCGCCGGCGCTGAATCGGAGGTACCTCCATGGTGCACAGCATGACCGCCTTCGCCCGGGTCGAACGGGCCGGCACTCAGGGCACGCTGAGCTGGGAACTGCGCTCGGTCAACAGTCGCTACCTGGAGCCGCACCTGCGTTTGCCGGAGGCCTTTCGCGACCTCGAAGGCGCGGTCCGCGAAGCCTTGCGCCAGGGCCTGTCCCGCGGCAAGGTCGAATGCACCCTGCGCTTCACCGAAGAAACCGCCGGCAAGCCGCTGCAGGTAGACCGTGAGCGCGCAGCACAGCTGATTGCCGCCGCCGAATCCATCGCCAGCCTGATCAAACAGCCTGCGGCATTGAATCCCCTGGAAGTCCTGGCTTGGCCAGGAGTGCTGGTGGCCGATGCCACTGACCCGCAAGCCTTGAACAGCAACGCTCTGGCCTTGTTCAACCAGGCTCTGAAAGAGTTGAAGAGCGGCCGCGAACGTGAAGGCGCCGAACTGGCCAGACTGATCAACGAGCGCCTGTCTTCCATAGAAGAAGACGTGGTGACAGTACGCGAGCTAGTGCCGCAGATGCTCGCGACCCAGCGCCAGAAGGTTCTTGATCGCTTCACCGACATGCAAGCCGAACTGGACCCGACCCGCCTCGAACAGGAGATGGTCCTGCTGGCGCAAAAGAGCGATGTCGCCGAAGAACTGGACCGCCTGAGCACCCACATCATCGAAGTACACCGCGTGCTCAAATCCGGCGGCGCTGCTGGTCGGCGCCTGGACTTCTTGATGCAGGAACTCAACCGCGAAGCCAACACACTGGGCTCCAAGGCCTTCGATACACGCAGCACCCAGGCAGCGGTCAACCTCAAGGTGTTGATCGAGCAGATGCGCGAACAAGTGCAGAACATTGAGTAAGGCAACTGACATGACCCACAGCACCGGCACCCTGTACATCATTTCTGCCCCCTCGGGCGCGGGCAAGAGCAGCCTGGTCAAGGCCCTGACCGATGCCGACCAGGAGATCCGTGTCTCGGTCTCCCACACCACCCGCGCCATGCGCCCCGGTGAAGTAAATGGCTTGAACTATCACTTTGTCGAACGCAACGAGTTCGTGAAGATGATTGAGCACGGCGACTTCCTCGAGCGCGCCGAAGTGTTCGGCAACCTCTACGGCACCTCGCAAAGCCACCTGCAGCAGACCCTCGACGAAGGCCACGACCTGATTCTGGAGATCGACTGGCAGGGCGCCGAGCAAGTGCGCAAGCTGATGCCTCAGGCGCGCTCGATCTTCATCCTGCCGCCATCATTGCAAGCCTTGCACCAGCGCCTGACCAATCGCGGCCAGGACAGCGACGAGATCATTGAAGGCCGGATGCGCGAAGCGGTCAGCGAGATGAGCCACTACGTCGACTATGACTATCTGATCATCAATGACGATTTCGCCCACGCTCTACATGACCTGAAAGCAATATTCCGCGCCAATCAGCTGCATCAGAAACGCCAGCAACAGCGTTTTGGCAAATTGCTGGCTGAACTGCTGGACTAAAACAGCACTTCCCAAAACCGCTGCAAGCGCTTTACATTGGCACTCGCAGCGCGTTGAAGAGCTTGGTCAAAAAATCAGCGCTTCCCTAAACGCTGGTGATTTTTTAAACTGTTGAGTCCGCTCGCCCATCCGGGCAGCGCGCATATTGCATTTGCTACGAGGAAGACCATGGCCCGCGTAACCGTTGAAGACTGTCTAGAACACGTGGATAACCGCTTTGAGCTGGTCATGCTCTCTACCAAGCGTGCCCGTCAACTGGCCACCGGCGGCAAAGAGCCGAAAGTAGCGTGGGAAAACGACAAGCCTACCGTTGTCGCCCTGCGCGAAATCGCTGAAGGCCTGATCAACTACGCAGTTATCGCCGAAGCCGAAATCGTTGAAGATGAGCCGCTTTTTGCTGCTTTCGAGGACGAGTCCAACGAGACCGTCTGAGTCCATGCCAGGTCGACGTAGCACGGCGCGGGATCACAGCTTACGGCAGGAGACATGATGCCGAGCATAGACGCCCTCGCCGATCGCTTATCGACCTATCTCGGCACGGACCAGGTCAATCTGGTCCGCCGAGCGTATTTCTACGCCGAACAAGCCCATGACGGTCAGCGCCGTCGCAGCGGCGAGGCGTACGTCACGCACCCACTTGCGGTAGCGAACATTCTTGCCGACATGCACATGGACCATCAGAGTTTGATGGCCGCAATGCTGCATGACGTGATCGAAGACACCGGCATCGCCAAAGAAGCACTCAGTGCGCAATTTGGCGAAACCGTGGCCGAACTGGTCGACGGGGTCAGCAAACTGACCCAGATGAACTTCGAGACCAAGGCCGAAGCCCAAGCGGAAAACTTCCAGAAAATGGCCATGGCCATGGCACGCGACATTCGCGTGATCCTGGTCAAGCTGGCCGACCGCCTGCACAACATGCGCACTCTTGAAGTGCTGTCCGGCGAAAAACGTCGGCGGATCGCCAAGGAAACCCTGGAGATCTACGCCCCCATCGCCAATCGCCTGGGCATGCACAGCATCCGCATCGAGTTCGAGGACCTGGGCTTCAAGGCAATGCACCCGATGCGTTCCGCGCGGATCTACCAGGCGGTCAAGCGCGCCAGGGGCAACCGCAAGGAAATCGTCAACAAGATCGAAGAGTCCCTCAGCCACTGCCTGGCCATCGATGGCATCCAGGGTGAGGTCAGCGGTCGCCAGAAGCACCTGTACGGCATCTACAAGAAGATGCGCGGCAAGCGCCGGGCCTTCAACGAGATCATGGACGTCTACGCGTTCCGCATCATCGTCGACAAAGTAGACACCTGCTATCGCGTGCTTGGCGCTGTACATAATTTGTACAAGCCACTGCCGGGACGCTTCAAAGACTACATCGCCATTCCCAAGGCCAACGGCTATCAGTCGCTGCATACCACGCTGTTCGGCATGCACGGAGTACCGATCGAGATCCAGATTCGTACTCGGGAAATGGAAGAAATGGCCAACAATGGCATCGCCGCTCACTGGCTGTACAAATCCAGTGGCGACGAACAGCCGAAAAGCACTCACGCCCGGGCCCGTCAGTGGGTCAAGGGCGTACTGGAGATGCAGCAGCGCGCCGGCAACTCCCTGGAGTTCATCGAGAGCGTGAAGATCGACCTGTTCCCGGACGAGGTCTATGTGTTCACGCCCAAAGGCCGAATCATGGAGCTGCCCAAAGGCTCCACCGCGGTGGACTTCGCCTATGCGGTGCACACCGACGTCGGCAACAGCTGCATCGCCTGCCGGATCAACCGTCGCCTGGCCCCCCTGTCGGAACCCCTGCAAAGCGGCTCGACCGTGGAGATCGTCAGCGCCCCGGGCGCACGGCCAAATCCGGCATGGCTCAATTTCGTGGTTACCGGCAAGGCCCGCACCCATATTCGTCACGCCCTGAAGCTGCAACGCCGCTCCGAATCCATCAGCCTCGGCGAGCGCCTGCTGAACAAGGTACTCAACGGCTTCGACAGCGCCCTGGAAAAAGTACCGGCGGAACGCATCCAGGCCATCCTCCAGGAATACCGCCTGGAGCTGATCGAAGATCTGCTGGAAGACATCGGCCTGGGCAACCGCATGGCCTACGTCGTTGCCCGCCGCCTGCTGGGTGAGGGCGAACAGCTGCCAAGCCCGGAAGGCCCGTTGGCAATCCGCGGCACCGAAGGCCTGGTGCTGAGCTACGCCAAGTGCTGTACACCGATCCCGGGCGACCCGATCGTCGGCCACCTGTCGGCCGGCAAGGGCATGGTTGTGCACCTGGACAACTGCCGCAATATCAGTGAAATCCGCCACAACCCGGAAAAATGCATCCAGCTCTCCTGGGCCAAGGATGTCACCGGCGAATTCAACGTCGAACTGCGGGTCGAGCTGGAACACCAGCGTGGCCTGATCGCGTTGCTGGCCAGCAGCGTCAACGCCGCCGACGGCAACATCGAGAAAATCAGCATGGACGAACGCGATGGTCGCATCAGCGTGGTCCAACTGGTGGTCAGCGTGCACGACCGCGTGCACCTGGCCCGCGTGATCAAGAAACTGCGCGCACTGACCGGGGTCATCCGCATCACCCGCATGCGTGCGTAGCCCGTCCAATACAAGGAGTCATTCATGACCAAGACTGTTATCACCAGCGACAAGGCCCCTGCCGCCATCGGCACTTACTCCCAGGCGATCAAGGCTGGCAACACCGTCTACATGTCGGGTCAAATCCCTCTCGACCCAAAAACCATGGAACTGGTAGAGGGCTTCGAAGCCCAGACCGTCCAGGTGTTCGAGAACCTCAAGTCGGTGGCCGAAGCGGCTGGTGGTTCGTTCAAGGACATCGTCAAATTGAACATCTTCCTCACCGACCTGAGCCACTTCGCCAAGGTCAACGAGATCATGGGCAAGTACTTCGAACAGCCTTACCCAGCCCGTGCCGCCATTGGCGTGGCCGCCCTGCCCAAGGGTTCGCAGGTTGAAATGGATGCCATTCTGGTCATCGAGTAATACCCGCGGCGCAGCTGTCCAGGCTGCGCCGTTTTCGTTCTGAAAGGATTTCGTCATGCGCAAAGCGCTAGCTGTTTCGCTGCTCGCCGTATTACTCGGCGGTTGTGCCAGCGACCCCGCCAAACACGATGTCGGCGGCATCTGGATCAATCAGGTAGCGATCGACGCAGCCGCCAAGGGCGGCCCTTTGCGTGAAGCCCTCCAGGCTTACGGCCCGAACCTGGAATGGGAACTCAATACCAAGGCTGGCCAGGCCCGCTACACCAACGGCTTCGAAACTGTCGAAGGCAAGGTGCTCAGCGATGGCTCCAGCACTGCAAAAGTCGAGATTTACGGCAGTGCCGCCACCGAACTGAAACGCAACGGTAAACGACTGCTCCAAGTGGCCAACGACAACGAACCTGAGCAGGTGTTTGACCGCCCCAAAGAGCCAGCACCTGAAGGTGCACCACTAGGTGCCAACTTCGAACGTGCCTTGTATTCGGCCTACCTGGGAGGCCAATGGAAAATCGTCAGCGGCCCGGGACTCGGCGCCGTAGTGCAGTTCCAGCCTGATGGCGCTGTACAGGGCCTGCCTGGTGCCGACCGCTATGCCTTGTGCCTGGCCGGCGACTGCGCCTCCATGAGCGGCGGCAATGACAGCATCTGGCTGCAACTCAATGGCCAGGGCAACTCCTGGATCTTCGTGCGCAAGGATCAACAGCTGGAGATCTTCCAGGCGGTCAACACGGCCCTCGCGGATGAAGTGCCCTCGCTGATGCCGGGCAACCAGCAGTGGCTGCTGGAAAAGCAATAAAGCCCCTGCAGCCGCCGAAGGCCATCGGTTGGGTGATGTAGCGTTCGACACGAGACGGGCTCTTACGGGCCCTCATCGTCAGAACCCAACCCGAGCCTTCGACGCAGCGACAGTCCGGTCAGCCCTGCCCCTCAAGAATCGCTGAATACCCCTCGCGATAACTCAGGTAGCGCGGCACCCAGCCCAGCGCCCTGGCCCGAGCATTGCTGCAACGCTTGCTACCGGTACGGCGCACGCTGGCATCATCTGCCCACTCGGTCACACCCAGGTATTCACGCAGCCAGTCGACCACCTCCGCCAACGGCGCAGGTGCGTCGTCCACACCGATATAGCAATCATCAAGCGCAACACCGCGATGGTCCGCCTTGAGCAGGAACGCCAACAACCCCGCTGCATCGTCCGCGTGGATACGGTTGCCGTACAGCGGCGGATCGATTGCCACGCGATAGCCGCGGCGCACCTGGGTCAGCAGCCATTCACGACCGGGCCCGTAGATGCCGGTAAGGCGCACCCGGCTGGCAGGAATCCCGCTGTTCAAGGCCACCTGCTCCGCCTCCAGCATCAAACGCCCGGAGTAGGCAGCAGCCTCGGCCACAGAAGTCTCGTCGACCCACTCACCGTCTTTTTGCTCGTAAACACTGCTACTGGAAACGAACAATAGGCGCTTGGGCTGCTGGCCATGTTGCTTGAGCCAGGCCAGCACATGCTGCAACCCTTCGATGTAGGCTGCGCGATACCCAGCCTCGTCGTGCTCGGTGGCTGCCGCGCAGTACACCAGGTAATCCGGGGCCACCTGGGGCCAATCCGCCGGGCACTGCGCGGAGAACAAATCACCGGCAACGCCAATCACTCCCTGTGGCAGGCGCGACACCGTGCGGCGCAGGCCATGAACCTGCCATTGTTCAGCCAGCAGTTGAGTCGCCAAGCGACTCCCGACATCACCGCAGCCGGCGATCAAAACAGAGGGGGAGGACATCAAAAAACTCCTTTCAGAAAGGTCAAGACTAGCCCTCGCACTGGACGAACGGCTAGCAATCAAGGAAAAAAAGATACTCTATTACTTTTGTTAACAAGAATTACTTGCAATAATAACCACCCATTTTGTTCTCGGCCCTGCGAGGCCTAGAAGGACATCCCACCCTTTTCTCCTCTCAGGTCCGGCCAGCATGACAAGCAATCAACTCTTCGCCTCGCCAACCAAACGCCCAAGCCCGCTGCGCGCCATGAGCGCGGTTGCAGCGCTGCTGTGCAGCCTGCTGCTGGCACCGACCGCAGCCTTTGCCGACCAGCACGCACCGGCCACCACGCCAGCTGCGACCGCACCGGCTGCCGAGCACTCAGCGACCGACCCAACAGCTCCCGTAGCGACCCCAGTGGCTACTGACCCGGCTCAGGTCGAAGGTCAGCCAGTCGTAGGTGAAGATGCTCCTGAAGTCCTCGAAGCGGACAACACCCTGGGCATGGCCCACGACCTGTCGCCTTGGGGCATGTACCAGAACGCCGACATCATCGTGAAACTGGTGATGATCGGCCTGGCCATTGCCTCGATCATCACCTGGACCATCTGGATCGCCAAAGGCTTCGAGCTGATGGGTGCCAAGCGCCGCCTGCGCGGCGAAATTGCCGCCCTGAAAAAGGCCACCACCCTCAAAGAAGCCAGCGCCGGTGCCGCCAAGGAGGGCACCCTCGCCCACCTGCTGGTACATGACGCCCTGGAAGAAATGCGCCTCTCGAGCAACAGCCGTGAGAAAGAAGGCATCAAGGAACGTGTCAGCTTCCGCCTGGAACGCCTGGTAGCCGCCTGCGGCCGCAACATGAGCAATGGCACCGGGGTGCTGGCTACCATCGGTTCCACTGCACCTTTCGTCGGCCTGTTCGGCACCGTGTGGGGCATCATGAACAGCTTCATCGGCATCGCCAAAACCCAGACCACCAACCTCGCGGTGGTTGCCCCGGGTATCGCAGAAGCCTTGCTGGCCACCGCCCTGGGCCTGGTTGCAGCGATCCCCGCAGTAGTGATCTACAACGTCTTCGCCCGCTCCATTGCCGGCTACAAGGCTCAGGTCTCCGACGCCTCGGCAGAAGTTCTGCTGCTGGTCAGCCGCGATCTCGACCATCAGCCGTCCGAGCGCTCCGCACAACCGCACATGGTGAAAGTGGGGTAATCAGCCATGGGCTTGCATTTGAAAGAAGGCGCAGACGACGATCTGGTCGAAAACCACGAAATCAACGTCACTCCGTTCATCGACGTGATGCTGGTGCTGTTGATCATCTTCATGGTGGCCGCCCCTCTGGCCACTGTGGACATCAAGGTCGACCTGCCCGCCTCCAGCGCCAAGCCGGCGCCGCGACCGGAGAAGCCGGTATTCCTCAGCGTCAAGGCCGATCAGCGCCTGTTCCTCGGCGAAGATGAAGTCAAGGCCGAAGCCCTTGGCGCGACCCTCGACGCCAAGACCCAGGGCAAGAAGGACACGACGATCTTCTTCCAGGCTGACAAAGGCGTGAACTACGGCGACCTGATGGGTGTGATGGATGCCCTGCGGGCTGCCGGATACCTGAAAGTCGGCCTGGTCGGACTTGAGACGGCAGCCAAGAAATGATCACGACGCGCCAACGATTGACGCGTTACAGCGGTAGCCTGGCAGTGGTGCTGGGCGTCCATGCGATGGCGATCCTGCTCGCCCTCAACTGGTCCAAACCACAGCCGATGGCCATTCCACCCCAAGCCATGGTGGTGGAACTGGCGCCTGCCCCTGTGCCGCCGCCTCCGGCACCGCCCAAAGTGGTGACACCGCCGCAACCTCCGGCACCGGTTGAAGAGTTGCCACTGCCGAAACTGGCGGAGGCACCGAAGCCGACCATTTCAGTCCCCAAGCCGGCCAAGCAGAAGCCCAAGCCCCAGCCGCCCAAGCCGGAGGTCAAACCTGAGCTGCCCAAGGAAAAACCTTCCGAGGAAAAGCCCAGCGACGCACCACGGGTCAACGCACCTTCCGACAAGACGGCACCGTCCACTGCCGGCCCGTCTCCGGCGCAAGCAGCAGCCAAGGCCACCTGGCAAGGCGAACTGCAGGCACACCTGGCAAAGTACAAACGCTACCCGGGTGAAGCCCAGCGTCGCGGCAAGGAAGGCACCAACAGCCTGCGCTTTGTAGTCGATTCAGAGGGCAAGGTACTGTCCTACGAACTGGTTGGACGCTCGGGCAATGCCGATCTGGACCGGGCTACTCTGGACATGATCCGTCGTGCCCAGCCACTGCCCAAACCTCCTGCCGACATGCTGAGCAATGGCAGCGTGGAAATCACAGCCCCCTTCAACTACGAGATCGACAAGACTCGGGGTCGTCGCTGATCAGCGCAAGGGCACCTTTGAAGGTGCCCTTCGCGTATCTGGAACCTGCTCGGGACATTGGCAGGTGTCACACTCCGCCCTCAGTCTGATAACGTGCGCCTATCGATTGCAGCCGGTATGCTTGGCCGCAACCTCATGGACGCCCGCTATGACTCTTACAGAATTACGCTACATCGTTACCCTCGCTCAAGAGCAGCACTTCGGCCACGCCGCCGAGCGTTGCCATGTCAGCCAACCCACCCTTTCGGTCGGCGTGAAGAAGCTTGAAGACGAACTCGGTGTGCTGATTTTCGAGCGCAGCAAAAGCGCGGTACGCCTGACCCCGGTGGGTGAAACCATCGTCGCCCAGGCACAGAAGGTCCTGGAGCAGGCGCAGGGCATCCGCGAACTGGCCCAGGCCGGCAAGAACCAACTGACCGCACCCCTCAAGGTCGGTGCGATCTATACCGTTGGTCCATACCTGTTCCCGCACCTGATTCCACAGCTGCACCGGGTCGCTCCGCAGATGCCGCTGTACATCGAGGAAAACTTCACCCACGTGCTGCGGGACAAACTGCGCAACGGCGAGCTGGATGCAATCATCATCGCCCTGCCGTTCAATGAGGCCGACGTCCTCACCCTGCCGCTGTACGACGAACCCTTCTATGTACTGATGCCCAGCGACCACCCCTGGACCAAGAAGGACACCATCGACGCCAACCTGCTCAACGACAAGAGCCTGTTGCTGCTGGGTGAGGGCCACTGTTTCCGCGACCAGGTCCTGGAAGCCTGCCCGACCCAGGCCAAGGGCAACGACGGCGCCAAGCACACCACCGTGGAATCCAGCTCCCTGGAAACCATCCGCCACATGGTCGCGTCCGGCCTGGGCATCTCGATCCTGCCGCTGTCGGCGGTGGACAGCCATCACTACGCCCCCGGGATAATCGAAGTACGCCCGCTGACCCCTCCGGTGCCCTTCCGTACCGTAGCCATCGCCTGGCGTGCGAGCTTTCCGCGGCCCAAGGCCATCGAGATCCTCGCCGACTCGATCCGCCTGTGCTCGGTGGCCAAGCCGCCCGCTGTGAGTTAAACGAGCGCGATGACTGAGCTGTCGAAAGTGCCGGTCACGGCACTCAAGGGCGTGGGTGAAGCCATGGCCGAGAAACTGGCCAAGGTCGGCCTGGAGAATCTCCAGGACGTGCTGTTTCACCTGCCCCTGCGTTATCAGGATCGCACCCGCGTGGTACCGATCGGCGCCCTGCGCCCCGGCCAGGATGCAGTGATCGAAGGCACCGTCAGCGGCGCCGATGTGGTCATGGGCAAGCGCCGCAGCCTGTTGGTTCGCCTGCAGGATGGCACCGGCGGCCTGAGCCTGCGCTTCTACCATTTCAGCAACGCGCAGAAGGATGGCCTGAAACGTGGCACCCGGGTGCGTTGCTACGGTGAAGCCCGGCCCGGTGCTTCGGGCCTGGAAATCTACCACCCCGAATACCGCGCCATCAGCGGCGATGAACCCCCGCCAGTGGATCAGACCCTGACGCCGATCTATCCCCTCACCGAAGGCCTTACCCAACAGCGCCTGCGTATGCTCTGCCAGCAGAGCCTGGCGCTGCTCGGCCCTCGCAGCCTGCCCGACTGGCTGCCGGAGGAACTGGCCCGGGACTATCAGCTGGCCCCCCTGGACGACGCAATCCGCTATCTGCATCACCCACCGGCGGACGCCGATGTCGACGAACTGGCCCTGGGTCACCACTGGGCTCAGCACCGCCTGGCCTTCGAGGAGTTGCTGACCCACCAACTGTCGCAGCAACGTCTGCGGGACAGCCTGCGCTCCCAGCGCGCCCCGGCATTGCCACTGGCGAAAAAACTGCCGGCCGGGTACCTGAAGAACCTGGGCTTCACCCCCACCGGTGCGCAACAGCGTGTCGGCAATGAAATCGCCTACGACCTGAGCCAGCCGGAGCCCATGCTGCGGCTGATCCAGGGCGACGTTGGCGCCGGCAAGACCGTAGTCGCCGCCCTCGCCGCCCTGCAGGCACTGGAAGCCGGCTACCAAGTGGCGCTGATGGCGCCCACGGAAATCCTCGCCGAGCAGCACTTCATCACCTTCAAGCGCTGGTTGGAGCCCCTGGGCCTGGAAGTTGCCTGGCTGGCGGGCAAGCTCAAGGGCAAGAACCGCGCCGCGGCGCTGGAACAGATAGCCGCCGGCGCACCGATGGTGGTGGGCACCCACGCCCTGTTCCAGGACGAAGTGCAGTTCAAGAACCTGGCCCTGGCGATCATCGACGAACAGCACCGCTTCGGCGTGCAGCAGCGCCTGGCCCTGCGCCAGAAAGGCGTGGGCGGCCGTCTGTGCCCGCACCAGTTGATCATGACCGCCACGCCGATTCCGCGCACCCTGGCCATGAGCGCCTACGCCGACCTGGATACCTCGGTCCTCGACGAACTGCCCCCCGGCCGAACGCCGGTGAACACTGTGTTGGTGACCGACAGCCGCCGCGTCGAGGTGATCGAGCGAGTGCGCGCCGCCTGCGCCGAAGGGCGCCAGGCCTATTGGGTCTGCACCCTGATCGAAGAATCCGAGGAGCTCACCTGCCAGGCCGCCGAAACCACCTACGAAGACCTCTCCAGCGCCCTCGGTGAACTGCGAGTGGGGCTGATCCACGGCCGCATGAAACCGGCGGAAAAAGCCGCGGTAATGGCCGAGTTCAAGGCCGGCAACCTGCAACTGCTGATAGCCACCACGGTGATCGAAGTCGGGGTCGACGTGCCCAACGCCAGCCTGATGATCATCGAGAACCCGGAACGCCTGGGCCTGGCGCAGTTGCACCAACTCCGCGGGCGCGTCGGGCGCGGCAGCGCTGCCAGCCACTGCGTGCTGCTCTACCATCCGCCGCTTTCACAAATCGGTCGCCAACGCCTGGGCATCATGCGCGAAACCAACGACGGCTTCGTCATCGCCGAAAAGGACCTGGAACTGCGCGGCCCTGGTGAAATGCTCGGCACCCGCCAGACCGGCCTGCTGCAATTCAAGGTCGCCGATCTGATGCGTGACGCCGACCTGCTGCCGGCGGTACGTGATGCCGCCCAGGCCCTCCTGGAGCGCTGGCCCGACCACGTGAGCCCGTTGCTGGAACGCTGGCTGCGCCATGGCCAGCAATACGGCCAAGTGTGAACCAACGCTCAGTTAATGGACCAACGGCATAACCAAGCTGGTTATACTCGTCAAATTGTAGAAAAAACGGATACCAGACCATGACAGAAGTTGCCCTCGCCACTGCAACCCCGCACGCTCCGTCTGTTATCCGGTTGCTGCTCGGCAAGCTGGCCATCAGCTACAGCGAAGTCACCGACCAGCCGGGCCTGCCGGCTGCGCGCAAGGTTCAGGCAGTGCTGCTGGACGACGCCATCGGTGCACTGATGGTGCTGTTCCCGCAGAGCCAGTTGCTGGACCTCAATCGCCTTGCCGAGCTCACCGGCCGACGCCTGACGGCGGTCTCCACCGAACGCCTGGAGCGCATGCTCGGCAAGCACAGCCTGAGCCTGCTGCCCGGACTCCCGGCATTGACCAGCTCCCCCTGCCTGTACGAAGAAAGCCTGCTGCGCGAGCCCAACCTGCTGATCAATTCGGGCGAGCCGGGATTGCTGCTGGAAATCACCCGCGAAGACTTCAAGAGCATGCTCAGCAAGGCCAGCGCCGGTAACTTCGGCGAACCCCTGAGCAGCATCCGCCCCAACCTCGATCGCCCGGATGACGACCGCGAGGAAATCACCCAGGCGATGCAGGCCTTCACCGCGCGACGCATCCAGCAGCGCCTGGAAGCCACCATCGAGATCCCGCCGCTGGCGGAAACCGCGCAGAAGATCATCAAGCTGCGAGTCGACCCCAACGCCACCATCGACGACATCACCGGCGTGGTGGAAACCGACCCGGCCCTGGCCGCGCAAGTGGTCAGCTGGGCAGCCTCGCCGTACTACGCATCGCCGGGCAAGATCCGTTCGGTGGAGGACGCTATCGTCCGCGTGCTGGGTTTCGACCTGGTCATCAACCTGGCGCTGGGCCTGGCGCTGGGCAAGACCCTGAGCCTGCCCAAGGACCAGCCGCAACACGCCACACCGTACTGGCAGCAATCGATCTACACCGCCGCCGTGATTGAAGGCCTGACCCGCGCCATGCCCCGTGCCCAGCGCCCGGAATCCGGCCTGACCTACCTTGCCGGCCTGCTGCACAACTTCGGCTACCTGCTGCTGGCCCACGTGTTCCCGCCGCACTTCTCGCTGATCTGCCGGCACCTGGAGGTCAACCCGCACCTGTGCCACAGCTATGTCGAGCAGCACCTGCTGGGCATCAGCCGCGAGCAGATCGGCGCCTGGCTGATGCGTTACTGGGACATGCCGGACGAACTCTCCACGGCGCTGCGCTTCCAGCACGATCCAAGCTACGACGGGGCCTACGCCGAGTACCCGAACCTGGTGTGCCTGGCAGTGCGCCTGCTGCGCAGCCGCGGCATCGGCTCAGGGCCTCACGAAGAAATTCCCGACGCCCTGCTCGAACGCCTGGGGCTGGGCCGCGACAAGGCCGACGACGTAGTGAGCAAGGTACTGGAGGCTGAAGTACTGCTGCGAGAACTGGCTTCGCAATTCAGCCAGGCCTGACGCCTGCGCTGGCAAGCCAGCTCAGCGCCTACGGATACGTGTATAGGCACTGGCTTGCCGGCGCAGTGCTTGCCCGTTCCCTCAAGCCTTGGGCTTGGTCTTCCTGGGTTTCAAATACTTGGTCAGGCCCTGGAACCACATCACCAGCGCCGGGTTGCCCTTGATCTGGATCGACTTGTCCTGGATGCCGGTCATGAACGCCAGCTGCTTGTTCTTCGCCTGCATGGTCGCGAAGCCGTAGGCGGCATCCTTGAAGGCAATGGCGAACGCCGGCTCGGGGTAGACACCCGAACGGCTGGTGATGCGCTGGTCTTTGACGAAGAAGTGACGCGCAACCTTGCCGTCGAGAGTCTGCAGCTGGAACACCAGCTCCTTATCACCCAACTGTTGCTGAAAAGCAGGATTGTTGCGGCTGGCTTTGCCCATCAACAGGCCAAGCACCCAGAGAAGAAAACGAAATTTCATGCACGGCGCCTCAGTGGAATTATTGGGTGGCCGGCGCAGTTTAACCTGTCACGGGAAGAGCGCCAGCCGATCTGTTCGATGACTCGAAGATCGACTGGCGTTCAGCACTTATCGCGACATCTTGTCAGACAATCAATGACTCAGACGTTCGGGCAGGGTACCGGTGCCCAGTCACCCAGGTCCGGGTTCTTGCACATGCTGTTGACCTGAGTCTGGCCGGTGGTAGCGACCTGAGAGCTCTCGGCTTGCTTGGTCTTGGCCTCCTGCATCGACTTCTCGGTGCTCACCGCTTCCGTAGGCACTGTGGGCAGCTTGGGCTGCTTGACCGGCGGCTTCTTGATCTTGCCGCTGCCGGTGGTCACCGGGGTGATATCGGCAGTCGCCACCTTCACCACGTCGGTCCGCTGCACGCCCACTTGCTGCAGGTCCTGCTCGTAGGCCTGGTTGTACTTGCTCAGGTCTTCGCTGGCACGGCCGTTCACGGCAGTGATCAGGTCGTTGGACTCTTTCAGGCCACTGACAATTTCCGCCAGGCGCTTGCGCCCCTCGACGTCGTTGATCGAGTTGGCCTTGCGGGCACTGATCAGGCTGTCGAAGGCACGCTGGTAGCACGTCTGCGAAGCACGGGCATATGCAGTGCTGCGATCGATGTCGGCGGCGCTCTTGTTGACGTCAGTGGCGTAGGAAGCGATGCGCTGATTGTCATCGGTGATCTGCTTCTGGCGCTCGGTGTAGTAACCGGCGGCACCACCGGCCAGGGCGCCACCCGCAGCACCGATGGCGACGTTACGACCGCGCTTGTCGGAGTCACCGGCCAGGGCGCCGAGCAAGGCACCACCAGCAGCGCCCAGGGCGGCACCGGTGACCACAGACTTGGTCATGTTCGAATCAGTGGCGCGCAGGTGCTGCACCGGCTCATAACAGCTCGGGTAGTACTCGACCTTGGTGGTGGAGGCAACTTTGGACACCGCAGAGGTCGCGCAACCGGTCAATACGGTGCTGAACCCGGCGGCAACCAACAGCAGGTGACGCTTGGAAGTGGAAGCAAATGGATTGCGGGAAAAAAGCATGTGCGTGATCTCGATTAAGTTTGACCAACTCGGCACGACGTAACGTCGCCCGAGCTCCTCCAGGCTCGACAAACAACAGCCAGTCATTACTTCTGACCGGTCGATGCGAGCAGTTCCTTCAAAATCGCCGCTGGGTCAGCTCGCCGTTGCTGGCGATAATTCCCGACATGGCGAACGAATAGCGTGGCACGCGTCACCAGGCTCTTGCCGAGCACTGGCTTGCGATTGAGTTCTTCCTTGATTCGTTGAAATTGCGCCTGGATCACCGCATCGGTGTAGCGGGTGCCCGTGGCCAGGTTGTCGATGTAGATCGCCACCGCACCGTCCAGCGCACTGCGGCCGTTATCGATGGCTTCGGCGAACAGCTTGGCGCTGGGCTCGTCCTTGGCATCGATGGCCTGCTGCTGGCTCTTCTTCAGGTTGGTCAGGCGAATGTTGTAGTTATTGACGGTCTCGGCCACTAGCGCGGCGGACTGGATCAGGTTGCCGGCCGCCTCCTCACGCTGCTGGGCGATCAACGAGACGTTGCGCTTGAGCTCTTCGTTGACCAGTCCCAGTTCCGCTTGCAGGCGCGGATCGACACTGGCGGCGATGATGCTGTCCAGGCGTTTGGTAGGGTCCTGGACATCGTCGATGGCGTCGGTCAGGGCCGCCAGGCGCCCCTCTTTCTGCCACTGGGCGAACAGTTCCTTGTAGCGCGAGCGCGGCGCCGACAAGGCACCGATGGCCACGCGAAACCCCGTGGTTTCATTGCTCTGTTCGGTGCCATCGGCACCAAACAACGGGTACTCGCGACGCATGCCGGTAAACAGCGTGCCCTCGCCTTCCAGGTAGTTGCCGCCCTTGACCACAAAGCCGCCATAAGTGCCCTGGCGCCGACCGGCGTGTACCAGCTGGAAGGACTCCTGGACCATCTCGGCAGCGTTGCCGATCACGTCGAACATACCGATGGGGTTGGGCAGCTTGGTGCCGATGGGCATCAACCGCGTGGCCTGGCCGGTGCCGCCGGCCACCTGGTTGAACACCGCCCAGTCCGCCAGCGGGCCATCGCTTTCGCTGCCTTCCACGCGCCGCGGGAACAAGCGGCCTTCAAGCTCCTGGCGACTGACTGCCTGACCGCCGCGGGCGGCGTATTCCCACTCCACTTCGGTGGGCAGGCGCACGAACCCCAGGCCGCCGTCTTCCGCGGAGCTACCGCGACCGCTGACTGGCAGCAGGTCACGGTGATTCTTCATCAACCAGGCGCTGTACACCGCAGCGAAACGCTCAGCCTCAAAGCGTGACAGCTTGACCTTGGGCAGGCGCCCTTGCATGCCTTGCGGCACCTCACAGGCCGGGGCCGGCTCGCCACTGGCCAGGGACTGGGCTTGCGCCATCACCTGGGCGTACTGGCGCGCGGTGACTTCATATTTGCCGATGAAATACAGCATCGGCTTGAGGGGCACTCCGGCACCGGTCTTCGGCAAGGCCGGGCCAATGGTCTTGCCCCAGGCTCCGGGCAGATCCTTGAGGGTGAACTGACCATTGATGTAGTCCCGGCGATAGCCGGAAATGAACGACTGCTGATAACCGCTCTCGCCTTCGCTGAAGGGATAGCCAAGATTGACCTCACGGTCGTCCAGGGTGCCCTGGGCCAATACATAGACGTAGCGGAACACCATCTCGCCCTCGCAGGGCAGCGGCAGGCTGACGTCGTCCGGCAACGGCTTGGGGTTGTCCATCTTGTTACTGGCATCTTCGGCGCACACGGCACCGGCCAGACTCAGGGCCAGCACAGCGCTGATCAACTTATACATCGCGAATTCCTTCACAGGCTTCAATCCGCGACACTCGCCAGCCACCCAGCGCGGCGGCCAGGGTACTGACGCCGAGCGTCGCCAACAGGGCCAGCCCGTAATGGACCGGCAGCAGATGACTGGCGTACTCGCCCGGCGCCTGCATGAACAGATGATTCAGCCCGGCCTGGGCCAGGCCATACAGAACGCCGCTCAACACGGCGGCGAGAGCGGCGCTGTACAGCGCCTGGGTCACCACGAACAACAACAGCGCAGCCGTGGAGAACCCCAGCAGGCGCAGGACCGACAACTCCCGGCGCTTGCGCTCGACCGCTGCCAGGGCGCCAGCAAATATCGCTGCAAAGGCCCCCACCAAGGCCAACCCGGTGATCACCCAGAAGACAATCGACAGGTTGCGGCTCAAGGACTGCACCTGAGCGATGGTCTGCGCCTGGGTCGACACCAGCAGGCCGCGCTCGGCGAAGTAGAGCCGCAGCGGCTCGACGTCATCCAGACCGCGGGCATACAGGCGAAACGCCGGGTAGACCCGCTGCCCGGCCAGCGCCGGGGCTTCGCCGAGCCAGCCCAGGGCTGCCACAGCGCGACCGTCGCGATAATCCTCGGCGGCCTCCAGCAGTGCCAGGGGGGCGAACAAGGCATCACGGGCGAAGGCCTCCAGGGGCAACACGCCCTCGACCTGGACGCGAGTCCGCTGCACCTCGCTGCGCCCTGCCACCTGCCGGCCGAAGGTTGCCTGCAGCCAGTCTCCCGGCTGCACCCCCAGCTTCTCGGCGGCTGTGCGGCTGAGCAACACGCCACTCATGCTGCGGGGCGCCGGCAAAAGCCCAAGCAAAGGATCCGAGACGGCGGTAGGGAGCATTTCCACGGTCACGCCGATATCCCCCGTGCCCCGGGACAGATCCGCCGTAGCCGCGATCTGCCGGGTTCTCGGCACGGCGAACGCCACCTCCGGCCGCCGCCCCAACTCGGCAATGAACTCGGTACTGAAACGCCCGCCACCCAGGGGAATGATCTCGCGCACTGCCGGGTCCTTTTCCAGGCGCTCGGTCAGGCTGCTGACCAGGCCAAACTTGAGCCCGAACAGCACCAGCAACGGTGCAATCACCGCCACCAGCGCCAGCACCGAACAAGCCGCAAGCCAGGTATCGGCCCGGTAGTCCTCCCAGGCCAGCGCTACAGTCAGGGCCGCACGCATCAGCACGCCTCCCCGAGGGTCGCGGTGACCCCACCATCGGCATCGCGCTGACAGGCGATACGGCGGACCTGCAAGCCATTGGCCCGGGCCAGTGGTTCATCGTGAGTGGCAATCACACAGCACAGTTGCTGCTCCCGGGCCTGCTGCACCAACAACTGCATGACCCGCTGGGCATTCAAGGGATCCAGGGCCGCGGTCGGCTCATCGGCCAGCAACACTTGCGGCCCGTGGGCCAAGGCCCGAGCGCAACTGACCCGTTGGCGCTGGCCCACCGACAAGGTGGTGGGTTTCTTGTGCAATTGATCGGCGATTTCCAGGCGTTCGGCCAGGCGCCGGGGAATGCCCTCGTCGGCCAGCCCAAGCAACTGCCGAGGCAGGCTGATATTGCCACGCACGTCGAGGAACCCCAGCAGGCCGCCAGTCTGCAGTACATAACCCATGTGCCGACTGCGCAGCTCGGCCAGGGCACTGTGCCCCGTCGCTCGCCAGATGCCCGCGATGTCGATGGCGTCATGGGCCGGAGTGAACTCGAAACGTGCCGCCGAATCCGGAGCCAGCACCAGCGCCAGCAGATCGAGCAAAGTGCTCTTGCCACATCCGCTGGGACCGACCACTGCCAGTTGATCGCCCGCACGCAGCTGCAGCCTGGGGATCACCAGGCTGTAGCGTTGGCGACCCTCGCCACGACTTTTGCGCACCGCCAATAAATCCAGGATCACGGCAGTGTCGACAAAGGCACGCGGTACAGCGCGTCACCCGGCTCGGCATCGCCGAAGCGCACCCAGTTGGCCAGGTCGTTGTGGAAGGTTTCATAGAGACGGATCTTCGAATCCAGCTCGTCGATGAAATCCTCCTGCTCGGCCACGCTCAAGGACAGCCACAGGTCCTGGGTCATGTTCAGCGACTTGCTGCGGTACGGCAGCCCTTCCAGGTATTCCCCCAACACGCCGCCGCCAGCCAGGTTGCCGCCCTTGCGCAGGGCCGATGGATCACGGCTCATGTAGGCACTGGCGCTGGCGATTTCCTGGAAGAAATCCTTGGGCGAGGTCTGGGTCTTGCGCGCCGCATCGACGATCAGCTTCAACGACTGCTGCAAGTCGTTGAGCTGCAGCTTGGTGAGCATCACACAGACCTGGAACGCCGGCAGCGCCGGGTTGGTCAGGTCGCGGTCGGCGGTCCAGGCGCTGACCAGCTGCGGCGCCTGGCTGGCCGCTTTGCGGCCGAGGAAATCCATGTGCATGGCATAGCCGATGGCCGCGGATTTCTGCGCGATGCTGGGCGCCGCCGCCAGCAGCGGGACTTCCTGGTTCTGGTTGCTGCGCACCTGATGCACCAGGTCGGCGAACACCGTGCCGATCTCGTCGACCCGTTCACCGAACTTGCGCACATCGCCACCGGGCACCGGGATGTACAAATCGCCGATCTTCGGGTTGGCGTCGGCGGTCAGCACCCGGTACTGGGTTTCGGCCTGGGCGTGGTTCTTCTTGCCGGCGTCGGTGCGCAGGTGCAAGGCGTAGATCTTGATCTGCTTGCCCAGGGCCGCCTGCCGCACCTCCGCCTCATTCATCTGAGTGCGGCTGTAAGGGTCATTCTTGCGCAGCGCCCCGGCATCGCTGACCAGCAGGATCAGGCGCCCGCCGTAACCCTTCCAGTCCATGCCTTCCACGGCCTGCATGACCCCGGCAAAGGCATCTTCGTTGAACGAGTGGCTGGACACGTTGGTGGCCTTGACCTGGCTCATCAGCTCCTGGAAACGCTGGGGATCGCGACCCTGGTCCAGAGTCACCAGGGTCTTGGTCACGTACTCCAGGCCCGGGGTCTTGCTGGTGTTGTTGCGAAAGCCAACCAGGCCAAAGCTGACGCTGTCCAGCTCACCACGCGCGGCGAGCTTGCTTTGCAGTTCGTGCACCACATCGCGTACCTGATCGATGTAGGGCTGCATCGACACCGAGGTGTCCACCACCAGCACCACCGCCGTACGGAAGGCATCGGCGGTCGCCGGGGCATTCGCCGGCAGGCTCTTGCCACTTTTGTCGCTGATACTCTGCGGGCTGCTGCCCGGGTCGATGGAAGCGACATTCAGCAACTGCACCGGCTGGCCGTTCTCGTCGAAGCTCTCCTTGGAGTCGAAGATCGGCAGCAAGTAGAACTGGTCCTGGGGCACCGCGCTGGCGCTAGGCTCCAGGGCCAGTACCTGCTGTTCATCCTGGGGATTCTTCTGCGCCTTGAGCAGCAGATTCTTCGCCGCTGCCGGGTCCGCCAGCAGGCGCTCCAGCTCACTGGCCTGACGCACGAACATCACCGGTGCACGACCGGAACGTTCGGTGAATTTCAGTACCATGCTCTGCTTCCAGTCACTGACCTGCTCGGCCGGCAACCAGCCGGCGCTGCGACCGTCACTGGCGGCCCCCAGGCGCAGCCAGGAGCGGCCGTCGAGGTTCTTGCGCTGATACACGTAGAGCACTGAGAACGCGGGCACTGCCTGGCCCGGCGTGGCTCCGGGGGCGCTGGAAAAACTCGCCCCCGGCTGGCTCAGCACCCGCTGGAACAGGGTCTTCTTGCCCGGCATCAGTAGCGGACGCTGGCCACCATCGACATCGGCCGCCACGGGCTGATTCACCGACGGTGCCACCACCGGAGGAACAGCAGCGGCCGTCGAGGCAGTCTGGGGCGCAACCTGCGAGCGATCCCCCGACAACCACCAATACCAGGCACCGGCCGCTGCCAGGGCCACCGCCACTGCAACGCCAGCCAGGGCCAGCACCGGCCCGCGACGCTGCCCGGAAGCTACAGAGGAATCTACAGGCGGCAGGCTCGAGGAATGTTGTGGCTGCGCCAACGGCTCCGGGCGAGGCTCCTGAGGCGGCGCTGATGGCGGTGGCGCCTGCTGCACAATCTCGGTCATCCCGGCCGGGTCGTCGCCCAAGGGCGCCTCCTGGGGCGGCAGGGACAAAGGCTGGATCAGCGTCGCCTCGACCTCCGGGGCCGCCTGCGGCAGGTGGTCCAGGGCCGCCAGCAAAGCCGCGGCGTCCGGGTAGCGTTGCCCCGGATCCTTGGCCAGCAGCTTGCCCAGGATGTGCTGGTAGCGCCCATGGTGCAGCGGCAGTTCCGGCAGCGGCTCGGTCAGGTGCGCCAGAGCCGTGGACAACGCATCGGTGCCGCTGTAAGGCAGCTCACCAACGAGGACTTCATAGAGCACCACGCCCAGGGCGTAGAGGTCGGCGCGACCGTCAATTTCCTGGCCACGGGCCTGCTCGGGGCTCATGTAACTGGGCGTACCCACGGCGAAACCGGCCTGGGTGAACTGGGTGCGGTCGTCCAGGGACTTGGCGATACCGAAGTCCGAGAGCACCGCCGTGCCATCGGCGCGAAACAGGATGTTGGCCGGTTTGACGTCGCGGTGCACCAGTCCCTGGGCATGGGCATAACCCAGGGCCGAGGTGATCTGGCGGATGTAGATCAAGCCCTGCTCCGGGGTCAGCCCGGCGGCGATGCGTTCTTTCAGCGTGCCGTTGGGCAGGTACTCCATGGCCATGTAGTACAACGGCCCGACATTGCCGATGTCATGGATGGTCACGGTGTGCGGGTGCAGCAGCCGCGCCAGGGTCTTGCCTTCGCGCAGGAAGCGCTCGCAGAAGCTCGGGTCGGCGGCCAGCGCCGCGGCCATGACCTTGAGCGCTACTTTGCGCTCCAGGGAGCGCTGGGTCGCCAGGTACACGGTGGCCATGGCGCCTTCGCCAATCTCGCCCTGAATGTCAAAGCCGGGAATCAGAATGTCCATGGTCAATGTCCTGTGGCCTTGATCACGATGGCCGTGATGTTGTCCGGCGCGCCCCGGGTCAGGCCCAGGTGAATCAGGCTGCGGACCACGTCGTTGGGTTCGCTGTGGCTGAGCACTTCACGCAGCTCAAAGTCTTCAGCGGTCTTGTTCAGGCCGTCGCTGCACAGCAGGAAGGTGTCGCCGTCCTGCACCTGCAGGTCGACCTGGGACAGCTCCAGTTGGGCTTCGACACCAATCGCCCGGGTGACGATATTGGCCCGGGGATGGACCCGCGCCTCGGCCTCACTGAGCAGGCCACTGTCCTGCAGGTCCTGGACGTAGCTATGGTCGCGGGAAATGCTTTCCAATTGCTCGTCCCGCAGCCGGTACAGGCGGCTGTCACCGGCCCACAGGCAGACTGCCCGAGCACCGCGCACCGCCAGCAGGACCACCGTGCTGCCCATCATGGTCACCCCGCGATTGGCGGTTTCCTCGTGTACCGCAGCATTCACCAGCGCCAGGCCATTGCGCAGCGCAGCGACGTATTGGTCCAGGCTGTCGGCCGCCGGAACCGCCCGCAGGCTGTCGACGATCAAGTTGCTGACATAGTCCCCGGCAGCGTGCCCGCCCATGCCGTCGGCCACCAGCCAGAGGCCGGCCTCCGGGGCTTCGAGCCAGGCGTCTTCATTGATTTTCCGCACCATGCCGACATGGCTGTAACTGGCGGATGAGTAGGACAGTTGTGGCGCTGAAACCATTTAGACGGCACCTTCTTGTCCGAGCAGAAATTGCGCAAATTCACTGGCGGGCGGCAACCCCTGGCAGCGCAGCAACATCGGGCTGATGTGCTGCGATCCCCGGCCCCACCAGACACTCGATCCGGCACAGGCCTGGGCGGCCAGTACCGCGCCGCGAGCCTGCGGATCACTGACATAAAACCGCTGCAGGCCGGCAAAGTGGCTGCCTTCGGTGCACGCCGCCGGGCGTGGTGCCCCCAGGGCCTGCAAGCCCTCTTCCAGGACTTCGAAACGGGCGCCCTCATCCAGAGTCGCCAGCAACAGTTCCTCTACGTGTTCAAACCACTGCTCCGGGCCGCTGACCAGGGAGGCGAGATCACCTTCGGGGTCCAGCAGCGCCGCCACGGTCAGGGGAAAATAACGCCCGACCCGGTCGATACTCGGCATCACCACGCCCACCGCCGCCTGGGGTCCGCAGACTCCCGGCGCCACAGCGAAACGCCACAGTGGACTGACCAGATAGGCGTTCAACCAGCGCTCCCCCAAGGCGTTCTGGCTGGCCACCAGACCTGCCGCCAGCCAGCTGTCCCAGGGGCCGATAAAACTCTGCGGCAGACCGCGGCTGACAAAGTCGCCACGGCAGGCCAATTTGCCGTACAGGCCAGGCGTCGTCATAACCGCTCCGGCAGGCTGAAGCCGCTGAGCACCCGGCTCTTGAATGGGTTGAAGGCACTGTTGGCCCGCAACTCGTAGGAGATGCTCGCGCCGTCCACCTGCAGCCGCAGGTTGAAACGGTCCGGCGAGTTGCCGGCGCTCAGGTCCGATTGCTCCAGCAGGCGGAACCAGGCCCACGGGCCCTCCAGGGTCACCCCGGAACGCCCAGTGGCCGAGGGTGGCATGATCGACAAGCGAACCACGCCAATGCTCCCCGGATTCGGCCATTGCATTGCCACCGGCCGGCTTGGGCCGTGGTCGTAGCTCAACTGCTGGCCGTCCAGGTCGAGGAGGAACTGGCTGATGCTGGCGTCCATGGCCACCGGTTTGAGTTCGAAACGCACGGTCGGCTGGGTGCCACCGGTGCGGAAGAAAGCATCGCGGATACTCGCCGCCCGCTGGAAGGTTTGCAGCACGCCGGGGGCGATCCCCAGCTTCTGCGCCGCACCCGGCTGCCAACTCCAGGTCGTCGTCGACGTGTTGACGTAAGGCTGCAGGTACTTGCGGAAGTAGTTGTCCATCACCCCGCCGACACCGAAGAACTGGCCGAAGTCATCCAGGGTCGCGTCCCGGGCGCTGCCCGGCGACATCGGATAACGCCCGCCCAGGGACTGGCGATAAACGTTGACCACCTCGCTGACCCAAGCTGCGTTCAGTTGATTGCGCACTCCGCCCATCATGGTGTTGGTGGTCGAACCGACCACCGACTTGACCAGACCCTGGACCAGCGGCGGCTGGCGCGCAGCCGTCAGGCTGACCCGCGCGGCAGCGGCACTGGCCTGGTTCTTGGCTTCACCGAGCAAGGCATCGCCGCTGGCTCCGACCATGGCGCTGACCTGCACGTACAAGGCGTTCATGTCCGACAGCAGGCCATCGATGGCCGCCGGCTCGCCTTCGTTCTTGCTTACCAGGCTATTGAGATCGGCAAAGTGCCCGCTGAGCGGATCATCCGCCGCCACCGCGGCGTTCGGATTGGCCGCCTGCTCCTGGCCCAGCAGCGAGCCCAGGCGCTGCTTGAGCTGATCGACGCCGCCCTCGACCTTCTGGCCCTGAGCCGCCAACAGGCGCTCTTCCTGTTGCAGGTCGGTTTCCTTGGCCACCGCCACCAACAGTTTCTTCAGGGGCGAACTGGGCCCGGAGAGAATTCGCAGCACATCCGCGGCCTGGGCCACGCTGGTGATCGGCACGAAGTCGAGGTCCGCCAGCAAGGCGTCCCACTGGCGCAGGTAGTCCTGGAAGTACAGGCGGCGCACATCGGCGGCCAGGCTGGCGACGTTCTGCCGGTCGGCCTGCTCGCGCCCCAGTACCCATTGTTCTTCCGCCAGGGTGCCGGCCTGGTTGAGGCTGGCCAGGAGGAAGCCTTCGCGGTAGCCCTTGGCGGTGAACAGCCCGCTCAGCGGTTCGCTCAATGGCTTGCCGCTCTTGCGGGTGAACACCAGCGCCGCGTCACGGCCCCCGGCCTCGCTGAGACGGAAATCCGGCACCCCGGCCGGCAGCTTGGCACGCTTGACCCGGTCGTAGATTCGCTGGGCCACCGGCAGCTGTTGCAGTTGGCGACGCAGATCGTCGATCAGGTGCTGGTCCAGGCGCGCATTGGGTGGATGTTTTTCGAACAGCGCCTGCAAGTGAGTGGTCAAGGCCTGGCGCTGTTCGGGCGGCAGGTCGCGGGACAGGGTCTGGTCCCAGTCCAGGGTGATCCAGGCCTTGATGAAGTCCGGATCGTAGTGTTCGTTGTCCGCCAGCATCAGGTAGGCCTTGAGTCCCTCGTAGAGGAAATCCGAGCTGCCGCCGCTGTGCAGTTGTTCCTCGATGCGGGTCATCAGCCGTGGGGCGAACACCGCCACCAGCAGCTTGCGATAGACGCTGGCCGACTCGGCTTCGAGCATGTCGCCCTGATACAGGCCCAGGCCTTCGGCCCAGCCCGGTGCATCGCCGGCCAGGTGCCGGGTGGCATTGAGCAGCGGCAGCACCGCCAGCACATCGCGCTGGGCCGGGCTGAGGTTCTGCACGCTCTCGCGCACCGGCACCACGCGCTGGTCGACCTGGGCGATATAGGCCTGGTTGGCCCGGTAGCTGACAATCCACAGGGTGCCAACCACCAGCACCAGGGCCACGCTGGCCGCGAGGGCGCTACGGGCGATCCATTTGCGCCGGCGCTCGACCTTGGGGTTGACCCCCACCAGCCCACGCTCGGCAAAGGCCACGGCGCTGAACAGCTTCTCGATGAAGTAACTGCGCCCGGTGCCGGTCTGCCGCGCCAGATGCTGGCGGTCCAGGTTCATGCTCTGGGCCATGGCGCCGATCAGGCGGTCGATCGGGCTGCCTTCCTGGGTGCCGCTGGTGAAATATACCCCGCGCAGCAACACCCGCTCTTCAAAGGCGTTGGGCTTGAACACACCGTCGAGGAAACTCTGCAGGGATTCCTTGAGCGCCGCGAACTGCTGCGCGAAGCCATAGATCAGGTCACGCCGCGCCGGGTCGCGCTCCTGCTGCAGGCGCTCCACCAGCCGCTCGTTGAGCCGCTGCTCCAGGGCGGCCAACTCTGCCGGCAGTTGGGCCAATGGACTGTCGCTGCCCTTGCCGTCATCCAGGGCGAAGGTCATGCCCCAGACCTGGCTTCGCTCTTCCTTGCTCAGGGAGTCGAAGAACTCCATGAAGCCCGGCACCAGATCAAGCTTGGTGAGCATCAGGTAGATCGGGAAACGCACCCCCAGTTGGGTGTACAACTCCTGGATGCGCTGGCGGATCGCCGCCGCGTGAGCGGCACGCTCCGCTTCGCTGCCCAGCAGCAGATCGGACAGGCTGATGGCGACGAAAGCACCGTCGATGGGCCGCCGCGAACGTTGGGTTTTCAGCAGATCGAGGAAGCCCAGCCAAGCGGCCTTGTCCACCGTCGCATGGCTGTCCTGGGTGGTGTAGCGGCCAGCGGTGTCCAGCAGTACCGCTTGGTCGGTGAACCACCAGTCGCAATTGCGCGTACCACCGACGCCGCGCACGGCACCGGCGCCCAGCTGCGCCGCCAGGGGAAAATGCAGGCCGGAATTGACCAACGCCGTGGTCTTGCCAGACCCCGGCGGACCAATGATCACGTACCACGGCAGCTCGTAGAGATTGCGTCGCTCATCACCACCAAGCTTGGCTTTCTTCAGCAACACCAGGGCTTCGGCCATGCGTTGGCGCAAGGCCGCCAGCTCCTCGGCGGTGGCCACACTGTCCGGGTCCGGCGAGGTATCGGCGGCCAGGCTCTGCAGGACCTTGGCCGCATTGCGCCGGGCCTGGATGATGCGAAATACCCGGTAGGCGATCCACACCGCGAAGATCAAAATGATCAGCGCCCAGCGCCGGCCTTCCGGCACCAGCGACTCCAGCAGCGGGCCAATGAACCAGATGATCAGGCTCAGGGCGATCAGGCCCAGCAACGGGATCACCCAGCGAATCACCAAACTGAAAAACGCCTTCACTCGACCCCCTCCGCCAATACGCTGATTTCGACCCGACGATTACGCGCCCGCCCTTCGGCGGTGGCATTGCTTGCCAGCGGCTCGGTGTCGCTGCGGCCTTCGGCGCTGAAGCGCTCCGGCTGGCCGGTCTTCGCCGCGAGGATCTGCAGCACCGATTCGGCGCGGGCCTGGGACAGTTTCCAGTTGGACGGGAAGCGCAAGGTGGCGATCGGCCGATTGTCGCTGTGGCCGGTGATCCGCACCTGGCCCTTGACCTTGCGGATGGCGTCGGCAATGCGCAGCATCAGCGGCTGATAGTCATCGACAATGCTGGCGCTGGCCGAGGTGAACAGTTCATCGCCACGGATGGTCACCACCGAGCGGTCGACCGCGTCTTCTACCGCCACTCGCCCGGCCTTGATGTCCTCGGCGAGGAAACCCGCCAGACGCGGGCGCTCCACCAGCTTGGGCTGGATTACCGGACGATCCAGGGTCTGCACCGGGATCTCGCCCAGGGCATGAATATTCTTGAACACTGGCTCGGCGTCCGCCGCCAGCTTCAGGCGCAAGCCGAACAACAGCGCCAGGAGCAACGCCACGGCGATGGCGATGCCAACCCAGGGCGGCATGAACTGCGCCAGGCGATCCCGGGCCACGCTGACCCCGCGCCAATGCGGTGACAGTTCGCGTTCGTGTTCGCCACGGGCGCTGCGGATGGTTGCCGCCGTACGCTCACGCAGGGCTTCAAGCTGGCTGCGACCGTCGATCATTACCCGGTAACGGCCTTCGAAACCCAGGCACATGCACAGGTAAAGCAGCTCCAGCAGGTACAGGCGTTCACGCGGGCTTTGCAAGCAGTGCTCCAACAGCTGGAAGACCTTCTCGCCGCCCCAGGACTCGTTGTGCACGGTGATCAACAGGCTCTGTTTGCCCCAGTCGCTGGTACTGCCCCAAGGGGTACTCAACACCGCTTCATCCAGCGCCGTGCACAGTGCATAACGGGCCAGCAGCACGTCGTTGCGTGGCACCCCAGCCGCTTCGGCACGTTCCTCGAACTGACGCAGGTAGGCCAGCAGTTGCGCCCGCAGGCTGGCCGGCGCCGGGTGCGCCAGGGTGCTGCGCAGCCGCGTGAGCAAGGCCAGCAAAGGCCCGGCAGCGCTTTCCAGCGGGTTCAGCCCGCGGGCCTGGCCGGCGGCCAGCGGTGCCGCCGGCATCGCCCACGACGCTGCGGGTGCAGCAGCCGGGCGCCCGGATTCAGGCACGCGGCCACCCGGGCGCGGCATGAATTGGGTACGGTCATTGGCCGGGGAAGGCTGCCCTGGCGAATCGTCGAAAGGATGCATCGCGACTTATCCTCGAATGGCCCAAAAGGCCAGGTTCAAGCCCGGGAATTCCCCGGCGACGTGGAATGCGAAGCCACCGGAATGGAGCAGTTGTTTCCAGTGCTCGCTGCCACGGTCGAGCTCGTAGTAGGTCGAGCCGGCGTGATACGGCAACTGCCGTGGCGCCACCGGCAGCGGCAGCAGGCCAATGCCTGGCAGTTGCAGGTTGACCAGGTCGCGGATGTGCTCCACCGAACCGACCTTGCTCTGCTGGGCGAAACGCCCGCGCAGGGTTTCCCCGGGCACGTCGGCGCGGACCACCAGGATGAAGCTGGCGCTTTCCAGCAGGGTGCGGTCCGCCAGCATTGCCACATGCACGCCGTAGGCTTTCTCGACGATGGGGATCGGCGTCGCCTTGCTGTCGATCAGCATCGACAGGGCCTCGCGCAGGGCCTGCATCACTGGCGTGAAACTCAGGGCCAATTCGTCGTGCTGGTACTGCGGATACTCCGCCGGACGCCGGGCAGCAGTATTGGAGAAGGTCGAGAACTCACCGGCCAGGCTCACCAGTTCGCTGTACAACCGCTCGGGGTGCAACGGGCTGAGCTGGTTCAAATGGCTGATCAGAGGCTGCGCGCGATTCACCAGTTGCAGCAGCATGAAGTCGGCGATTTCCGAAGCGCCACCGGCCCCCGAAGCGACCACCCGACCAGCCAGGGCTTCGCCACGCTGATGCAGCAGGCCCAGCAATTCGCTGCGAAAGGCGCTCAACGGCTTGGACGCGGCCACATCCAGCAGGGGCGGAATGTAGCTGTCATCCAGCACCAGGGCGCGGTCGGCGCGCTTTTCCTTGACCCGTACCACCCCAATCGCGGCGTAGTCGCTCAGGCCGTCCTGAGCCGTCAGCAAGCGCAAGGCACGGGAGCCCACCGCCACCGGCGCACGGTTTTCAAAGGCGGCGTTATCGTCACGCACTTCCCGCACCTGGCTCAGGTAGCGCGCACCGCCCAACTCCTCGCCTTCGTCCACGGTGTCGCGGGCGCCGGCACGCTTGAGGGGCAGCGCCAGGTACACCAGGCCGTCCCGCAGGTTGTCGTCGATGCTCAGTGGGCTCGGTGCCAGGTCGTCATGGGGAATGTTGAACGGCGTCCCGTCGGGCAACAGGCCCCGGGCACTGACGATGGCCAGCTTGCCCTGGGCCAGCAGGCCCTGATCGATGCGCAGCTCGGAGAAGCCCCAGGCCCCCGCCGACAGCGGACGGCTGCGGGCGTCGATGAGGTTTTCCAGGTAACGGTCATGCTGCTGGAAGTGCTGGGTTCCAATGAACATGCCTTCCGACCAGACCACGCGATTGTTCCAGGACATGGTTGCTCCGATTGCCTATTGGGCAGGGCTGGATGGGGATTCCACGAGTTCGGCGCTGACCGCACGGACATCGAGGACGATCTGCGATCGGTTGAGTTTGTGCGGCACGGCGTAAACCCCGACCCGCCACAGCGCCTGGTCCACCTCGCGATAGCCCACCAGCAGGCCGATGTTGCGGGTGGCCGGGTCGAGGGTGCGCTTGAGGGTGAAGCGATCGCCGGGCCGCACCAGGACCTCGTCCTGGTCGACTAGGTCGGGGCCCAAGGTCGCCGGCGCACGTTCGGCCAAGGCGAAGTAATCCGAACGCATGAAGGTCGCCGGGTTCTTCAGCTCGAAGATCCGTACCCGTACCGGCGTGCCCTGGCCATCAGGACCGGGGTTGAGCCCGGCCACGGCGAGGAAATCCAGCTCCACCGCGGTGGCCACAGGCTCTTCCTTGACCGCCTCGGCTGGCGGTGGTGCCTCCTTGGCACAAGCCGCCAGTACCAGCATGGCGACCAATGTCAGCAATCGTTGAATCATCCTGCGTCCTCAATGACGTATCAGCTGTCCGTGTATCCGTGTGTTGGGGTGTTCCAGGCTCGCTCAGGAACGGCGTAGCCGGTGGGTATGTTCTTCGTAGGCACGACTGAATTCACGACCGAACAGGTCCTGGAAGTCGTCCTGGGCTTCGCGGGAAATCTGGCTGTAGAGCGCCGTGAATTGCTGCCAGTTCTGTGCCTGGCGCGAACCGTTGAACAGGTTGCCGAGGCCGCCGGGCTTGCCCATGCGCGCTTCCAGTTCACTGGGTTCGAAACGCCCCAGCAGATGCTTGATGGCAGCCTCCACACCGGCCATGACCGCCAGTTGGTGGGCTCGCAGATCATCGAAACTGTCCTGCACCGCCTGGTCCGGGGCCATGAACGCCTGGCTGCTGTGGCGCAGCAGCAGGAGCATGGCTTCGTCAGCATTCGGGGCGAACTTCAGCGGATTGTTTTCCACCGGGCGAATCATCGTCTGCTGCATGCGGAACTCGCCCTTGAGGCTGCTGCGGGCACGCAATACATCGATCAGGCCCTCGACCATCAGCCGATAGCTGCGGCCCAGGCTTTCCATCTGCGCCTGGGCCTGCTGCGGGTCGATGCGCAAATGGTCCAGCCCAGCGCCCCGCAGGAAAGCCTGCAGCAGGTCCACCTGAGGAGCCGCCACCGGCGCGGGTGCCGGAGCAGTCGGAGCCTTTGGAACTACGGGCGCGATGGCTGGCGGCTGTGGCGGTTCGGCAGCGAAAGGGGCAGTGCTGGCAAACGGGGCCGGGGCAACGGCGGGTGACGCCATCACCGGCGGCACGTCAGGCCGCGGCGCAGGCCGGGCCGGCGCTTCGGCGAACAGGTCCCAGTCTTCCGGAATGACCGCGGCCCCGTGAAGAGGCGACGGTGCCGGTGGAGATACGGACTGAGGCATCGAGGTGTGAGTCGGCGGACGAAAATCGTGCTGCTCGGCCGGCACATGATCGGGTTGGGTGGCCGGCGGGGTCGTGCTCGGGGTCAGAAAATCGAACAGGTCAGGAAAGGTGTCCTGTGCCGAAGCCCCCTGGAAATGCGCCACCGGCGCCATGGCAATCGACTCGATGGGGGTTGCTGGCGCCGGCTGGCGCCCCATCAGCGCCTCAAAACTGTTGGAGCGGTCCCCGGAAAAGGCTTCAGCCTGAGCACGACTCAGATTGAAATCGATCCGCGCACTGATTTCATAATCACCAATGCGAATGACCTCACCGTCTTCAAGAAGCTCGCTGTTACCCCGACGCATGCGAATACCGGCGCGGACTAACTCAACACCATTAGTGCTGTTATCGGTCAAGTAATAACGGCCATCCTTGTATTGGATGACACAGTGCTTCGCGGAAACTAAGCGCTCGGGGTCAGGAAGTACCCAGTCATTATCGGAACTACGGCCAATTGCCATCATACCCTGATCCATTAGTTTCTCAGGGCATTGACCAGGGGTAATCTTGTGATAACTAGTGATAGTCAAACACAGCGACATCGCGCCTCCTTGCTGTACTTCCGCGTGCGAACCGAGCTTGGGGAAAAAGTTCCGCAAAAATATGAAAAGCCCGCAAATAATCCTTTAAACAGCGCCATTCACAGCATGATTACTCAACTTGAACCACGCAGATGACAAAAGCTTTTCACCCCACCCTAATCTGACTCGCTGGTCAAAGAACTAATAAGACGACATAACACTGTCATGCGGGGCGAATAGCTTACCTTGACAAGGCACAACTACTACACCAAAAATGCACAACTTCTTGAACACGGATGATGGCCCACTAATATCAGTGAGTCCATGTTAACCAAGAAATGTGCACTCGTTCACAAACAACTAGTGCATTAATTGCCTGACTGTCTTGCAGGCTGATAGGGAGATCAAAGCCGGTGGATGTACCGATGTTGCTCGCCGCAATTTCAGCAACTTCGCCTTGTGGCGAAGACCTGGAATATCACGCGGATTTCTTGCACCTGGAGCGGGCTGCGCAAGGCCAGCCCGAGCGCAGCATGGGCGACTCGACCCTTCCCGCCGAGCCACCGGACTGGCGCAGCATCCAGCAACAGAGCCTGGACTTGCTGGCGCGCAGCAAAGACCTGCGCATCACCCATTTTCTGCTGCAAAGCACCCTGGCCCTTGAAGGCCTGCCGGGCCTGGCCACCAGCCTCGAACTGATCAACGGTCTGCTCCGAGACTACTGGGCAGAGCTGCATCCGCACCTGGATGCCGACGACGACAACGATCCCACCGTGCGTATCAACGCCCTGGCCGGCCTGGCCGCCGACGCCACTATCGGGTTGCTGCGCGAAGCCATCCTGACCCGTTCCCGGACCTTCGGTCCGGTGAGTGTGCGGGCGGCGCTGAACGCTGCCGGCTTGCAACACTTTTCCGGCGAGAGCCTGGCGTCCGATCACTTGGCCGGCGCTCTGCAAGACAGCGATCCCCAGCACCTGGAAACCATTCGCCATGCCTTGAGCAGCGCCCGCTCGGCAGCCGAATCCATCGAGCAGCAAGTCAGCGAACAGGTGGGCTCCGCCAGCGGTGTGGACCTTACGGCCCTCAAGCAGCCCCTGCGCCAGGCGCTGCAGGTGCTTGGCCAGCACACCCCCCAGGCCGCCGGCCACAGTGCCGACGAGAGCACCGAGAACCCTGCGCCGGAGCACTCCGGCACGCCCGTGGCACCGGCCCAGGTACGCGTCGGCGGCGAGATCAACAGCCGCGAAGACGTGCTGCGCAGTCTCGATCGGCTGTTGGCCTACTACAGCCGCTGTGAACCCTCGAGCCCGCTGCCGGTGTTGCTCACTCGGGCCAAGCACTTGGTCAACGCCGACTTCGCGAGCATCGTGCGCAATCTGATCCCCGACGGCATGTCCCAATTTGAAAACCTGCGCGGCCCAGAATCCGACTAACCCCGGACAGGCCGAACAGTATCGTCAGCGGCAATCACCGACCGACGCCAACACCGTCGCAGCAGCGACCAGGAGCACAACGTGGCGAAGCAAAGTTCTCAGAAGTTCATCGCGCGCAACCGCGCGCCTCGGGTGCAGATCGAGTACGACGTGGAACTCTACGGCGCCGAGAAAAAGGTCCAGCTGCCCTTCGTCATGGGGGTGATGGCCGACCTCGCGGGCAAACCCGTGGAGCCCCTGGCAGCGGTGGCCGACCGCAAGTTCCTGGAAATCGATGTCGACAACTTCGACTCGCGCCTCAAGGCCATGCAGCCCCGCGTGGCGTTCCACGTGCCCAACGAGCTGACCGGCGAAGGCAACCTGAGCCTGGACATCACCTTCGAGAGCATGGACGACTTCAGCCCCGCCGCCGTGGCGCGCAAGGTCGACTCACTGAACCAGCTGCTGGAAGCCCGCACCCAACTGGCCAACCTGCTGACCTACATGGACGGCAAGACCGGCGCTGAAGAAATCATCATGAAAGCCATCAAGGATCCGGCGTTGCTCCAGGCCCTGGCGAGTGCGCCAAAACCTGTGGACTCCGAGCCGAACGCGTAAATCAGGACCAACGACCATGACCGAATTGATGCGTGACAATCAGGCCCAACCCGGCGCCACCGAGCAAGCCAGCGAGTTCGCCTCGCTGCTGCTGCAGGAATTCAAGCCCAAGACCGAGCGTGCCCGCGAAGCCGTGGAAACCGCGGTGCGGACCCTGGCCGAGCAGGCCCTGGCGCAAACCGACCTGGTGTCCAACGACGCGATCAAGTCGATCGAATCGATCATCGCCGCCATCGACGCCAAGCTCACCGCCCAGGTCAACCAGGTGATCCACCACCCGGAATTCCAGAAGCTGGAAAGTGCCTGGCGTGGCCTGCACTACCTGGTCAACAACACCGAAAGCGACGAGCAGCTGAAGATCCGCGTGCTCAACATCTCCAAGCCGGAGCTGCACAAGACCCTGAAGAAATTCAAGGGCACGGCCTGGGACCAGAGCCCGATCTTCAAGAAGATGTACGAAGAGGAATACGGCCAGTTCGGTGGCGAACCCTACGGCTGCCTGGTAGGCGATTACTACTTCGACCAGTCGCCGCCGGATGTCGAGCTGCTGGGCGAGCTGTCCAAGGTCTGTGCGGCCATGCACTCGCCGTTCATCGCTGCGGCCTCGCCGACCGTGATGGGCATGGGTTCGTGGCAGGAACTGTCCAACCCGCGTGACCTGACCAAGATCTTCACCACCCCGGAATACGCCGGCTGGCGTTCGCTGCGTGAATCGGAAGACTCGCGCTACATCGGCCTGACCATGCCGCGCTTCCTAGCGCGCCTGCCGTACGGCGCCAAGACTGACCCGGTAGAAGCCTTCGCCTTCGAAGAAAACACCGACGGCGCCGACAGCTCCAAGTACACCTGGGCTAACGCCGCCTACGCCATGGCGGTGAACATCAACCGTTCGTTCAAGCACTTCGGCTGGTGCTCGCGGATCCGTGGCGTGGAATCCGGTGGCGAGGTCGAGAACCTCCCGGCCCACACCTTCCCCACCGACGACGGTGGCGTGGACATGAAATGCCCGACCGAGATCGCCATCTCCGACCGCCGTGAAGCGGAACTGGCGAAGAACGGCTTCATGCCGCTGCTGCACAAGAAAAACACCGACTTCGCCGCCTTCATCGGCGCCCAGTCGCTGCAGAAGCCGGCCGAGTACGACGATCCGGACGCCACTGCCAACGCCAACCTGGCCGCACGCCTGCCGTACCTGTTCGCCACCTGCCGCTTCGCTCATTACCTGAAGTGCATCGTGCGCGACAAGATCGGCTCGTTCAAAGAGAAAGACGAAATGCAGCGCTGGCTGCAGGACTGGATCCTCAACTACGTCGACGGCGACCCGGCACACTCCACCGAAACCACCAAGGCCCAGCACCCGCTGGCTGCGGCGGAGGTGGTGGTCGAGGAAGTCGAAGGCAACCCAGGCTACTACAACTCGAAGTTCTTCCTGCGCCCGCACTACCAGCTCGAAGGGCTGACCGTGTCGCTGCGCCTGGTCTCCAAACTGCCGTCCGCCAAGGGCGCCTAACCCGCGTAGGAGCCGGCTTGCCGGCGATGCACTCAAGGGCGCCTCGTTTCCCGAAAACCGGCGCCATCGTTGACGACCATCGCCGGCAAGCCGGCTCCTACAGGTTCATATACGAAACATCGTGGCAAGTGCCACACAGGGAGAAAACATGGCTGTTGATATTTTCATCAAGATCGGTGACATCAAGGGCGAGTCCATGGACAAAGCCCACAAGGACGAAGTCGACGTGCTGAACTGGAGCTGGGGCATGTCCCAGTCCGGCAACATGCACGTTGGCGGCGGCGGCGGCGCGGGCAAGGTGAACATCCAGGACCTGTCGCTGACCAAGTACGTCGACAAGGCCTCGCCGAACCTGATGATGCATTGCTCCAGCGGCAAGCACATCGACAAGGTGCGCCTGACCGTGCGCAAGGCCGGCGGCGAAAGCCAGGTCGAGTACATGATCATCGACCTGGAAGAAGTGCTGGTTACCTCGCTGAGCACCGGCGGTTCGGGCAGCGATGATCGCCTGACCGAGAACGTCACCCTGAACTTCGCTCAGGTGATGGTCGAGTACCAGCCGCAGAAAGCCGACGGCACCAAGGACGGCGGCCCAATCAAGTACGGCTGGAACATCCGCTCGAACACCAAGCGCTGACCCGCTGCGATCGCCGCCCTGGGCGGCGATCGACCCGCTCCCGCGGCATACGCGGGGACGGCTGGCGAGGAGCGCTTCCTCGTGAGCCCTGGGTCATGCCCCTTTTCGTGACGTCATGCCTGCGCAATCCGATCCTGGAGCGAACCCTTTGGTCACCGACATCGCCGCCCGCGATCGCTTGCAGCCCTCTTTGCTGGATCGTCTGACCGACGATGAGCCCGGCAACCTGAAAGAAAGCCCGGACAAGCGCGTGCTGTCCCTGAGCCAGCTCAAGGCCTCGGTGCTACGGGACCTGGCCTGGCTGCTCAACACCACCTCCCTGCTCGAAACCGATGCCACCCTGCATACCCCTGCCGGCACTTCGGTGATCAACTACGGCCTGCCGGCCCTGGCCGGCTACAGCGCGTCGAGCATCGATATCCCGGCCCTGGAAAACCTGATTCACCAGGCCATCGCCACCTTTGAACCGCGCATTCTGCGCAGCACCCTGCGGGTCCGCGCGCGCACCGCACCTGGCGAGATGAACCACAACGCCCTGAGTTTCGAGATCGAGGGCGACTTATGGGCCCAGCCGATGCCCCTGCGCCTGCTGCTGCAAACCGACATGGACCTGGAGTCCGGTCACGTCCGCGTGGTCCACGCCGATTCCCGGAGGCGCTCATGAATCCGCGCCTGCTGGAGCTGTACAACCAGGAACTGCACCACGTGCGCGAAAGCGCCGCGGAGTTCGCCAAGGAATACCCGAAGATCGCCAGCCGCCTGACCCTGTCGGGCATGGACTGCGCCGACCCCTATGTCGAGCGCCTGCTGGAAGGCTTCGCCTATCTGACTGCTCGGGTGCAGCTGAAACTCGACGCCGAGTACCCGACCTTCACCCACAACCTGCTGGAGATCGCCTACCCGCACTACCTGGCTCCGACTCCGTCGATGACCGTGGTGCAGTTGCAGGCCGATCCCGATGAAGGTTCCCTGAGCAGCGGCTTCACCCTGGCACGCGACACCAGCCTGCGCGCCGCCCTGGGCCGCGACACCCAGACCTGCTGCGAATACCGCACCGCGCACGCGGTGACCCTGTGGCCGCTGCAAGTCAGCCAGGCCGAATATTTCGGCAACCCCGCGGCGGTGCTCGGGCGCCTGGCCGCCAGTGAACCCAAGGCCAAGGCCGGGTTGCGCCTGACCCTGCGCACCGGCGCCGAGCTGGCGTTCAGCAGCCTGGCCCTGGACCAGTTGCCGCTGTACCTCAACGGCAACGATGAGCAGCCGTTTCGCCTCTACGAACAACTGCTGGGCAATGCCTGCGCAGTGTTTGCCCGGGCCCCGGGCGGTGATTGGGTCGAGCGCCTGCCGCTGGATGCCTTGCGCTCCCGGGGCTTCGACGACCGCGATGCGGCCCTGCCGGTGGTGCCCCAGGCCTTCCAGGGCTACCGTTTGTTGCAGGAATACTTCGCCCTGCCCAACCGTTTCCTGTTCGTCGAGTTCGCCCAACTGGGCCGCGCGGTACAGCGCTGCGCCGGCCAGGAACTGGAGCTGATCGTGCTTTTCGAGCGCTTCGACCAGAGCCTGGAAGGCAGTGTCGGCGCCGCGCAATTCGTGCCCTTCTGCACCCCGGCGATCAACCTGTTTCCCAAGCGCCTGGACCGTATCCATCTGTCCAATCGGGTCAACGAACATCATGTGATCGCCGACCGCACCCGGCCAATGGATTTCGAGGTGCACTCGCTGACCGCCATCAGCGGCCACGGCACCGGCCCGGAGCAGCCCTTTTTGCCGTTCTACGCGGTGCGCGATCCGTCCCGCTATGGCCGCGACCAGGCCTATCACATCGTCCGCCGCGAGCCCCGGGTGCTGTCCAGCGACCAGCGTCGCAACGGCCCGCGCTCGACCTACATCGGCAGCGAATCCTTCGTCAGCCTGGTGGACAGCCAGCAGGCGCCCTATCGCCACGACCTGCGCCAGCTCGGGGTCAGCGCCCTGTGCACCAACCGCGACCTGCCGCTGTTCATGAACGTGGGCAACGGCAAGACCGACTTCACCCTGGCCGACAGCGCCCCGGTGCAAGCCATCCGCTGCCTGGCCGGTCCGAGCCGGCCGCGCCCCAGCCATGCCCATGACGGCAAGGCCTGGCGCCTGATCAGCCAGCTGTCGCTGAACTACCTGTCCCTGAGCGAACAGGGCCAGGGCGCGGCAGCCCTGCGTGAACTGCTGCGGCTGTACGGCGACAGCAACGACGCGGCCCTGCAACTGCAGATCGAAGGCCTGCGCGAAGTCAGCAGCAAGGCGGTAACCCGGCGCCTGCCGATGCCCGGGCCGATCGTCTTCGGCCGGGGCCTGGAGATCACCCTGGAATTCGATGAAAACGCGTTTCGCGGCACCGGGGTGTTCCTGCTCGGCGCGGTCTTCGAGCGCTTCCTGGCACGTTACGTGTCGATCAACAGTTTTACCGAGACGGTGATCCGTACCACCGAACGCGGCGAGATCATGCGATGGAAAGCCAAGCCCGGACGGCGTCCGACTCTTTGAATACGCTGACGGCGATGCACGCCGAGCCCTGGGAGTACGACTTCTTCCAGGCCCTGCGGCGGATCGAATGCCTGTCACCGCAACTGCCGCGCTTCGGTCACTCCCTGCGCCTGGCGGACGATCCGCTGCGCCTGGGGCAACAGGCCGACTGCAGCTTCGCCCCCTCGACCCTGGCTTCGGTGACCCCCGGCAGCGAGGGCGCGGCCACGCGCCTGGAGCAGTTCTTCTTCGGCCTCGGCGGCCCCAACGGGCCGTTGCCGCTGCACATCACCGAATACGTGCGCGAGCGCCAGCGCAACAATGCCGACAGCACCAGCAAGCGCTTTCTCGATGTGTTCCACCATCGCCTGCTGAGCCTGTTCTACCGGGCCTGGGCCGAAGCCCGGCCAACCGTGAGCCACGACCGCCCGGACGACGACTACTGGTCCGCGCGGCTGGCGGCCCTGAGTGGCCGGGGCATGCCCAGCCTGCTCAAGCAGGGGCTGATTGCCGACACCGCCAAGCTGCACTACAGCGGCCACCTGGCGGCCCAGACCCGCTATCCGGATGGCCTGCGAGCGATCATCAACCAGTACTTCGGCCTGCCGGTAGAGATCGAGGAATACGTCGGCCAGTGGCTGCAATTGCCGGAGCGCAGCCGGGTCGGGGTCCAGGCTCACCAGCTGGGCGTGGACTTCTGCCTGGGCAGCCACGTCTGGGACCGCCAGCACAAATTCCGTATCCGCCTCGGCCCGCTGAAGCTCGACGCCTACCTGGGGATGCTGCCCGACGGCCAGCAGTTCCAGGAGCTGGTGGCCTGGGTCGCCGAATACCTGGGCTTCGAGCTGGACTGGGACCTGAACCTGGTCCTGCTCCAGGAAGAAGTGCCCAAGCTGCAACTCAACGGCCGCCAGCGCCTGGGTTTCAACACCTGGCTCGGCCAACCCGGCAGCGATGCCAAGGATCTAATACTGGCCCGGCACTACGCCGATCAGGCCACTACCTCACGCACACCAAGGAGCACAGAGCATGGGTGAAATCAGTCGCGCGGCGCTGTTCGGCAAGCTCAACAGCGTTGCCTACAAAGCCATCGAAGCCGCTACGGTCTTCTGCAAACTGCGGGGCAATCCCTATGTGGAGCTGGCTCACTGGTTTCACCAACTGCTGCAATTGCAGGACTCGGACCTGCACCGGATCATCCGCCAGTTCAACCTGGAGCCGGCACGCCTGGCCAAGGACCTGACCGAGGCGCTGGACCGCCTGCCCCGGGGTTCGACCTCGATCACTGACCTGTCGTCCCACGTCGAGGAAGCGGTGGAGCGCGGCTGGGTCTACGGCAGCCTGATGTTCGGCGAAAGCCAGGTGCGCACCGGCTACCTGGTGATCGGCATCCTCAAGACCCCGAGCCTGCGCCATGCGCTGCTGGGGCTGTCGCGGGAATTCGAGAAGATCAAGGTCGAAGCCCTGAGCGAGCGTTTTGACGAATACGTCGGTGACTCGCCGGAAAACGCCCTCAGCGCCAGCGACGGTTTCAATGCCGGCGCGGTACCCGGCGAAGCCAGCGGCGCCATGGCCCCCAGCGCCCTGGGCAAGCAGGAAGCCCTGAAGCGCTTCACCGTCGACCTCACCGAGCAGGCCCGCAGCGGCAAGCTCGACCCCATCGTCGGCCGTGACGAAGAGATCCGCCAGCTGGTGGACATCCTCATGCGTCGCCGGCAGAACAACCCGATCCTCACCGGCGAAGCCGGGGTGGGCAAGACTGCGGTGGTGGAAGGTTTCGCCCTGCGCATCGTCGCCGGCGACGTACCGCCAGCGCTCAAGGACGTTGAACTGCGCAGCCTCGACGTCGGCCTGCTGCAGGCTGGCGCCAGCATGAAGGGCGAGTTCGAACAGCGCCTGCGCCAGGTCATCGAGGACGTCCAGGCCTCGCCCAAACCGATCATCCTGTTCATCGACGAAGCCCACACCCTGGTGGGTGCCGGTGGCGCCGCCGGCACCGGCGACGCGGCCAACCTGCTGAAACCGGCCCTGGCCCGCGGCACCCTGCGTACCGTGGCTGCCACCACCTGGGCCGAGTACAAGAAGCACATCGAGAAAGACCCGGCCCTGACCCGGCGTTTCCAGGTGGTGCAAGTGGCCGAACCTTCGGAAGACAAGGCGCTGCTGATGATGCGCGGCGTAGCTTCGACCATGGAACAGCACCACCAGGTACAGATCCTCGACGAAGCCCTGGAAGCCTCGGTCAAGCTGTCCCACCGCTACATTCCAGCGCGCCAGTTGCCAGACAAATCCGTGAGCCTGCTGGACACCGCCTGTGCCCGGGTTGCCATCAGCCTGCACGCGGTGCCGGCCGAAGTGGACGACAGCCGTCGGCGCATCGAGGCCCTGGAAACCGAGCTACAGATCATCGCCCGGGAACAGGCAATCGGCGTGGCCATCGGCAACCGCCAGGTCAACAGCGAAAGCCTGCTGGCCGCCGAGCGCGAGCGCCTGGCCGCGCTGGAAAGCCGCTGGGCCGAAGAGAAGACCCTGGTCGACGAATTGCTGGCGACCCGCGCCCAACTGCGCGAGAACGTCGGCCTGGTGGACAGCGACGTCGGCGACGCAAGCCACGGCCTGCGAGAGCGGCTGGTGGACCTGCAACAGCGCCTCAGCGCCCTGCAAGGCGAGACCCCGTTGATTCTGCCGACCGTCGACTACCAGGCGGTGGCCTCGGTGGTCGCCGACTGGACCGGCATTCCGGTGGGGCGCATGGCCCGCAATGAGCTGGAAACCGTGCTCAACCTCGACCAGCACCTGAAGAAACGCATCATCGGCCAGGACCACGCCCTGCAGATGATCGCCAAGCGCATCCAGACTTCCCGCGCCGGCCTCGACAACCCGAACAAGCCGATTGGCGTGTTCATGCTCGCCGGCACCTCCGGGGTCGGCAAGACCGAAACCGCCCTGGCCCTGGCCGAAGCCCTGTACGGCGGCGAGCAGAACGTCATCACCATCAACATGAGCGAGTTCCAGGAAGCCCACACCGTGTCCACCCTCAAGGGTGCGCCGCCGGGCTACATCGGTTACGGCGAAGGCGGCGTGCTCACCGAGGCGGTGCGACGCAAACCCTACAGCGTGGTGCTGCTGGACGAAGTGGAAAAAGCCCACCCGGACGTGCATGAAGTCTTCTTCCAGGTGTTCGACAAAGGCGTGATGGAAGACGGCGAAGGTCGCGTGATCGACTTCAAGAACACCCTGATCCTGCTCACCACCAATGCCGGTACCGAGCTGATCGCCAACGTCTGCAAGAACCCGCAGGCCGTGCCCGAGCCGGAGGAAATCGCCAAGGCCCTGCGCCAACCGCTGCTGGAGATCTTCCCGCCGGCGCTGCTGGGGCGCCTGGTGACCATCCCCTACTACCCGCTGAGCGACGACATGCTCAAGGCGATCACCCGCCTGCAACTGGGGCGGATCAAGAAGCGCGTGGAAAGCACTCACAAGGTGGATTTCGACTTCGACGACGAGGTCATCGACCTGATCGTCTCGCGCTGCACCGAGACCGAAAGCGGCGGCCGGATGATCGACGCCATCCTGACCAACAGCCTGTTGCCGGACATGAGCCGCGAGTTCCTCACCCGGATGCTCGAAGGCAAGGCTCTGGCCGGGGTGCGCATCAGCCAGCGTGACAACGAACTGCACTACGACTTCAGCGAGCCGGCCTGACCCCACGCTCTCCGTAGGAGCTGGCTTGCCAGCGAAGCGCCCGCCACGGTGATGGACCTGGCGCCTTCGCGAGCAAGCTCGCTCCTACAGAGGGCCGGCCAGGCACACCACGCATTCAACGAGACTGACGATGCTATTTCAGCAATCCACACGACTGGCACAGGTCAACTGCCCCCTGGGACCGGACGTCCTGCTGCTCAAGAGCATGGGCGGCGGCGAGGAGCTGGGGCGGCTGTTCGACTATCAGCTGCAACTGACCTCCAGCGACGCCAACATCGACCTCAACCAGTTGCTGGGCAAGCCCATGGGCCTCAGCGTGCAACTGGACGGTGGCGGCCAGCGGCACTTCCACGGCATCGTCGCGCGCTGCAGCCAGAACATCGACACGGGCCAGTTCGCCAGTTACCAGGTAACGCTGCGGCCCTGGCTGTGGCTGCTGAGCCGTACCTCCGATTGCCGGATTTTCCAGAACCTGAGCATCCCGCAGATCATCAAGCAGGTGTTCCGCGACCTGGGTTTTTCCGATTTCGAAGACGCCCTGAGCCGACCCTACCGGGAGTGGGAATACTGCGTGCAGTACCGCGAGACCAGCTTCGATTTCGTCAGCAGGCTGATGGAACAGGAAGGCATCTACTACTTCTTCCGCCACGAGAAGGACCGCCACGTGGTGGTGCTGGCCGACGCCTATGGCGCCCACAGCAGCGTGCCCGGCTACGCCTCGGTGCCCTACTACCCGCGGGACGAGCAGCAGCGCGAGCGCGACCACCTGTTCGACTGGCACCTGGCCCAGGAAGTACAGCCCGGTTCGCTGGAGCTCAACGACTACGATTTCCAGCGCCCTAGCGCACGGATCGATGTGCGTTCGGCCATGCCGCGCCCCCACAGCGCCGGTGACTACCCGCTCTACGACTACCCCGGCACCTACGTGCAGAGCGGCGACGGCGAGCACTATGCGCAAACCCGCATCGAAGCCCTGCAGAGCCTGCATGAGCGCATCGAGCTCAGCGGCAACGCCCGGGGCCTGGGCGCCGGCCACCTGTTCACTCTCAGCGGCTTCAGCCGTCAGGACCAGAACCGGGAATACCTGATCGTCGGCATCCGCTACTACGTGGTCCAGGAAAGTCTGGAAACCGGCGGTGGCGGCGGCTCGGCGCAGTTCGAAAGCCACCTGACCTGCATCGATGCGCAGCAGAGCTTCCGGCCCCTGGCCAGCACCCACAAGCCGATGGTCCAGGGCCCGCAGACCGCACGGGTGGTGGGCCCTGCCGGCGAGGAGATCTGGACCGACCAATACGGCCGGGTCAAGGTGCACTTCCATTGGGACCGCCATGACCAGTCCAACGAAAACAGCTCGTGCTGGATTCGCGTATCCCAGGCCTGGGCCGGAAAGAACTGGGGCTCGATGCAGATTCCGCGCATCGGCCAGGAAGTCATCGTCAGCTTCCTCGAAGGCGACCCCGACCGCCCGATCATTACCGGCCGGGTGTACAACGCCGAACAGACCGTGCCCTACGACCTGCCGGCCAACGCCACCCAGAGCGGCATGAAAAGCCGGTCGAGCAAGGGCGGCAGCCCGGCCAACTTCAACGAAATCCGCATGGAAGACAAAAAGGGCGCGGAGCAGCTGTACATCCACGCCGAGCGCAACCAGGACATCGTGGTCGAGGTCAATGAAAGCCACTCGGTGGGCAATGACCGGGTCAAGAGTATTGGCCGCGACGAGACCGTGACCATCGGCTCCGCCCGCCTGCGCGCGGTCAAGGAACTCGACGTGCTGGTGGTCGGCGGCAAAAAGACCGACAGCATCAGCCAGAGCTACATCATCGAGGTTGGCGAGAACCTGCGCCTGGTCTGCGGCGAAAGCGTGCTGGAGTTGAACGCCAGTGGCCAGATCAACCTCAGCGGCAAGCAGATCAGCTTCTATGCCTCGGGCGATGCCGAATTCAATACCGGCGGCGTACTGCACCTGAACAACGGCGGTAGCGCCGGCGCGACCCCTGAGGGCCAGGGCGTCAAAGGCAGCATCGATGCCAGCGTCGACGCCATGTTTCCCAAGCCCCAGGGCAACCCCTAACGAGAGCCCAGCGCCATGACCTATCGCATCAACGAATTTCAGTTCGCCTTGCCGCCCAGCGAGCTGCTGGACGCGTCGATCAACATCCTCAAGTTCCCGCAGCTGGGCACTTCGCTGATCGTCAGCCGCAGCCAGCTGGCCAAGGGTGAAACCCTGCAGAGCAGCTTCGACAGCCAGCTCAAGAAGCTCGAACAACAGGTTCAGGAGCTACGCTACCAGCCCGGCGTGGCCGTGCGCGTGGGCAGCGCCCAGGAGGTCGACGCTCTGGAACTGCGCAGCCAGTTCAACAAGGGCAGTGAGCAGGTCTTTCAGTACCAACTGGCCCTGGTCCTGCCCGGCACCCACAAGATGCTTGCCCTCAGCTACGTCAAGGCACAACCGCTGAACGACAGTGACGCCGCGCACTGGGCCACCATCAAGCAGTCCCTGAACTTCAACACACCTTGATGATGAGCCTCCGGCATGTCTGACGCGCTTCTGTGGGCCGCACGCCTGGGCGACGGGCTCGAACACAGCTCGGTGATGGCGGACATCCTCAGCGGTGTGCTGGAGGTCGCCGCCAACATCGCGATTACCGCCCTGGCCACTGCCGCAGTGGTGGCCGCCACCGGCATCACCGTGGCCACTGGCGGGCTCGGAGCCTGCCTGCTGGGCGCCGTGGTGGGGGTGATCGTCGGGCTGGCCATGAGCAAGAGCGGGGCCGACAAAGGCCTGACGAAGATGTGCGACTGGATAGGCGACGCGCTGTTTCCGCCCTCCGTGCAGGCCACCATCCTCAGCGGCTCCACCAACACACTGACCAACAACATTCCCGCCGCCCGGGCCGCCGGTACGGCACCGCCCCCTGCCCCGCCCTCGGGCACCCCGGAAAGCCAGGCGCCCGCCAGCGAGTCACCGTCACCGGCGGCGGCAGAGGCGGAACCCGGCTTCCTGGACATGGCCAAAGGGTTCTTTTCGCAGATGTGGCGCCCCACCGTCGCCACCCCTGCCCCCGGTACGGAACCCAAGCCGCTGGACCTGGTGACCTGCACCAAGCACCCGCCGATGCCGCCGCAGTTTCTAGCCGAAGGCTCGGAAAAGGTCAGCATCAACGGCCAGCCGGCCGTGCGCAGCGGCGACCGCAGCACCTGCGACGCCAAGGTGGTCGCGGCGGGCATGGTGTCGTCCAACGTGAGCATCGGCGGCGGCTCGGTGGTGGTGCGCGAGATCCGCAGCGGCAAGACCCCGGGAATCGGCCTGGCGATTACCGTGCTGATGATGCTCAAGGGCGGCAAGGGCAACTTCAAGGCCAACCTGCCCTGCATGTTGCTGGCGGGGGTCAATTCGTTTGTGGTCAGCCAGGCCATGGGAGCCCTGACCAATGCCGTGGTGGGCTCGCCAAACCCGGTGCATGCGGCGACCGGGGCCAAGGTCCTGGGTGGCGCCGCGGACCTGGACTTCGTCTTGCCGGGCCTGCTGCCCATCGACTGGCAGCGCTTCTACAACAGCCTCGACCAACGCTACGACGGGCTGTTCGGTAGCGGCTGGAGTGTGCCTTACGAAATCAGCGTGCTGATCGAAACCCACCCCGAGGGCGGCGAGCGCCTGGTGTATATCGATGAACAGGGCCGGCGCATCGACATGGGCTCGATTGCCCTGGGCGCTGCCGCCTTCAGCCCCGGCGAAGGGCTGAGTGTCCGGCGCAACGGCAACGGGCAGTTGCTGATCGAGAGCAACAACGGCTTGTACCGTCTTTTCGAGCCCGACCCCGGGCAAGGCTCGCGGCTGCGCCTGAGCCAGTTCGGCGACCGCAACGACAACCGCATTTACCTGGACTACGACCCGGCCGGGCAATTGATCCGCCTGCGCGACACCTTCGATCTGGTTCAGGTCGAACTGATCTACAGCGCGCAATGGCCGCGCCGGGTGCAACAGATAGAGCGCCTGTACCCGGACCAGCAGCGGGAAATCCTCGCCCGTTACGCCTACGACGCCCATGGTGATCTGGCTCAGGTAGAGGACGCCAGCCAGCAGGTGCAGCGGCGCTTTGCCTACGAGGGCGGGCGCATGGTGGAGCACCAGCTGCCCAGCGGGCTGCGCTGCTTCTATCAGTGGGCGCAGATCGACGACGTCGAATGGCGCGTGGTGCGGCACTGGACCGATAGCGGCGAAGAGTACCGCTTTGACTATGACTTGCAGGCGGGCATCACCCGGATCGAGGACGGCCTGCAACGCCAGAGCACCCGGCACTGGGACAAGCAGCATCAAATCACCGACTACACCGACAACCTCGGGCAGACCTGGCAGTTCCAGTGGAATGACCAACGCCAGCTACTGGGCGCAACGGACCCTCAGGGCGGGCAGTTCCAGCTCAGCTACGACGAAGCCGGCAACCTCAGCGAAACCCTCGATCCCCTCGGCAGGCGCGAGTCGACCCTTTGGCTGGAGCATTGGTCGCTGCCGCGGATCGAAACCGACGCCGCCGGCAATAGCTGGACCTACGACTACGATCCGCGCGGCAATTGCCTCTGTGAAACCGACCCGCTGGGCTACGCCACCCGCTATCGCCATGACCGCCATGGGCGGATGGTGGAGATCACCGATGCCAGCGGAAAAACCAAGCATCTGCAGTGGAACGAACTGGGGCAGTTGCTGCGGTTCACCGATTGCTCCGGCTACCCGACCCACTTCAGCTATGAACCCCGCGGCTACCTGCAGGCCGTCACCGATGCCCTGGGCGAACAGACGGTCTACCAGCACGACGCCCGTGGGCGCTTGCTGCGCAACCAGCTCGCGGACGGCCGTGTCGAGCAGTTCCTGCGTGACCACAGCGGCCAGCTGACCGGTTACATCGATCCGGCCGGGCACGCCACCCACTATCAGTACGATCGACAGGGCCAGCTTCAGGTACGCATCGATGCCCATGGGCGCCGGGTGCAGTTCAGTTACGACGCCTACGGCCGCCTGCAGGCACTGAGCAACGAAAACGCTGAAAGCTACCGATTTGCCTGGGATGCCGGGGATCGCCTGACCCGGCAACAAGGCCTCAATGGCAGCGTGCAGCAGTACCACTATGACGTGCTGGACAACGTGGTAGGCGTGGAGTATCTGGCAGCCCCCGCGGGCAACGTGGAGCAACCGAAGATCGTCCATCGCCTGGAGCGCGATGCGGTGGGCCGGATTCTCGCCAAGGTCACCAGCGACGGGTTGACCGAGTATCAGCATGATCCCTTGGATCAACTGACGCAGGTGGTCTTTACCGATCAGAACCAGCAGTCGCAAACCCTGAGCTTCGCCTACGACGCCCTCGGCCAGCTGCTGGAAGAACAGAGCGCGGCCGGTTGCTTGCAGCATCACTACGACGAGCTGGGCAACCTGTGCCAGAGCCAGTTGCCGGATCAGCGCTGGATCAACCGCCTGTACTACGGCAGCGGCCACCTGCACCAGATCAATGTGGACGGCCAGGTGATCAGCGACTTCGAGCGAGATCGCCTGCACCGCGAGGTGCTGCGGACCCAGGGCCAGCTCACGACCCTCAGCGAATATGATCGCGCCGGGCGCCTGCGCTCGCGCCTGCAACGTCCGACCCAACAGCCCGCGGCGCTGCCAGCGCCAGTGCGCAAGCACTTTGAGTATGACCCTGCCGACAATCTCATCGGCCGGCTCGAACAGCGCCCACGCGGCGGGCACCACCAGCTGTATCACTACGATGCGAGCGAACGCATCATCGCCAGCCAGGACAATGTCCTGGGCCAGACCGAAACCTTTGCCTACGACGCTGCCGCCAACCTGCTGGATGGCCAATCGGCCGCGTCTGGATCGGTCCTGCATAACCAGCAGCGCGTGTTCCAGGACAAGCATTACCGTTATGACGGCTTTGGCCGGCTGATCGAGAAACGCAGCGCCGGCCACCTGATCCAGCACATGCACTATGACGCTGAACACCGCCTGATAGAGGTGCGCAATCAGGCCGGCCAGCGGCAAACAACGGTAAGCATGAGCTACGACCCCCTGGGTCGCCGCATCCAGAAAACCGAACATGACGCCCAGGGTTATCTACTGGGCGAAACCCGCTTCGCCTGGGATGGCCTGCGCTTGCTGCAAGAGCAGCGCAACAGCACCACCAGCCTCTATCTGTATGTCGACGAGGGCTTCGAAGTGCTGGCCCGGGTCGATGGTACGGGCGCCCTGCAGAAGGTCCGGCACTATCACAACGATCTCAATGGCCTGCCGCAACAGCTCACGGAAGCAGATGGGCACAGCGTCTGGCAGGCCCGTTACCGGGTGTGGGGGAACATTGCCGAGGAACAGCGCGAGCCCTCTTACCTCGAGGAACAGAACCTGCGTTTTCAAGGTCAGTACCATGACCGCGAAACAGGGCTGTACTACAACACGTTCCGCTTCTACGACCCGGATATCGGCCGCTACATCAGCCCCGACCCCATCGGCCTCGAAGGCGGCCTGAACCTCTACACCTACGGCCCCAACCCGCTGACGTATTTTGATCCGCTCGGCTGGACAGGCACCTACATCTTCACCAACGGCAAGATCTCCTACATCGGCAAGGGCCCGGTGACCCGCATGAACAACTCGATGCTCGCCCGCATCAAAGGCAAGGGCAATGCTACACAGTTTGCCCATTTGGACTTCGGCGACAGCAAGATGGGCTTCATGGTGGAACATCGCCTGATGCAGAAGTACAACGCGCGCAACTCGGCGAAGTTCGCCAACAGCCCGAATCTCAACTCGCCAGGCAAAAAGTATTACGAAGCTGCGGATGCCAAGACCCAGCGCAAAGTGAACAGGCTGGCCACGAAGTTGGACAACCAGTTCAAGAAATCCGGATCATGTGGGGGTAAGTAATGAAGAATTTCAGCTACAACGAAGACATAGACGCACTGGAAATACCGGCCCAACAGTTCGCCGCCGGTATCGAATACGCCAGCAAGAAGGGCTACGCCAACCTCCGGGTCATGGGCTCTGCCAAAGCGGCCAAGAGTACGCCGCTCGACTTGAGTGCGCTGAATAGGCACAACAGCGTGCAATCACTGGATCTGTCGGATGACATCGACCTGAAGCAGGTCGATTTGAGCCCGCTGTACGCGTTGCCGCAGCTGAAGTTGCTGTCGCTCCCCTACCTCAAGGACCGTATCGACTTCTCGCGACTGCCCAGCCTGGAGACGCTCTACATTACCGGCGCAGACGAAGCGCTGGAGCCCCTGGAACTGCCCCGACTCAAGCACCTGTTGCTGGTGGCGGTGAAGAATCAGGATTGCGGGTTTCTCTCGAAGCTCAGCGCACTGCAGGAACTGAGAATCAGCGGCGGCAACATCGAGCGACTGACCGGCATCGAGACGCTGGACGGGCTGGTATCGATTCAGATCCAGCACAGCCCGAAGATGCTCGATATCAGCACCATCAACGCGCTCAAGAGCCTGAAGACCCTGCACGTCGAAAAATGCAGCCAGTTACGGGACTACGGATTCCTGTCGGAAAACCAGACCCTTGAGGAAGTGTTCATTTCCGAGCTCGACTCAGTGTCGTTCGCCCCGGCAATGGAGCGCCTGAGCTCACTGCAATTCTGGGACCTGAAAGACGGCGAGATGAGCCCGCTGCTGACCTCCAAGAGCCTGAAAGAGGTCTACTTCCATCCGAAGAAAAAGCACTACAGCCATAGCCTCAAGGAGATCAATGCCGCGTTCGGCAAGTGAGCAGAGGCCTGCACATCGGGCTCAACGACGGTCGGGGCGGATCGTCGTACCGCCGTTTCATGATTGAAGGACCCATCAAGAAATGAAAGCAGGCACCCATCAATTGCGCAGCCACTTCGAAAAGGCGCTCCAACTTTTCTTGAAGAGCGAGCTCGCAGGTTATCCCGGAGTAAAAGTCACCAAGAACAAAGTGGTGATTGCCCAGAAAGAATCGGGCGCCGTGGCGAGCCTGCATTTCCAGTACCTGGCCAACACCCGCGCCTACGAAATCATCATCTTCGTCGAACACCCGGCCCTGCAGGCCGAGATCGAGCGGATAAGCCCGCCCTACCCGTCCAACCTGGCCAATCCAAAATTGGTCTACAGCTTGTCGACGGTCAGCGAAAAAGCCGCCTGCCCACTGCTGCCCGTGACAGAGCAAGGCATTGAAAATACCTGCCAGGTAATTCTGCGCCAGCTCCAGGATGTTCACCTGCCTGTCCTGTTCAACCTCTTCAACGTCAGCCCCGCACTGGTGAGCGATGTCATCGAGAGGCCAAAGTATTACGCCTATCCGGTCCCGCTGATTTTTATCGCCTTGAAAACCAACGCCATCAAACCGGACGAAGAAACGCTAGCGAAGATTCTGAGCGAGCAGACCCTGGGCTACACCAATCACCAGGAACTGAAGGAGTCGTTCAACAAGCAACTCCTGACAGCGCTGACCTGAGCACTTGCTGGAGGCCGGGTCAGATCGCCGTGCCGCGATTGCTGCCCGGCTTGATGATCAGCAACCGATCCAGCTCGCGCTTTCTACCGCGGGTGACGAACTCCAGGGCGGCCTGCAGATCCTGTTCGAACCGCTCGAAGGTCGCACGATCGATGGCGTAGAACTCCTCGTAGTCGACCACACCGAGGCTGACCGGGAAGGAGACGTAGTACTGGCCGCTGAGTTCTTCGATGCCCATCGAGAACATTTCCTCGCGGCTGACAAACAGATCGTTGAATTTCATCTCGGTCCTCTATACGGCCACCACTCGCAAATGGCGGCTTGCTGGCTCAAACGATCAGACCTCGACCAGGTGATAACGCCCGGGCTCTCGCCAGGAAACCCGGGTGAACTTGCCGCTGAGCAGGTTCATGTCGCGCAGGTATTCAAAAACCTCGGCCGGGCACCATTCCTTGCCATCGGCAAAGGCCACGCCGAGCGTGCGCAAGGCATCGAAGAGCTGCGCCTTGCGCCCGTCGTCCGCTACGTCCTGGGCATAAACCCCCGGTTCGATCGTTGCGCTAAACCCCAGAGCCACCAAGGCCGCATCCAGAGAAGCGGCAATGACCCGAATACGTACTGTGTCGGCATCCGCCTTTTCCACATAGGCCTGCAATTCTTGCTCAGTCACTTACAAACACCTCAGTTAAGGTTTTGACCCCGTCAATATCTTTGGTCGGGATCGACTCGACCACCATTTCCGGTGCTCCTCCCGGCAGGTGCTTACCCGGTCCGAGGAAGTACTGGTTGCCCTCCATCGGGCTTCTCGGCATACGCTCGATGACGTTATCGACCTGACGGATCTTGAAGCCGTCTTTCAACGAGCCTTCTTCCAGACCAAAAGCCCGTTCGAGCTTCGCCGCCTTCTCGGTGCTGATGGTGACTTTCGAACGCCCGGAAAAGTCGCCGATGATATCCGCGACACCCTTCTTGTCGGAAACATATGTGCCATTGCGGCCGATGGTCGGGTATTTGTCCCACGCGACCGGGCTGACGTTGAAGCCCCGATTGTCCTTGAGCATCTGCGCCTGGCGTCGCTGCGCCATCAGCGTGCGTTGTGTCGCGCTCATCGGCGTACGCGCCAACTTCGGGCCCATGCCCAGCAAGGCCATGCCGGCCACGCCCTGAAGCAGGTCACGATAACCCGGGCCCAAACGGTCGCCCAGGTCCCCCAGCAGCGACATCCCGCCATACATCGCGCCACCGACCGCCACGGCGCCGAAAAACGCCGCCGCCCCGGCACAAGCCGCCAGTACCAGGGCTGCACCGGCCGCCAGCAAACCCAGCGCCTCAAGCCCAGTGTGCATCCAGCCTTCAATATCCAGGACGAACGCCACCTGCACGGTGGGCCCGCCAATGAAGGTGTTTTCACTGCCGGTCTTGATGTGTGCACCGCAGACCATCTTGCTTTGCAGGCGTGCTGCCGGCTTGCCGTTGATGGTGACCTTGGCGCTGCCCTCGGCGATCAACACCGGGAACGGCCAGGGCGGATGGTTCAGCGGCAGGCCGCTGCACGAGGACGAGTGGTCCTGGCCCGCGCGCATGGCGTTGCGCAGGTTGATGCGGACATTGAAGCTGCCCTCCACCAGCACCCCCGTGCTGGGTTCGGGCAGGTTGAAGATCGTGCTCAGGCCCTTGGCGATCTGGAACATCGACAAACCGCCGGCCGCGACCGAGCCGGCGATGATGGCGATCGCCACCCCACCGGTGGCCACGGTCGCTGCCACCACAGCGGCGCCGATCAGGGCACCGGCCACCGCCCCGGCCAGCATCGCCGCCACGCCAAAGCCATGGGCGATCTCATCGCCCAGGCGGGCTGCTGCCAACATATCCATGGTGCGCTACTCAGCCTGGGGTCAGATCACCGAAGGCTGGGGCTTGAGGCTCTGCATGGCCTGCTTCCAGGCGGGCTCGTGGTGCACCAGGTCATTGGCCGTGGTGGTCAGGGTGGTGATCAGCACCGCCGGTTTACGCTCGACGAACACCTGGCGCAGCATCAGCTCGCGGCCTTCGCGCTTCCAGCTGTAGTCCAGCAGCACCGCGGCGTGGCCATGCATGTCGAAGTCCCAACGCTTGAGCAGGTTGAAACCCGGCAGTTGCTGCTCGGCGCTGGTCAGTTGCCTGGCCACATAGTCGGCAAAGTCGGCGTCGCCCTGGCTCGGATCGCGGCTGATGACGAAGCTGGCTTCCTGGGCACCGCCCACGGCCGGCAGCTTGAAGATGTTGATGCTCTGATCCTGCCAGGTATCGGGGATGTCGAGGTCGGCTTCTTGAATGCGGTAAGAGGACAAGAGGTTCGCGTTCCATGCAAAAAGGGGGAGTCGGACAGCGGCAAATTTTCAGGCAATGACTGGCAACAATCAAGGAGCCTGTCGGCAACCTTGAGTCAGGAAGCCTCGCCGCCGGGGGTGCTGCTGCCGCGTTCAGAGGCGCCTGGCCTTGCGCTCCAGGCCAGGGGTCAGCGAGCCTTGAGGCAGGCCGCATACTCCCGGGCAAAGCGCGGGTCAAACTTCAACGCCTGCGGCTCCTCGGGATCGATGGTGACATTCCACAACGCCTGCTGCGGTACGTCGTAGCGGACCCAGCCGATGATCCCGCTGCCGGAGGTTTCATAGAACAGTTGCAGGCTCAGCTGATCGCCATCATCCTGATCGATCAGCAGCTTGAGGTGCTCCGGGGTGGTGAAGTCGCGGTAGGGAAAATCGCTGCTGCGCACCATTTCGGTGAGGTAGCCGTAGCAGCCCTTGCCCGGGTTCGATTCATCCGCCAGGGCGGGCATGGCCGCGCTGGCGATCAGCAGGCCCAGGCCCGCCAGGTTCAAGTACCGCATGATTGCCCCTTGAGGGTGAGGGTTTCGACCTGATCGTTCATCTCGATCTGCGCCAGCACCTGGCGGTCGTGAGACTCCTGGTACTCGCTGAAATTGTTGCGCTTGAGGATGTTCAGGGTGACTCGGATGTGCGCGCCAGCATTCTGGTACTCGCTGCGCTCGGGGCCCTGGGCGACGCCGGTGAGCTCCACCAGTTGCCCGCCGGTCTTGAGGTAGAGAAAGCGCTCATCCACTTCCACCATCAACCGCGGAGCCTTGGGTGCCACGCTGTAGTCCTCGCGGGCCAGGGAGTAGCCACAGAGCCAGGCACCGGAGCTGCCGTACTGCTGGCTGTGGAACCAGCTGAGGGCCTCGCGATAACCGATCTGGCTCAACCGCGAATTGCCTGCGGCCGAGGCCGATGACAGGCCAAGAGCAAGGATGCAGCCCACTGTCATGGAGGCTGCGCCTGGGCTCCCCAGGCAACGAAGCACGGCTGCCAATACTGGGGATCTGTCTGTGGGGCGGGTCATCCTTGGCCTTAGGTCGCGAGTCAAACAATCGCGCATCCTAGCCACGCCACCCCGGGTGCGCAAGCTGATCCGCCAGCAAACGCCGGGCAAAAAAATAGGCACTCGATGCGCTCGGCGTGCCTATCTTTTCCTGCGCGCTCCCGGTGACGGGAACTCGCTCAATGCTTATGGGTTGACGCTGTCTTTCAGCGACTTGCCCGGTTTGAATGCCACGGTGTTGCTGGCCTTGATCTTCACCGGCTCACCGGTTTGCGGGTTCTTGCCGGTACGCGCACCACGGTGGCGCTGCAGGAAGGTACCAAAACCAACCAGGGTGACACTGTCTTTACGGTGCAGAGCCCCGGTGATTTCCTCAAGGATGGCATTGAGCACGCGACTGGCCTGTTCTTTGGTCAGGTCTGCTTTTTCAGCAATGGCTGCGGCGAGTTCTGGTTTACGCATAGTGTGAAGCCTCTTTGACGGTTTTTTGTTGTTATGTCCGTGCTGTTCACGGGAACAGCGCCCAAGGCGCCGCAGGCTCTACACTGCGGCAGACGGGTGTGAGGATGGCACGCGCTTGAGAGTGGCGCCAGTCTCCCCACGACCTTTGTGAGGGCTGAAACCGGGTTAATCCGACAGAACGACCCGTATTTAAGCCAGCAGGGCCGGGAGTTCCTTGTTCAGGGCCAGTTTTTCCATCACCGCCGCCCCGGTCAGGGCGTAGCCCAGCAGCTGGCCATTGGCATTTCGGCACAGGGCCTTGATGTCGGCCCCCTGCCCTTCAGCGGTCCAGACGCCTTCGCTACCCCGTGGCGGCGGCGACACCACCAACGGGCAGACCGGGGTCTTGACGGTAATCGGCATAGGGCCGTAGCTGACCGCCGTCGGCTTGCCGGCCAGGGTTTGCGCCAGAGCCCGGGCGCAGTTCATCAGCGGCATCACGTACAGCAGGTTGAGGCCATCGACTTCGGCGCAATCCCCCAGGGCATAGATATTGGCGTGGGAGGTTTTCAGCTCGCGGTCCACCACCACCCCACGGTTGACCACCAGCCCGGCGGCGGCGGCCAGGTCGATGCGCGGACGCAGGCCAATGGCCGAGACCACCAGATCGCAGGCGATCACCTGACCATCGGACAAATGGGCTTCAAGGCCGTCGGCGCTGCGTTGCAGGCGGTTGAGCACCGGCCCCAGGTGGAATCGTGCCCCAAGGCTTTCCAGGCCAGCCTGGATCGCCGCAGCTGCAGCAGGATGCAACAGCGTCGGCATCACCTGCTCGCACGGGGCGACCAGATCCACTTCATAGCCGCCAAGGATCAGGTCGTTGGCGAATTCGCAGCCAATCAGGCCGGCCCCCAGCAACAGCACCCGGCGCTTGCCGGCCGCCGCGGCACGAAAGTGGGCGTAGTCTTCCAGGTCGTTGATCGGGAAGATCAACTCAGAGGCATCGCCCTGCACCGGCACCCGTACGGTTTCCGCGCCCCAGGCCAGGATCAGGTCGCGATAGGCCACCGCCTCTTCGCCGATCCACAGGCGCTTGTGGCCGGGATCGATGCCACTGATGCGCGTATGGGTGCGCACCTCGGCCTTGAGCTGCTCGGCCATGGCACCGGGCTCGGCCATGCTCAGGCCGTCGGCGTCCTTGTTCTTGCCAAACCCCGTGGAGAGCATCGGCTTGGAGTAGGAACGGCCATCATCGGCGGTGATCAGCAACAGCGGCGTTTCGCCGTCGAGCTTGCGAAATTCCCGGGCCAGGTTGTAACCCGCCAAGCCTGTTCCCACGATCACTACCGGTGCGCTCATTCCCTGCTCCTTGTTATTGGTTGTTCAATCCACAAAAATCGATCAAGCGATTTCGATCATCTCGAAATCCATCTTGCCCACGCCGCAGTCCGGGCAGAGCCAATCTGCGGGCACGTCTTCCCAGCGGGTACCCGGCAAAATACCGTCGTCCGGCCAGCCTTCCGCTTCGTTGTAAATCAGGCCGCAGACCACACATTGCCACTTTTTCATTGATGCATTTCCTCAGGAATTCAGGCGTTGCCGGTGGACCGGTCGATGAATCGACTCTAAAGGCCACGCTGATCCGCGTCCGGCACTGGGGGTTTTTACTGATCACTACCGGCAGATGCAAGCACGTTCGTGCCGCCAGGCGTCCTGGGTCAATCAAATCCGCCGGCTGCCATGCTAAGCTCGCCGCCTCATTTGCTGCCAATACTGACCCTCCGTGCCGCACTCAATGTCCCCCGCGCCGGCCCCGACCTGGCTGGTGCAAAGCCATCTGTCCCCGATCCCCGGTGCAGTTGTCGCCAACTGGCTGTTCGATCAAGGGTCGCTGACCCGACGCCTGACCCGACTCTCCCACAACGGTTTCAGCGTCACGCCGCTGGTGGAGGAATGGCAAACCCTGCGCAACGATGAATGCGCCGCCCTGGACCTGCCCGAACACAGCCAGGGCTGGGTTCGCGAGGTGTATCTGCGGGGCCACGGCGAAGCCTGGGTGTTTGCCCGCAGCGTTGCTGCACGCAGCGCCTTGCAGGAGGGCGGGTTGAATATCGACGAACTGGGCAGCCGTTCCCTCGGTGAACTGTTGTTCTGCGACGAGGCCTTTACCCGCCGGCCCATCGAGGTCTGCCGCTATCCTCAGGCCTGGCTGCCCGCTGCGGTGGCAACCGAGGGACTCTGGGGCCGCCGCTCGCGCTTCGATCGCGGGCCCCTGAGCCTGCTGGTGGCCGAGGTTTTCCTGCCCAGCCTGTGGCGCGCTATCGAAGCCCAACCGGAGGCCTGCTGATGTACTTGAGCCTGCTCAAATCCCTCAATCGCCTGCATCCACGGGCTTGGGACTTCCTGCAACTGACCCGCATGGACAAGCCCATCGGCATCTACCTGCTGCTGTGGCCGACCCTGGTCGCCCTGTGGATTGCCGCCCAGGGCAAGCCGTCCCTGAGCCACGTGCTGATCTTCACCTTCGGCGTGATCCTGACCCGGGCCGGTGGCTGCGCCATCAACGACTTTGCCGACCGCAAGGTCGACGGTCAGGTCAAGCGTACCGACCAGCGGCCCCTGGCCACCGGCAAGGTCAGCGCCAAGGAAGCCCTGGCGCTGTTCGCGATCCTCATGGGCACAGCCTTCCTGCTGGTGCTGTGCACCAACGCCACCACGGTCTGGCTGTCGTTCGGCGCCCTGGCGCTGGCGGCCTGCTACCCCTTCATGAAGCGCTACACCTATTACCCCCAGGTGGTGCTGGGAGCGGCCTATTCCTGGGGCATCCTGATGACCTTCACCGCGCAGAACGGTGAACTGCCGGCCAGCGCGTGGCTGCTGTACATCGCCAACCTGCTGTGGACCGTGGGCTACGACACCTACTACGCCATGACCGACCGCGACGACGACCTGAGGATCGGGGTCAAATCCACCGCAATCCTGTTCGGCGATGCCGACCGGGCGATCATTCTCATCCTCCAGGGCCTGTCACTGGGCTGCCTGCTGCTGGCGGGCGCGCGCTTCGAGCTGGGGACCTGGTTTCACCTGGGGCTGGCAGTGGCAGCGGGATGTTTCGCCTGGGAATACTGGTACACCCGGGATCGCGACCGGATGAAATGCTTCAAGGCCTTCCTGCACAACCACTGGGCGGGCATGGCGATCTTTATCGGCGTGGTGATGGATTACGCGTTGCGCTGAAATCCCCACAAAGTCGCAGCCGCGACCCGAGTAGCGGCTGCGGGGCTCGATGCCTATTCGGACTTGGCGACCTTCCAGGCGCCGTCCATCTTGCCTTCGCCGGTCATGTCCCCGGCCTTCTTGTCCATCACGAAGCTGTACAGCGGCTTGCCTTCATAGGCCCACTGCATCTTGCCGTCGTCACGCTTGAGCACCGTCCACTTGCCCATGGCCTTGTCGCTGCCTTCAGCCATCAGCGGCGGCCAGTTGCTGGCACATTTGTCGTTGCACATGGACTTGCCATCAGCGTCCTTGGCAAAGGTGTAGAGGGTCATGCCCTTGTGATCCACCAGCACGCCGTCCTTGCTCATCGCCGGGTCGGCGGCCAGAGCGAATGTCGGCAAGGCCAGAACAGCGCCCACCAGCAGGACTTTCAATGATTGCTTGAACAGAGTCATGGAAACCTTCTTTTGTGGTTGTCAGGAATCGGACTCAAAGCTTAGTCGACGAAGATGCGCCTCGCCCCGCGAGCTGAAATACTGTCACACGACTGCAATAATTCCGTTATCTAATGCGGCGCAAGACAGTTAAATGACAAGAGGTTCAAGCATGGTTGGCAGAAGCATTCTGATCGTTGACGACGAAGCGCCTATTCGCGAAATGATCGCCGTTGCGTTGGAAATGGCCGGCTATGACTGCATGGAGGCAGAGAACTCGCAGCAAGCCCATGCCATCATCGTCGACCGCAAGCCGGACCTGATCCTGCTGGACTGGATGCTCCCGGGCACCTCCGGCATCGAGCTGGCACGACGCCTCAAGCGCGACGAGCTGACCGGGGACATCCCGATCATCATGCTCACCGCCAAGGGCGAAGAGGACAACAAGATCCAGGGCCTGGAAGTCGGCGCCGACGACTACATCACCAAGCCGTTCTCCCCTCGTGAACTGGTGGCCCGCCTCAAGGCCGTGCTGCGCCGCGCCGGCCCCACCGATGGCGAAGCGCCGATCGAAGTCGGCGGCCTGCTGCTGGACCCCATCAGCCACCGGGTGACCATCGACGGCAAGCCGGCGGAAATGGGCCCGACCGAATACCGTCTGCTGCAGTTCTTCATGACCCACCAGGAACGCGCCTACACTCGCGGCCAACTGCTGGACCAGGTCTGGGGCGGCAATGTGTATGTCGAGGAGCGCACCGTGGACGTGCACATCCGCCGGCTGCGCAAAGCCCTGGGTGATGCCTACGAGAATCTGGTACAAACCGTGCGCGGCACCGGCTATCGTTTTTCGACAAAGGCATAAATGCAGCGGCAAGCCATAAGCTGACAAGCGGCAAGCTGGACCCCGTCGCTTCGAACTGAAGCTTGCAGCTCGGAGCTGCTCCACTCACCCGGACGTGTTTTAAGTGAATCAAAACTGGCATGGCACCCTGATTCGCCACATGTTGCTGTTGATCACCGGCTGCCTGCTGGTAGGCCTGATCAGCGGTTACTACGGCTGGAGCCTGGCCGCCGGCCTGGGCCTCTACCTGGCCTGGACCCTCAAACAGCTGCTGCGCCTGCACGAGTGGCTGCGCCTGCACCAACCCGACGAGGCACCACCCGATGGCTACGGCCTGTGGGGCGAAGTGTTCGACAGCATCTACCATCTGCAACGCCGTGATCAGCGAGTCCGCGGGCGCCTACAGGCGGTGATCGACCGAGTCCAGGAGTCCACAGCGGCCCTGAAAGACGCGGTGATCATGCTCGACAGCGACGGCAACCTGGAGTGGTGGAACCGCGCCGCCGAAACCCTGCTGGGCCTCAAGACGCCCCAGGACAGCGGCCAACCGGTGACCAATCTGGTGCGCCATCCGCGCTTCAAGGAATACTTCGAACAAGACAACTATGCCGAACCGCTGGAGATTCCTTCCCCGGCCAACGACCGTATGCGCATCCAGCTGTACATCACCCGCTACGGCAACAACGAGCACCTGATGCTGGTGCGGGACGTGACCCGCATCCACCAGCTGGAGCAGATGCGCAAGGACTTCATCGCCAACGTTTCCCACGAACTGCGCACGCCGTTGACGGTGATCTGCGGCTACCTGGAAACCCTGCTGGACAACGTCGAGGAAGTGAATCCGCGCTGGAGCCGTGCCCTGCAGCAAATGCAGCAGCAAGGCGGACGCATGCAGACCCTGCTCAACGACCTGCTGCTGCTGGCCAAGCTGGAGGCCACCGACTACCCGTCGGACAACCAGCCCGTCCCCATCGAGGCGCTGCTGCAATCGATCAAGAGCGATGCCCAGGCGTTGTCCGGGGAGCGCAACCAGCGCATTACCCTGGAAGCCGATGCTTCGGTACAGCTCAAGGGCAGCGAGGCGGAGCTGCGCAGTGCCTTCTCCAACTTGGTGTTCAACGCGGTGAAATACACCCCGGCCGAAGGCAACATCCGTGTCCGCTGGTGGGGTGACGAGCACGGCGCACACCTGAGCGTGCAGGATTCGGGGATCGGCATCGACAGCAAGCACTTGCCGCGCCTCACCGAGCGTTTCTACCGGGTGGACTCCAGCCGCAACTCCAACACCGGCGGCACCGGCCTGGGCCTGGCCATCGTCAAACACGTGCTGCTGCGCCACCGGGCGCGCCTGGAGATCAGCAGCGTATTGGGCCACGGCAGCACTTTTACCTGCCATTTCGTCCCGGCCCAGGTGAAGAAAAATCGCACCGAGAGCCTGACCGACCAGCGCTAACACTAGGCAATCGCCTTGTCAGCCGCTACATTGCGTCACTTGTGCCTGCCTTTCAGGCACTGCATTTCCTTCTTTTTCGAATACACGGAACCCGCAAAACTCCATCATGGATCCTTCCCCTGGTTTTACCCTCGCGTCTCTGTTCGCCGACTTCGGCATGATTCTTTTTGCTCTGATCCTGGTCCTGCTCAACGGATTTTTCGTTGCCGCAGAGTTCGCCATGGTCAAGCTGCGCTCGACTCGAGTCGAAGCCATTGCCCACAAAAACGGCTGGCGCGGACAAATCCTGCGCACCGTGCACAGCCAATTGGATGCCTACCTCTCGGCCTGCCAGCTGGGTATCACCCTGGCATCCCTGGGGCTGGGCTGGGTCGGTGAGCCGGCCTTCGCCCACCTGCTGGAACCGCTGCTGGGAGCGCTCGGCGTCAACTCCCCGGAAGTGATCCGCGGCGTGTCGTTCTTCACTGCGTTCTTCATCATTTCCTACCTGCACATCGTGGTTGGCGAGTTGGCTCCCAAATCCTGGGCGATCCGCAAACCCGAGTTGCTGTCGCTGTGGACTGCGGTGCCGCTGTACCTGTTCTACTGGATGATGTACCCGGCGATCTACCTGCTCAACGCCAGCGCCAACACCATCCTGCGCATCGCCGGCCAAGGCGAGCCTGGCCCGCACCACGAGCACCACTACAGCCGCGAAGAACTCAAGCTGATCCTGCACTCCAGCCGAGGCCAGGACCCCAGCGACCAGGGCATGCGTGTATTGGCCTCGGCCGTGGAAATGGGCGAACTGGAAGTGGTGGACTGGGCCAACTCCCGGGAAGACCTGATCAGCGTCGAATTCAACGCGCCGCTCAAGGAAATCCTCGCCCTGTTCCGTCGCCACAAATTCAGCCGCTACCCGGTCTACGACAGCGAACGAAACGAGTTCGTCGGGCTGCTGCACATCAAGGACCTGCTACTGGAACTGGCAGCCCTGGACCATATCCCCGAGTCGTTCAACCTGGCCGAGCTGACCCGCCCGCTGGAGCGCGTCTCCCGGCACATGCCGCTGTCGCAGTTGCTGGAGCAATTCCGCAAGGGCGGCTCGCACTTCGCCCTGGTGGAAGAAGCCGACGGCAAGGTGATCGGCTACCTGACCATGGAAGACGTGCTGGAAGTGCTGGTGGGCGACATCCAGGACGAACACCGCAAGACCGAGCGCGGCATCCTCGCCTACCAGCCGGGCAAACTGCTGGTGCGCGGTGACACGCCACTGTTCAAGGTCGAACGCCTGCTGGGCATCGACCTGGACCATATCGAAGCCGAAACCCTCGCCGGCCTGGTGTACGAAACCCTGAAACGGGTGCCGGAAGAGGAAGAAGTGCTGGAAGTCGAAGGCCTGCGCATCATCATCAAGAAGATGAAGGGTCCGAAGATCATCCTGGCCAAAGTCCTGATGCTCGACTAATCGAGCCCTGCACTGCCAAACCGGCTCCTGCATCTGCCCCGGAGCCGGTTGCCAACACCCGCCCCCGAAACCTATTTTTTGCCCAGTGCGAAATTCGGCAGATCCCCCAGCGGCTGGTTGAACTGATAGGGAATCGACACCAGCCCCAGCCCGGTATTGCGTTGCACCACGAAGTGCAGGTGCGGCCCGCTGCTGTTGCCGGTATTGCCCGACAGCCCCAGCGGGCTGCCCACCGCTACCCGCTGCCCTTCCCGCACGCTCACTGAGCCTTGCTTGAGGTGTAGGTACACGCCCATGGTGCCGTCATCGTGCAGCACCCGAACGAAGTTGCCCGCAGGGTTGTTGCCGCGCCCGTTCTGGGCACTCTCGGTCTTCACCACCCTCCCACCCCGAGCAGCGATGATCGGCGTGCCTACGGGCATGGCAATGTCCAACGCATAACGACTCTTGGGGCTGAAATGGCTGTATTGGCCATTGGCACCCTGGGTCAGGCGAAACGGCCCGCCACGCCAGGGCAACGGGTAGCGATAGGCCTGGGTGGCGCCTGTCGGGTCCCCCAGGGAATAACGGAACCTGGGTGCATAGCTGAAGGGCTGGTCGGCCCGAGTCGCCGTGAGCAGCGCCAGGCGCTGCCTGCTGCGGGCCGGCAGCACCCGGCGGATCGGTTGCCCGGGAACACCGCTGACATTGTTCAAGCCGGCAAAACCCAACTCGATCTCCACCGGTGCGTACAGGTCATTGCGCACATATACCGTATCCACGCCCTTGTGCTTCTGGATATCCAGGAGCACCTGACGCTCCAGGTGCTCGACCATGCGCTCGCGGAACACGAACTCCTGCGCCCCAGGCGAAGGCCGGTCGCTGTAGGACACCACCCCATTGGCGTCGATGGACTTGTAGACCGTCATCGCCGCCAACGACGTAGCGACCAGCGACAATCCACAAAAAAACAGCAGGCGCACACACATACGGCAGCTTCTTGGTAGGTTGTGGAATCACGCTAACAGGCGGATATGGAGCTTGTGTGAATCAGGCCGGCGCCAGGGGCTCCGTGCCTGGGGTATCGAAGCTGATATCCACCCCCAGCCGGGCCGCCTCGGACAGATTGACCAGCGCATCGAGGGAGAACTTGTTGATCTTGCCGCTGAGCACGTCATTGAGCCGCGGCTGGGTGATATTGAGGCGTTTGGCGGCCTCCTTCTGCGATACGCCCCAGGCTTGCACGGTCTTGCCCAGCGCCAGCATGAGCTTGGCCCGCAGGCGCATGTTGGCCGCTTCCTGGGGGGTGGCCTCGAGAGCATCCCAGACACTGGCGAACCGCTGAGTAACGGATGAGTCAGTCATGGCGTGAACCTATTTCCTGAAATCTGGCACGAGCCAGTTCGATATCCCGCGCTTCGGCCTTGCGGGTGGTCTTGCGTACCGCGTGCAGTACATAAATGGCTGCGGGTCGCCTGACCACATAAAACACCCGAAACGCCCCTGAATCCTCATTGACCCTGATTTCGAAAACGCCCGGGCCGATAGCCTTCATCGACCTGCAATCGAAGGGCGGCTCGCCCTGCTGCAGCAGATCCAGCTGAAAACCGGCGGCCCGACGGGCATCTTCAGGGAAAGCCCTGAGATCCCTGAGCGCACTCCCGACAAACACCACATCCTTGTGCCTGTGCATCGAACTTCTCCTGTGACTGACCAGGAGCAAGGCTAATCAACCCCGCCATGGATGGTCGCATCGGGTTGTTTCAAGGCATGGCCGCAAGAGCAGAATGATGTGGAGCGCTATTCGCAATTTATATCCAAATAGATATAAATCAAGTTCGACAAAGTTAATCGGACATACGGTCTCAAATGCCTCGGTACAAGCCTCAACGCCTTGCTGCTGGCGGCCTTCAACCCAAGGCGAGGGTTATCCACCCGCAACGCCAAGGTCGTGGTGATGTAACCCGGACGCTATCCAGCGGTGGAAAAAATCCTGGGACAGGAAAGTGTTTGCAGCAGATTGCTGGCGGCGCTGGCAAGGGGCTGCGCGGGCCGGATAGGAGGACACTACGACAGGCTCGAAGGCCGCCATGTACCGCCGAGAAAGCCCATAGGCTCGTAGCCCGGGATTGGGACGCAGTCGAGGGCAGCGCTGGCAGCGATGCCCTCCTGAGGGACGTTCGAGGGAGAACGCCTGAACGAATCGAAGGCCCTAGGCAGCGGCGTAGAGGCGAAACCACAAGCCGCTGCTATAGCGGCAATGATCCACGAACGAGCCGCCGGTCAGTCCGCCTTGGCTGGCAAGCCAGCACCTGGAAGATCAAGCGCCAGGAACGAAATGCTTCTGCGCCGTCCCGCGAGCAATCAACCGGGAGATGTAGTCGAGCTTCTGCGCATCCTGATCCACAAAACGGAATGTCAGTTGCAACCAGTCGCTATCCGGCTTCGGCTCAACAGCCACCACCGCATGCAGGTAGCCATTCAACCGCGCCACTTCGGCGTTGTCGCCCTGCTCCAGGTCCAGCACCGCGCTCTCCAGTACCTGCGGCAGGTTCTCGGTGCGCTTCACGACCAACAAGGCCTCTTTGATGCTCAAGGCCTTGATCACACATTGCTGGTTGCCACTGGACAGCCGCAGTTGCCCCTGGCCACGACCACCACCGGCCGACGCCGCAGGGGCTGGGGCCTTGACTGGCGGGCTATTGAGCAGGCCACGAGCCGGCGCCGCACTGGCTGCCGGAGCCGGAGCAGCGGCAGGCTTGGCAAACGGATTGACCGGAGCCGCAGCGCCCACCACTGTCGGCTTGCCGCCGGTCAGCGCGCTCAGGGAGTCATTGCCGAACGCCGAGTTCATCTTGGTCGGCGCGCTGTTCATCAAGGTGTCGAGCTTGCCGACCTTGTTCAACGCCTGCTTGACCTTAGTCAGCAGCTGTTCGTTGGTGAAGGGCTTGCTGACATAACCGGAAACCCCGGCCTGGATCGCCTGCACCACGTTTTCCTTGTCGCCACGGCTGGTAACCATGACGAACGGCATGGTTTTCAGGGCCTCTTGCTCACGGCACCAGGTCAGCAGCTCAAGCCCGGACATTTCCGGCATTTCCCAGTCACACAGGACCAGATCGAAGGCTTCACGGGCAAGCATCGCCTGGGCCTTCTTACCGTTGATTGCGTCTTCGATCTTGATGCCAGGGAAGTAGTTGCGCAGGCACTTCTTCACCAAGTCACGAATGAACGAGGCGTCATCCACCACCAACACACTTACCTTACTCATCGACCACCCCTTTAAAAATCCCGGCAAGCATAACGCTGGCTGATGGCACTTTGCCAAAACTCTTCAGTCACGCCGGGACTTTTCGTTCACGGGTGCTGCCATTCAATTCGAAAGCCTCAAACAAAAGCGCCCGGCCAAAAGGGCCGGGCGCTCTTCTCAGGCAATCTTACTTATCGTCAGCTTCACCCGGAACATTAGCGCTTTCACCGCTGGTGCCTTCAACTTCCTGCTTCATGCGCTTGAGACCCAGATGGCGCACATCAGTACCGCGCACCAGATAAATCACCAACTCGGAAATATTGCGCGCGTGGTCACCGATCCGTTCGAGCGAGCGCAGTACCCAGATAATGCTCAGAACCCGCGAGATAGAGCGCGGGTCTTCCATCATGTAGGTGGCCAGCTCGCGCAGCGCGGTCTTGTACTCACGGTCGATGATCTTGTCGTACTGGGCCACCGACAGGGCCAGGTCGGCATCGAAGCGGGCAAAAGCGTCCAACGCGTCACGGACCATGTTGCGCACCTGGTCACCGATGTGCCGCACTTCAACGTAACCCCGCGGAGCTTCACCCTCCTCGCACAGCTGAATGGCCCGCCGGGCGATCTTGGTGGCTTCGTCACCGATGCGCTCCAGGTCGATCACCGACTTGGAGATGCTGATGATCAGGCGCAGGTCGGAAGCCGCCGGCTGACGACGAGCGAGAATGCGCAGGCACTCCTCGTCGATATTGCGTTCCATCTGGTTGATCTGTTCGTCGATCTCACGCACCTGCTGGGCCAGCCCGGAGTCGGCCTCGATCAGCGCGGTGACCGCGTCATTGACTTGCTTCTCCACCAGCCCGCCCATGGCCAGCAGGTGGCTGCGCACCTCTTCCAGCTCGGCATTGAACTGCTGGGAGATGTGATGGGTTAACCCTTCCTTCGAAATCATGGTTTGCTCCGCAAAAGCTGTGAGCCGCACGCTACAAGCTGCAAGCTATCTATGTCGTTACCCTTAACCGCTCTCACTTGCCGCTTGATACTGGCGGCTTGCAGCTGCTTCCTAGCCATAGCGTCCGGTGATGTAGTCTTCGGTCTGCTTCTTCGCCGGGTTGGTGAACAACGTATCGGTATCGCCGAACTCCACCAGCTTGCCCATGTACATGAACGCGGTGTAGTCGGAAACCCGTGCCGCCTGCTGCATGTTGTGGGTCACGATGACGATGGTGAACTTGGATTTGAGCTCGTAGATCAGCTCTTCGACTTTCAGTGTCGAGATCGGGTCCAGCGCCGAGCAGGGTTCGTCCAGCAGCAACACTTCCGGCTCCACGGCAATGGTCCGGGCAATCACCAGACGCTGCTGCTGACCACCGGACAGGCCCAGGGCCGACTCGTGCAGGCGGTCCTTGACCTCTTCCCACAGCGCCGCCCCCTTGAGCGCCCACTCCACGGCTTCATCGAGAACGCGCTTCTTGTTGATGCCCTGGATGCGCAAGCCGTAGACCACGTTTTCATAGATGGTCTTGGGGAACGGGTTGGGCTTCTGGAACACCATGCCGACGCGACGGCGCAGCTCGGCCACGTCCTCGCCCTTGCGGTAGATGTTGTTGCCGTAGAGGTTGATGGCGCCCTCGACACGGCAGCCATCCACCAGGTCGTTCATACGGTTGAAGGTCCGTAACAGGGTCGACTTGCCGCAACCGGACGGGCCGATGAAGGCGGTCACGCGCTGCTTGGGGATGTTCATGCTGACGTCGAACAGCGCTTGTTTCTCGCCGTAGAACAAGCTCAGGCCGGGCACTTCGATGGCCACGGTTTCCTGTTCCAGGCTCAGGCTCTGCTTGTCGCGGCCCAGGGCGGACATGTTGATGCCGTGAGTGTGTGCTTCATGTTGCATGGGATGCTCCCTGTGCTACCAATTCGTTTGTCGTGAACCGCAGGCATCAGGCCGGCGGCGACATCATTCTGTTCCGTAGGAGCCGGCTTGCCGGCGAAGGGGCCTCTAGGCCTTGTGTCGCCCTTGTGGGCGCCTTCGCTGGCAAGCCAGCTCCTACACAAGCCAGCCGATCAGCTGTCCAGCGCTTTGTATTTTTCCCGCAGGTGGTTACGGATCCATACCGCCGACAGGTTCAGGGTCGCGATCACCAGCACCAGCAACAACGCGGTGGCGTACACCAGTGGCCGCGCAGCCTCGACGTTGGGGCTCTGGAAGCCGACGTCGTAGATATGGAAGCCCAGGTGCATGATCTTCTGGTCCAGGTGCAGGTACGGGTAGTTGCCGTCCACCGGCAGCGACGGCGCCAGTTTCACCACGCCCACCAGCATCAGCGGTGCCACTTCACCGGCGGCACGGGCCACCGCGAGAATCATGCCGGTCATCATCGCCGGGCTGGCCATGGGCAGGACAATCTTCCACAGGGTCTCGGCCTTGGTCGCGCCCAGCGCCAGGGAGCCTTCACGCACGGTGCGGGGAATTCGCGCCAAGCCTTCTTCAGTGGCCACGATCACCACCGGCACCGCCAGCAGCGCCAGGGTCAGGGATGCCCAGAGCAGCCCCGGAGTACCGAAGGTCGGCGCCGGCAGGGCTTCGGGGAAGAACAGACGGTCCACGGAACCGCCCAGTACATAGACGAAGAAGCCCAGGCCGAACACGCCGTAGACGATGGCCGGAACCCCCGCCAGGTTGTTCACGGCAATGCGGATCACCCGGGTCAGGGCGTTCTGCTTGGCGTATTCACGCAGGTAGACCGCTGCCAGCACACCGAACGGCGTCACGATCATGGCCATGATCAGGGTCATCATCACGGTGCCGAAAATCGCCGGGAAGATCCCGCCTTCGGTGTTGGCTTCACGCGGGTCGTCGCTGAGGAATTCCCAGACCTTGCTGAAGTAGAAACCGATCTTGGTGAAGGTGCCCATGGCGTTCGGCTGGTAGGCATGTACCACCTTGCCCAGGCCGATTTCGATTTCCTTACCGTTGGCATCACGGGCGGTCAGGCTGTCGCGGTTGAACTGCGCGTGCAGATCGCCCAGACGGGACTCGACATCCTGGTAACGGGCATTGAGCTCGGCACGCTCGGCGTCCATGTCGGCTTGAGCGGCAGCGTCCAGCTTGCCGCCCAGCTCCAGCTTGCGACCATGCAAGCGGATGCGCTCCAGGCCAGCGTTGATCGCGCCAATGTCGGACTTCTCCAGGCTCTTGAGCTGGGCCGCCAGCTTGCTCACCCGGTCGATCCGCGCTTGCAGCTCAGGCCAGGCGGCCTCGCCTTCGGCGATCACCTTGCCATTCTCTTTGACGTTGACCAGGTAGCCGTAGAAGTTGCCCCACTCACGGCGTTCGATGGTCATCAGCTCTTTGGGGTAGCTCTGGTTGGTCAGCCACTCGCCGACGATCCAGGTGAAGTCATTGCCGTTCAGGTCACGGTTGCCGACCTTGATCAACTCGCGAGTCATGAACTCCGGGCCCTGGTCGGGCACCGGCAGGCCGGCACTCTTCAGGCGTTCCCGGGGCACTTCTTCCTTCTGTACCACTTCACCGACGACCAGGTGGTTGGCCTGGCCCGGCACGTCGTAGTGGGCTTGCAGCAGATCCGCCGGCCAGAAGTGGCCAAGGCCACGCACGGCAATCACCGCCAGCAGGCCGATGGTCATGATGACCGCGATGGACACCGCGCCACCGCTGATCCAGACGCCGGGGGCGCCGCTTTTGAACCAGCCGTTTAGGGAGTTCTGTTTCACAGACTTCTACCTTTGTTAAAGCGACGAATATTTCTTGCGCAGACGCTGACGGATCAGCTCGGCGAGGGTGTTCATGACGAAGGTGAACAGCAGCAGCACCAGCGCCGAGAGGAACAGCACGCGGTAGTGGCTGCCGCCGACTTCCGACTCAGGCATTTCCACCGCGACGTTGGCGGCCAGGGTGCGCAGGCCTTCGAACAGGTTCATCTCCATGATCGGGGTGTTGCCGGTGGCCATCAGCACGATCATGGTCTCGCCGACGGCGCGGCCCATGCCGATCATCAGCGCCGAGAAGATCCCCGGGCTGGCGGTGAGGATCACCACGCGAGTCATGGTCTGCCACGGGGTGGCGCCCAGGGCCAGGGAGCCCAGGGTCAGGCCGCGCGGCACGCTGAACACAGCATCCTCAGCAATCGAGTAAATGTTCGGGATCACCGCGAAACCCATGGCCAGGCCCACAACCAGGGCGTTGCGCTGGTCGTAGGTGATCCCCAGGTCATGGGAGATCCACATGCGCATGTCGCCGCCGAAGAACCAGTTCTCCATGAACGGGCTCATGTACAGCGAGATGAAGCCGACGAAAATGATCACCGGGATCAGGATCGCGCTTTCCCAGCCGTCCGGCACTCGCAGGCGCAGGGACTCGGGCAGGCGGCTCCAGGCAAAACCCGCCACCAGGATGCCCACCGGCAGCAAGAGCAGCAGACTGAAGATGCCCGGCAGGTGACCTTCGACATAGGGCGCGAGGAACAGACCGGCGAAGAAGCCGAGAATCACCGTCGGCATCGCCTCCATCAGCTCGATCACCGGCTTGACCTTGCGGCGCATGCCCGGAGCCATGAAGTAGGCGGTGTAGATCGCTGCCGCAACCGCCAGCGGAGCCGCCAGCAACATGGCATAGAACGCCGCCTTCAAGGTGCCGAAGGTCAGGGGCGAGAGGCTCAGCTTGGGTTCGAAATCAGTGTTGGCCGCCGTGGATTGCCAGACGTACTTAGGTTCGTCGTAGTTCTCGTACCAGACCTTGCTCCACAGCGCGCTCCAGGACACTTCCGGGTGCGGGTTGTCCAGCAACAGCGGTTGCAGCTTGCCGCCAGCCTCGACGATCACCCGGTTGGCCCGTGGCGACAGGCCGAAGATGCCTTGGCCGTCGACCACCTGGTCCACCAGCAACGTGCGGTGGGCGGTGCTGTGGAACACCCCGAGCTTGCCGGAAGCGTCCAGGGCAACGAAGCCCTTGCGGCGCTCTTCGGCGGTGATTTCAATGATCGGTGCAGTGCCCATCTGGAAGGTGCGGATCTGCTTCAGGCGCAGTTCGCCATCCGGGTCGCGGGCCATGAACCACTGGGCCAGGCCACCTTTGGAAGTACCGATGATCAGCGAGATACCGCCTACCAGCTGAGTGCTGGCAGTCACTTCGGTATCGGCGTCTTCCAGCAGCTTGTAGCGACCGTTGAGGCTCTTGTCGCGCAGGCTGAACACGTCGGCCTGGGCGCGCCCATTGATCACATACAGCCATTGCTGGCGCGGATCGATGTACATCGCCTTGACCGGTTCGGTCATCTGCGGCAGCTCGATGCGGTTCTGCTCGCTGGTGACCTCACCGGTCATCATGTTTTCTTCGCGGGTCAGCTTCAGCACTTGCAACTGCGAACCGCTGGAGCCGGCGACGATCAGCGACGAATCAGTGGCGTTGAGGTTGACGTGTTCCAGCGCCTCGCCCTGTTCATTCAGGGTGATCGGGGTTTCACCGTAGGGGTACTCGATGGCTGGCGAGATGGTCTTCTTGCCGTCCGGGTAGCTGACCTTGTAGGTGTGGCGGAACACCAGGGCCTGGCCGTTGGACAAACCTACCACTACCAGCGGCGTGCCCGGCTGGTCCTTGCCGATGGAAGTGACACTGGCGCCCGCCGGGATCGGCAGGTCGACCTTGCGCAGCTCGGCGCCGTTGTCGATGTCGAAGAACAGTGCCTGGCCCTTGTCGGAGACCCGCATGCCGACCTGGTTCTGCTCTTCCAGGGAGAACATCAGCGGCTTGCCGGCGTCCTGCATCCAGGCGGGAGTCAGAGGGTCCTTGGCGGTCAGGTCGGCACCCTGGAACAGCGGTGCGACGACATAGGCGAGGAAGAAGAAGATCAGGGTGATCGCACCCAGCACAGCCAGGCCGCCAATCAGCACGTACCAGCGGGTCAGGCGATCTTTGAGCGCGCGGATGCGGCGCTTGCGTTGCAGTTCAGGCGTATTGAAGTCAATGCGCTTGGGGGGAGAAGTCGTAGTCATGGTGGAGTTGGCCAGATCATTCATGCGCACACCCTAGCGATCCTGTATGACAGAAAGATGACAATGCAGTGACGCAACAAATCCGCCGCGTAGCAAAGCTGGCAGCGGACAAAAAATGAGGTTGTAGGAGCCGGCTTGCCGGCGAACGGGGCCTTGAGCCTGGGTCGCCCAGCCAGCTCCTACGGATACGACAGGGTCCGGGGGCCGGACCCTTATGCGGCGGCTTATGCGCCTTCTTTCAGACCCAGGTCAGCCAGGGCCTTGGCGGCAACTTTGGCTGGCAGAGGGATGTAACCGTCTTTCACCACCACTTCCTGACCCTGTTTCGACAGGACCAGTTTCACGAACTCGGCTTCCAGCGGGGCCAGAGGCTTGTTCGGGGCTTTGTTGACGTAGACGTAGAGGAAGCGCGACAGCGGGTATTTGCCGTTCAGGGCGTTTTCTTCGCTGTCTTCGATGAAGTCAGTGCTGCCTTTCTTGGCCAGGGCCACGGTCTTCACGCTGGCAGTCTTGTAGCCGATGCCCGAGTAGCCGATGCCGTTCAGCGAGGAGCTGATGGACTGTACGACCGAGGCCGAACCTGGTTGCTCGTTGACGTTAGGCTTGTAGTCGCCTTTGCACAGGGCTTCTTCCTTGAAGTAGCCGTAGGTGCCGGATACCGAGTTACGGCCGAACAGCTGGACCGGCTTGTTGGCCAGGTCGCCCTTCACGCCCAGGTCGCCCCAGGTTTTGACTTCTTCTTTAGCGCCGCACAGACGCGTCGCGGAGAAGATCGCATCGACCTGTTCCATGGTCAGGTGCTGGATCGGGTTGTCCTTGTGCACGAACACCGCCAGGGCGTCCACGGCCACCGGGATAGCGGTTGGCTTGTAGCCGTACTTCTGCTCGAAGGCCGCCAGTTCGGTGTCCTTCATCTTGCGGCTCATAGGGCCCAGGTTGGAGGTGCCTTCGGTCAGCGCAGGTGGCGCGGTGGCGGAGCCGGCGGCCTGAATCTGGATGTTGACGTTCGGGTATTCTTTTTTGTAGTTCTCGGCCCACAGGGTCATCAGGTTCGCCAAGGTATCGGAACCGACGCTGGACAGGTTGCCCGACACACCAGTGGTCTTGGTGTAGCTCGGGATAGCAGGGTCAACAGCGGCAACCGCGTGGGCAGTCGCAACGCCAGCGGCGACAAAGGTCATTGCCGCCATCAAACGCTTCAGTTTCATGCCTTACTCCTAGCAGATAGGGGGTGTTAAGTCGGGGCCAGTATCTGTAGGCCGTGTGAACACTCTATGTCTGGAATATGACAATTAGATGAAAGGCCAGCACTCCTCTACAGAAGCTGGCCTTTCCTGATTGTGTCGGTAGGAGCCGGCTTGCCGGCGAACACGTCCAAGTGGGCATCACGCCTGTCAGCGGCCCTTCTTCCACAGGTACAGCCCCACCAGCAGGCCGATGCCGCAAATAATTGCAACATAATAGGCCGGGCCCATCGGGCTTTCCTTGAGCAGCCAGGTCACCACCATCGGCGTCAGCCCGCCGAAGATTGCGTAGGCCAGGTTGTAGGAAAACGACAGGCCGCTGAAACGCACCGCCGCCGGGAACGCCTTGACCATCACATAAGGCACGGCGCCGATGGTGCCGACGAACAGGCCGGTCAGGGCATACAGCGGGAACAGCCACTGCGGGTTGTCCTGCAGGCCGTGATAGAAGGTCCAGGACGTGGCCAGCAGCAAGGCGCTGCCGAAGACGAAGACTTTGCCGGCACCGAAACGGTCCGCCAGGGCCCCGGAGGCCACGCAGCCCAGGCTCAGGAACACGATCGCCAGGCTATTGGCCTCAAGGGCGGTGATGGCCGGGAACTGATAGACGGTCTGCAACACCGTCGGGGTCATCAGGATCACCACGATGATCCCGGCGGACAGCAGCCAGGTCAGCAACATGGAGATCACGATGGCTTCACGGTGATCACGCAGCACCGCTCGCAGCGGTAACTCTTCGGCCAAGGCCTTGCGCAATTGCAGTTCGGCGAACACCGGGGTCTCATGCAACAAGCGACGCAGGTACACCGAGAACAGGCCGAACACCCCGCCCAGCAGGAACGGAATCCGCCAGGCGTAGTCCGCCACTTCCGCCGGGGTATAGATGCTGTTGATCGCGGTGGCCACCAACGAGCCCAGGAGAATCCCGGCGGTCAGGCCGGAGGTCAGGGTGCCGCAGGCATAGCCGATGTGCCGCTGGGGCACGTGCTCGGAAACGAACACCCAGGCCCCGGGCACTTCACCGCCGATCGCCGCACCCTGGATCACCCGCATCAACAGCAACAGGATCGGCGCCCACATGCCGATCTGCGCGTAGGTCGGCAGCAGGCCCATGATCAGGGTCGGCACCGCCATCATGAAGATGCTCAGGGTGAACATCTTCTTGCGCCCCAGCAGGTCGCCGAAGTGCGCCATGACGATCCCGCCCAGGGGCCGCGCCAGGTAACCGGCAGCAAAAATGCCGAAGGTCTGCATCAGGCGCAGCCACTCGGGCATGTCTGCCGGGAAGAACAACTTGCCGACCACGGTGGCGAAGAACACGAAAATGATGAAGTCGTAGAACTCCAGTGCACCACCCAAGGCGGACAGCGACAGGGTCTTGTAGTCACTACGGGTCAGGGGGCGGGCGGGTTGCGCTGGCTGCGCGGCGCTCGAGGGCACAGTGGTCATGGCAAGGGCTTCTCTTATAGTTGATTCTGGAAGCCGCAACAGCGCTGGTTGGGGCCTGGCAGGTCCGGCACGATAGCAAATTGTTCGAATGCGTACACAGCGGTGCACAAATGACTGACAAATTTGCGAACTGGACGGGTCGTCGCGGAGTCTATCGACCGATATACTCGCAGACCTCGGGGCGCAAAGCCGCTCCTGGCAAGGGTTGCTGTGCGAAAACGCTGCTGCGCGCCCCCTGGCCAGCGCCAGTCGATTTCGCAGAGTTTCCCTTTAGCACGCCTTAGAAAGAACGTGACGAACGTAGTATGTTCGGACTGAATCGTTTTTCCTGAAGACGGCTATTCACCTGAAGTACCCCAAGAAGCGTCACGGGTCAGAGGCCCCTCGGCATGATAGAACTCGAACAAGAAGATCCAATCCCGCAAGGCGACCTGGCCTTGCAAATCACCGCTTTGCCGCGTGAAACCAACGGCTTTGGCGATATCTTTGGTGGCTGGCTGGTCGCGCAGATGGACCTGGCGGGCACCGCCATGGCCAGCCGCGTCGCCGGAGGTCGGGTGGCCACGGTGGCCATCGACCGCATGGCCTTCCTGGTGCCGGTGGCGGTGGGCGCGCAGCTGTCCTTCTATACCCAGACCCTGGAAATCGGCCGCAGCTCGATCCAGATGATGGTGGAAGTGTGGAGCGACGACCCGCTGTCCAGCGAATGGCGCAAGGTCACCGAGGCGGTATTCGTGTTCGTCGCCATCGACGGCAGCGGCCGCACCCGTTCGGTCCCGCCCAGAGCGCGTTAACCCGGCGGCTGTTGCCATGACAGCCCAAGCCTCCTGAACGAGAACCGCAGCATGCCGACGCCCCACGTTGAAACGGTGAAAATGGACGAACTGAACTGCTGGCGTATCCGCCACGGTCAGGCCCAATTGCTGGTGGCCCAGCAAGGCGCGCACATCCTCAGCTATCAACTGGCCGGGCAGCAGCCGCTGATCTGGCTCAACGACGAGGCGCAGTTCAAGACCGGCAAGAACATTCGCGCCGGGGTACCAGTGTGCTGGCCATGGTTCGGCAACTTTGCGCGCAACCCAGAAAGTGTCCAGGCCATGCGCCAGAGCAGCGAACCGGCGCCGGCCCACGGCCTGGTACGGGCCACCGACTGGGAGCTGCTGGGCACCGAGATCCAGGGCGACAGCCTGCTGGTACACCTGCGCCTGCCCTGCCCCGAAGGCGGCTTTCCCGGCTGGCCTCACCCGGTGGAACCGAGCCTGACCATCCGTCTCGACGAGCAACTGCACATCAGCCTGACCAGCCATAACCAGGGCACTGAAAGCGTCAGCATCAGCCAGGCACTGCACAGCTATTTTGCAGTCAGCGATGTGCGCCAGGTGCATGTCGAGGGTGTGGACGGGTTGAGTTACATCGAGACCCTGGAAGATTGGAAAACCAAGGTCCAGAGCGGCAACCTGCATTTTGCCGGCGAAACCGACCGCATCTACCTGAATGCCCCAGCGCAACTGGATATCGTCGACCCGGGCTGGCAACGGCGCGTTCGACTGAACAGCGAAGGCTCGCGCACCGCAGTGATCTGGAACCCCTGGATCGACCGCGCCGCGCAGTTCAGCGACATGGCCGACGATGGCTGGCAGCGCATGCTGTGCATCGAGACCGCCAACGTGATGGACGACATCGTCACCCTGGCGCCGGGCGCCAGCCACACCCTAAGCGTGAGCATCAGCGCCGCCCCGCTCTGACGTGTCCCCGTAGGAGCTGGCTTGCCAGCGAAAGCGGCCTCAAGACCGTCGGCGTTCTTGAGGCCGCTTTCGCCGGCAAGCCGGCTCCTACCGCGTCAGAGATCCGATTCCTTGACCACCCGCACCTTCGCCGCCTCCAGGGCGTAGGCGGCATCGGCCAGGTCATTGCTGACCTTCTCGACCTTCAAAGTGCCGGTCACCCACAGCGGCGTGTAGATGTCATCCAGCTTCAAACCCTTGGGAAAGCGCACCAGCACCAGTTGGTTGGGCGGCGGTGGCGGCACGTGGATGCAGGCGCCCGGGTACGGCACCAGGAAGAACAGCGTACTGCGCCCCTTGGCATCGGCTTCCAGCGGAACCGGATAACCGCCAATGCGGATTTCCTTGCCGTTCATGGCCGCCACGGTCTTGGTGGAATACATCACCGCCGGCAACCCCTTGCTCTGCTTCAAGCCGCCCTTGTCGGTGAAGGTGCCATTGGCTTCGGGGGAGTTGTGATCAATTTCCGGCATTTGCTCCAGGGCCTTCTGGTCCGACTTGGGCATCAGCTCCAGCCAGTCGGTTTCCGGCAGTTCGCCAGCCTGGGCCAGGCCGCAGCCCAGCAGAACAAGGGTCAATAGAAGACGGCGCATGAGAGGGTGGCTCGGTCAAAAAGGAAGGACGGAAAAACCCGGGCATTCTAGTGCCCAAACCGTCAGCTGCGGTGAAGTTTCAGATAAAGAAAGGGGCTCCCCTCCGCCCGGACGGCAGAGGGGGCTTGCAGCGTGGCTCAGCTCTTTTTGACGAAGCCGTAGATCACCAGCAGGATGATCGCGCCCACCAACGCACCGATGAAACCGGCGCCCTGGCCTGCATGGTAGATACCCAGCGCCTGACCGCCATAAGTGGCCGCCAGCGAACCGCCGATACCCAGCAGGATGGTCATGATCCAGCCCATGCTGTCGTCTCCCGGCTTGAGGAAACGCGCCAGCAGACCAACGATCAAGCCGATGAAAATGGTTCCGATTATGTGCATGGCTGTTCCTCTGATAAGGGGGGTTATGCCAAAGCCTAGTCAGCGCCTTGGCATCCTGCTATCAGAGAACGGCGGGAAACGAAGGTTCCCGCCAGCCGGTGGATTTGTTACTCGGCGATCAGCGCTTCGACCTTGATAATCTGCGCTTGCAGGGTCGCCTGGTCGACGCAGCGCAGGTTGGCGTGACCGACCTTGCGCCCGACCTTGAAGGCCTTGCCGTAGTGATGCAGGTGGCAGTCGTCGATGGCGATGACCTTGTCCACCGGCGGCACTTCACCGATGAAGTTGATCATCGCGCTCTCACCCACCTTGGCGGTGGAACCCAGCGGCAGGCCGGCTACCGCCCGCAGGTGGTTTTCGAACTGGCTGCACTCGGCGCCTTCGGTGGTCCAGTGCCCGGAGTTGTGCACCCGCGGAGCGATCTCGTTGGCCTTGAGGCCACCGTCCACTTCGAAGAACTCGAACGCCATCACGCCGACGTAGTCCAGCTGCTTGAGCACCCGGCTGGAATAGTCTTCGGCCAGCGCCTGCAGCGGGTGATCGCTGCTGGCCACGGACAGCTTGAGGATGCCGCTGTCGTGGGTGTTGTGCACCAGCGGGTAGAAACGGGTTTCACCGTCACGGGCGCGCACGGCGATCAGCGAGACTTCACCGGTGAAGGGCACGAAGCCTTCCAGCAGGCAAGGCACGCTGCCCAGTTCGGCGAAGGTGCCTTCGACGTCGGCAGCGTTGCGCAGAACCTTCTGGCCCTTGCCGTCGTAACCCAGGGTGCGGGTCTTGAGCACCGCCGGCAGGCCAATGCGCGCCACGGCAACGTCGAGATCGGCTTGGGACTGGATGTCAGCGAACTCGGGAGTAGGAATCCCCAGGTCCTTGAACATGCTCTTCTCGAACCAACGGTCGCGGGCGATGCGCAAGGCTTCGGCGCTCGGGTAGACCGGCACGAACTGCGAGAGGAAGGCCACGGTTTCCGCCGGCACGCTCTCGAATTCGAAGGTCACCAGATCCACTTCATCGGCCAGCTGGCGCAGGTGGTCCTGGTCGCCATAATCGGCCCGCAGGTGTTCGCCCAGGGCGGCCGCACAAGCATCCGGCGCCGGGTCGAGAAAAGCGAAGTTCATTCCCAGCGGAGTCCCCGCCAGGGCCAACATGCGGCCCAACTGGCCGCCACCGATTACACCGATCTTCATCGTCAACAACCTCAGGCGACGCGTGGGTCTGGATTGTCCAGGACGCTGTCTGTCTGTTCAGCACGGAATTTTTTCAGCACCGCATGGAACTGCGGGTGCTTGGCGCCCAGGATGCTCGCCGAGAGCAGGGCCGCGTTGATTGCACCGGCCTTGCCGATAGCCAGGGTGGCTACCGGAATGCCCGCAGGCATCTGCACGATCGACAGCAGCGAATCCACGCCCGAGAGCATCGACGACTGCACCGGCACGCCCAGCACCGGCAGGTGGGTCTTGGCCGCACACATGCCCGGCAGGTGCGCCGCGCCACCGGCACCGGCGATGATCACCTCGATGCCTCGCGCCTCAGCCTCTTCGGCGTACTGGAACAGCAGGTCCGGGGTGCGGTGTGCAGAAACCACCTTCACCTCGTAAGGGATGCCGAGCTTTTCCAGCATATCGGCGGTGTGGCTAAGGGTGGACCAATCGGACTTGGAGCCCATGATCACGCCAACCAGTGCACTCATCGTCGTGCCTCTTCTCTCTGGGCGCCCGCAGGCGCGTCAAAAACAACAAGCCACGCGAAAAGGCGTGGCTTGTTGTACGAAAAATGGCCGGACGAACCGGCCGAAGGCCGCGCAGTATACCGAAAAAGCCGGGCTAAACGCACTTTCGCCGACCACCTGCAAAACAAAGTATTTCCGGCGCAAAACCCCGGCTTTATTGACTCCAAGGTCAATCCGGCTCCCTCGTAGGAGCTGGCTTGCCAGCGAAGAGGCCCGCCCTGCAATCACCGCCCTCCCAGCCGACGCTTTCGCCGGCAAGCCGGCTCCTAACAAGAAACCTGCGCCTATCTCCCGTAGGAGCTGGCTTGCCAGCGAAGAGGCCAGCCCTGCAATCACCGCCCTCCCAGCCGACGCCTTCGCCGGCAAGCCGGCTCCTACAAAAAACCTGCGCCTATCTCCCGTAGGAGCTGGCTCGCCAGCGAAGAGGCCAGCCCCGCGATCACCACCCTCCCGACCGACGCCTTCGCCGGCAAGCCAGCTCCTACACGGCCGCGGCTTGCACAGCGGCGCCTTCCAGCTTGCGCCACAGCAAGCGCACGTTGGCCTTGCGCACCAGGGCGCAGCGGTACAGGCGGATCTCCAGCGGCACATGCCATTGCGCGCCGCCACACACCACCAGTTCGCCCCGGGCCAGTTCGGCGCGCACGCTCAGTTGCGGCACCCAGGCAATACCCAGCCCCTCCAAAGCCATGCTCTTGAGGCTGTCGGCCATGGCGGTTTCATAAACAGTGGTGAAACGCAGGTTGCGCTGGCGCAGCAACAGGTTCACCGAGCGGCCAAGGAAAGCCCCGGCGCTATAGGCCAGCAGCGGCACGCTGGCCTCGCCTTCCAGATCGAACAACGGCTTGCCCTGGGCATCCGCGGCACACACTGGGAGCATCTCGGTATGCCCCAGGTGCAGCGAGGGGAAGATTTCCGAGTCCATCTGCAGTGCGGCGTCCGGGTCATAGAAGGCCAGCATCAGGTCGCAACCGCCTTCACGCAGGGCATGCACCGCGTCGCCGACGTTGGTCGCCACCAGCCGCGTCGCAATGTTCAACCCCTCGTTGCGCAACTGGGCGATCCAGCGCGGGAAGAAGCCCAGCGCCAGGGAGTGGGCCGCCGCCACCTGCATCACTTCACCCTGCCCGCCTTCCAGGTGGTGCAGGTGGCGCACCACCTCGCCGAGCTGTTCGACCACGGTGCGCGCGGTCACCAGGAACAACTGCCCCGCTGCCGTCAGCTCCACCGGCGTGCGCGAGCGGTTGACCAGGGTCAGGCCCAGGGCCGCTTCCAGGCTGCGGATCCGCCGGCTGAACGCCGGCTGGGTCACGAAGCGACGCTCGGCAGCCTGGGAAAAACTGCGGGTGGCGGCCAGGGCACTGAAGTCCTCGAGCCATTTGCTTTCCAGATTCATCACGTCCTCCCGGACACGCACCATTTTAGGTCACACGCTCGCCGGCAACCCGGCGTCACACCAGCATTATGCCGAATATGCATAGCCCAGTGTTTAACAGCATTGGCCCAAAAAATCCCTTCAGCCTAGGATTCGCAGCGTTCCCGGCACAGACCGGGTCCCTACCGAGATGATCTCCGTCATGTCCTCCGCTGCATCATTCCGCACCGAAAAAGACCTGCTTGGCGTACTCGAAGTACCCGCTCAAGCGTATTACGGCATCCAGACCCTGCGAGCGGTGAACAACTTCCGCCTCTCCGGTGTTCCGATTTCGCATTACCCGAAATTGGTGGTCGGCCTGGCAATGGTCAAGCAGGCAGCTGCTGACGCCAACCGCGAACTGGGCCAACTCAGCGAAGCCAAGCACGCTGCCATCAGCGAAGCCTGTGCCCGTCTGATCCGCGGCGATTTCCACGAAGAGTTCGTGGTGGACATGATTCAAGGCGGCGCTGGCACTTCAACCAACATGAATGCCAACGAAGTCATCGCCAACATCGCGCTGGAGGCCATGGGCCACAGCAAGGGCGAATACCAGTACCTGCACCCGAACAACGACGTGAACATGGCGCAGTCCACCAACGACGCCTACCCGACCGCGATCCGCCTGGGTCTGCTGCTGGGTCACGACGCGCTGCTGGCCAGCCTCGACAGCCTGATCCAGGCGTTCGCTGCCAAAGGCGTCGAGTTCAACCACGTCCTGAAGATGGGCCGTACCCAACTGCAAGACGCCGTGCCGATGACCCTGGGTCAGGAATTCCGCGCTTTCGCCACCACTCTGGGTGAAGACCTGGCGCGCCTGAAGACTCTGGCGCCAGAACTGCTGACCGAAGTGAACCTGGGCGGCACCGCCATCGGCACCGGCATCAACGCCGACCCGCGTTACCAGGCCCTGGCCGTACAACGCCTGGCCGTCATCAGCGGCCAGCCGGTTGTTCCAGCTGCCGACCTGATCGAAGCCACCTCCGACATGGGCGCCTTCGTGCTGTTCTCCGGCATGCTCAAGCGTACCGCCGTGAAGCTGTCGAAGATCTGCAACGACCTGCGCCTGTTGTCCAGCGGCCCACGCACCGGCATCAACGAAATCAACCTGCCAGCGCGTCAGCCAGGCAGCTCGATCATGCCCGGCAAGGTCAACCCGGTGATCCCGGAAGCCGTGAACCAGGTAGCGTTCCAAGTTATCGGCAACGACCTGGCCCTGACCATGGCGGCCGAAGGCGGCCAGCTGCAACTGAACGTGATGGAGCCGTTGATCGCCTTCAAGATCTTCGACTCGATCCGCCTGCTGCAACGCGCCATGGACATGCTGCGCGAGCACTGCATCACCGGCATCACCGCCAACGAAACCCGTTGCCGCGAACTGGTGGAGCACTCCATCGGCCTGGTGACCGCGCTGAACCCGTACATCGGCTATGAAAACGCCACCCGTATCGCCCGCATCGCCCTGGAAAGTGGCCGTGGCGTACTGGAACTGGTGCGCGAAGAAGGCCTGCTGGACGACGCCATGCTCGACGACATCCTGCGTCCGGAAAACATGATTGCCCCGCGTCTGGTTCCGCTGAAAGCCTAACCACCGCGACACCGAAACATGCAACACCGCTCACCAGGTTGAGGGACTAGACACCTCTCACCTTTTGAGGGCTTGGAGATACGTCTCCAGGCCCTTTTTTTTATTTGTGGGCAAACCTCCCGCTTAAACGGGCCTTCAGCTCATCAGTCGAACAATGCTTGCCTCGGGCATACTCGCGCGAACTGACTGCCAGCAATTTCACCAACGCCACTGCCTCGTCGCGACGCTTACGCTCAACGTAAGACTCGACAACGTAAACAGGCACACCGTTTTGCGTGACGACCATTGGCTCCTCTAGAGGCAGGTCGGATGCGTATTGTTTTAAAAAGCCAACCGTTTCAACGCGCATGAGTGAAGCCTCCTAGAATTTGCGACGTGCTCGCAGCCCTGCTAAGGAATGTCCTGTGCAACTTCGCCGCTCAGGACTCCTGACGCTGAATCCTGCCGGCTTCCACCACACACTATATGCAGCCCAAATACAGACCGAGCATCAAAGCCTGATTTCATTAAATATCAAATCATTTCTCTGCTTCTTTGATCGGCCGTTGTGCCGCTCTTTGCCTGGATAAAAGCCGAGATTTGTCAGGCGAAGCCGCGCCATAGCGAAGCAGAGTCTCTTTGTTTTGTAGGGTAAATCCGAGAGAATCCCCCACGCCTTTGAGCGCCTTGCACCCCTTTCGAACGATCAGGCAGTCTCCCGGTGCCGCTGCAAAATCAGCGGCCCGGATGTGGAAGTTCGGACCTGAGTAAGCATGAGCGCTCATGGGCATGGCTCGACGTTTTGTCGTCGGCATCGCTTTATGGCGGTTGTGCGCGGGACACCTTCGGGTGTGCTGGGTTACTCAGTCCCGGTCTTCCACACCCTCGCACAACGGCCACCCCTCATGTGGAAGTGAGCTCGGCAGTCCGTTAACTACTGAGTGAGTGACCGTCATGAAAAGGCTCGTCCCCGATCCGCCTTTGCCCACCGATCATCCGCGCCGCGATCCGGAGCTGGACCGCGCCAACGCCAACCTGCTGGCCGCCTTGCACGGCACCCGCCATCGCCCCTTCGACCTGCGCGATGGCCAGGGCCACCCGCTGTTCGCCGTGCAGCCCAGGTCAATGCCGAAGACGCCCTGATGCACGTCTCCCTGCTGCTCAAATGCGCCGAAGAGGTGTCCGATGAAATCACCGAACGGGCCAGCGGCATCGAACGTGGGCTGATCTGGTCCATGGTGCATTCCGTTGAAATGGCCCGCGCCGTGGTGGATGCCCTGCTCGACGGCGCCCGCCCAGACCCCGCCTAAACACCTCCCCATAGGAGCTGGCTTGCCAGCGAAGAGGCCAACCCGGCCTTCATCGTCAGCCCGGCCAACGCTTTCGCCGGCAAGCCGGCTCCTACAAACCTAAAACCGCGCAAATCCCGTAGGAGCTGGCTTGCCAGCGAAGAGGCCGGCCCGGCCTTCATCGCCATCCCGGCCCACGCCTTCGCCGGCAAGCCGGCTCCTACAAACCCAAAACCGCGCAAATCCCGTAGGAGCTGGCTTGCCAGCGAAGAGGCCGGCCCAGCCTTCACCGCCATCCCGGCCAACGCCTTCGCCGGCAAGCCGGCTCCTACAAACTCAAAACCGCGCAAATCCCGTAGGAGCTGGCTTGCCAGCGAAGAGGCCAGCCCGGCCTTCACCACCATCCCGGCCGACGCTTTCGCCGGCAAGCCGGCTCCTACAAACCCAAAGCCGTGTAAATCCCGTGGGTGCCGCGAACATCACCGGGCCCTCGTTATAAACCCGCACAACTGCGCGCCCACGGTGGATAATCGCCCCTCTCGAACATCCGCCAATCCCGAGGCACCGCAGTCGATGGACCCGACGCACATCCAGGCCCTGCAACAGCTACGCAGCCTGATCCCCATCGGCCTGCGCCACGCCCAGGCCCTGCTCGCCCGCTGCGCAGGCAACCCGCAACAGGCCGCCGAGCTCTACAAATCCGAGTTGCTGCAAGTGCTGGTAGAAAAGTCCGGCCTGCCCCAAGAGCAAGCCCGGGAACAGCTGCACACCGCCGGCTACGACCTGAACCGCGCCCTGCACGCGATTGAAGAAGCGCGCTTCACCCTGACCCAGCGCATCCTGCGCAAGCATCACCGGGACCCGGCTCAGGCCCTGGATCTGATCGCCCAGGCCATGGAAACCGCCGAGCAGTTGCCGCGTCAGTACTGGCTGGATTTCGCACGACTGGAGCAACTGGCCCCGGCCCTGCGCTGCTTCATGATCCTGCACGAGTGGCTGGCCTACGAGGATTGGGAGGGCTTCGACAGCGCCCTGCACTTTCACCTGCCCGAGGCCATCGCCCAGTTGCGCCACCTGCAACTGGATACCCTGGCGGACAGTCTGGAACAGGCCGATCAGCGCCAGCAGCAACTAAGAGCGGCCCATGCCGAAAGCGAAAGCCCCATCGAGCTGGCGCTGCGGGTCAATCAGGACCCGTTCTTCATTAGCTGCCAGGACCGCTTCAGCCAGCAGCGGCCGCAACTCGACGAACACCTGTACCAATGGGTGGAGCGATACATAGAGCAATTTCCAACCTGAGCAGTGAGTAAAGGTTCGCGCACACGCCGCTGCTACCCGCCCCCCAGAAATCGGTAAACTGCCGCCCTCACCGAACACGGACCTCGGATTCAGCCCCCATGGAATTGCACTACCGCATCACCCCTGCCCACACCGAAGCCTGGATTGCCGAACCGCTGAAGCAGGAACTGCTCAAGGGTGATCAGCAGCATGTCCGGGCCATGAGCACATTTGCGCAGTGGCAAGGCCGCTTTATCGGCCTCGTGATGTTCACCCTGTGCCTGCTCGGCGGCTGCCTGTCGATCTATTTCCCCGAGCGACGCCTTACCCCGGAGAAAGTCATCGCCATGGTGCTGTTCGCGTTGATCTTCATCCCCCTGTGGTGGCGCTTTTCCGGGCGCTGGATCAAGCACCTGCAAAACCGAATTGCTGCCACCCCGATCAAACCCCAGGCACCGTTGCGCGGGTTGAGTCAGCGCCTGATCGAAACCCGGTTGCGGGCCGTCGAAGGCACCTATTACCTGAACTTCGACGACCAGGGCTTCACCCTGCTCAACGCCCGCGGCGCTCAAAGCAGCCTGGCCTGGAAGCAGATTGTGCATGTGCAGGAGATAACGGAGTTCTACCTCGTGGCTTGCGCCGATATGGCCCGCGAGGGCATGGCCTGTTTCATCGCCAAACACAGTGACCTGATGCCGGTCGAGGAATACCAGCAAAAGCTGCAGGGGTTTCTGAGCAAATGCCCAGTGGCGCCTTCAGCCAACTGAACGCACCTCGCAACGCCCCCTCGACGCCCCACAAACGGAATTTTCATGCACACATCAGCGTCCTCCCTGCGCCCGGCCCGCACTCTGGCCATCCTCGGCAGCGGCCATGCCCTGCCGCAGCGGGTGGTCACCAGTGCCGAACTGGACAGCCGGCTCGGCCTGGAAACCGGCAGCGTGGCGCGCATCAGCGGTGTGCAGCAGCGCCATGTCGCCGGCCCCGCGGACAACGCCGCCAGCCTCGGTGCCAGTGCCGCGCGCCAGGCCCTGCACGCAGCAGGCCTGGCGCTTGAACAGCTGGACCTGATCGTCTGCGCCAGCGGCACCATGGACCAGGGCATGCCCTGCAACGCCGCGCTGCTGCAGCGGGAGCTGGGCCTGGGGCAGTCGGGTATCCCGGCCATGGACATCAACGCCAGTTGCCTGGGCTTTATCGCCGCCCTGGACACCCTGTCCTGGCCGATTCAGGCCGGGCATTACCGGCGTGTGCTGCTGGTGTGCGCGGATATCGCCTCCTGCGGCCTGGACTGGCAGCAGGTGGAGGTCAGCGGCATCTTCGGCGACGGCGCGGCGGCGGTGGTGCTGGGAGCCGGTGACGGCGGGCAGAAGATCCTCGCCTCGCGCCTGAAGACCTACGCCGAAGGCGCCGCGCTGTGCCAGATCCCCGCCGGCGGTTCGCGCTTTCATCCGCGGCGCATTGAGGTGCCCTTCGAGCCCCTGACCAGCTTCGCCATGCAGGGCAAAGGGGTGTTCCGCCTCGCCGCCAAGCATCTGCCCGAGCTGATGGACGACCTGCTCCAGCAAGCCGCATTGCCCCTGGAGAGGATCGACTGGGTGATCCCCCATCAGGCCAGCCAGCAGGCCATGCAGCACGCAGCCAAGCGCCTGAGTCTCGGCCCCGAGAAGCTGATCGATATCTTTGCCCGGCACGGCAATCAGGTGGCGGCGTCCCTGCCCACCGCCCTGGACATCGCGGTGCGCGACGGGCGCATTCAACGCGGGCAAACCCTGATGCTGATCGGCACCGGCGCGGGCTTGTCCCTCGGCGGCCTGATCCTGGAGTTCTAATGAAGATCCTGGTCACCGGCGGCACCGGTTTTATCGGTCGGCATCTGGTCTGGAAGCTGGCCGCCGAAGGCTGCGAAGTGCAGTTCAGCGGGCGCAACCCCGAGGCGGCGGCCGAGGTGATTGCCCACAGCCCGGCGCCGGTACGCTGGCTGCCTCTGGAGCACGGCAGCCGCCAGGCCAAACGCCTGCTGACCGACGCCAGCCGCGAGCACGACGCCATCGTCCATTGCGCCGCCTTGTCTTCACCCTGGGGTTCGCCCCAAGCCTTTGCCCGGGCCAACCTCGACTCCACCGCCGAGGTGATCCACGCCTGCCGGGACAACCGCATTGCGCGGCTGGTGCACATCTCCACCCCGAGCCTGTACTTCAACTTCAGCGACCGCCTGGGCATCCGCGAAGACCAGCCGCTGCCGCCACCGGTGAACGACTACGCCCGCAGCAAGGCCCAGGCCGAAACCCTGCTGGGCCAAGCCGGCCTGCCGGAATGCGTGATCCTACGGCCCCGGGCGGTATTCGGCCCCTGGGACGCGACCCTGATGCCGCGTCTGCTGCGGGTGATGCAGCGCGGGGCGATTCCGCTGATGCGCGGCGGCCGGGCGCAGCTGGACCTGACCTGCGTCGACAATCTGGTGCACGCGGTGTGGCTGGCCCTGACCCGGCCCCTGCCGCGCCCGCTGTGCGTCTACAACCTGAGCAACGCCACGCCCCTGGCCTTCAAGGACCTGCTGCAACAGATGGCCGAGCACTTCCAATTGCCACTGCGCACCCGCCGCCTGCCCTGGCCCCTGGTGCACGGCGTGGCGCAGTTGCTGGAGCTCAAGGCGCGCCTGGGCAACGGCGCCGAACCCTTGATCACCCGCTATGCCGCAGGCGTCCTGGCCTTCAGCCAGACCCTGGACATCAGCGCCATCCAGCGCGAGCTGGGCTACCACCCGGTGATCAGCCAGGAACAGGGCATCGCCCAGCACGCCCAATGGTGGCTGGCCCAACAGAGGCAACGCCCATGAGCCGCCGCGTTAGCTTGAAGATCCTGCGGGCCGGCTGGTGCCAGCATCTGGAATGCATGGCCGACCGTGGTGGGCGCCTGGCGCCGGTGCAGTTCCCGGCCTTGTGCGGGCTGATCCAGCACCCGGACCACGGCTGGATTCTGTACGACACCGGCTACGCCGAGCACTTCTTCCAGGCCACCCGTGCCCTGCCCGAGCGCCTGTACCGCAGCGCGGTGCCGGTGCAGTTGCCAGTGGTCGAGCAACTGGGCGCGCAGTTGCACGAGCTGGGCATCGGCCCGGGGGATATCCGCCATGTGATCATTTCCCACTTCCACGCCGACCATATCGCCGGCCTGCGGGACTTCAGCAATGCCCGCTTCATCGCCCTGGAGGCCGATTACCGGCATATCGACAGCCTGCGCGGCCAGCGTTGGCGCGCCACCCTCGGCGGCCATCTGCCGGGGTTGCTGCCGGACGACTTCAGCGCCCGCCTGCGCCTGGCCGACGCCAGCCCCAGCTGTGCGCTGCCGGGCTGGATGGCGCCCTTCGAGCAGGGCCTGGACCTGTTCGGCGATGGCAGCCTGATCGGCGTGCCGCTGCCGGGGCACAGCGCCGGCCAGTTGGGCCTGTTCATCGCCGACGCCCAGGGGCGGCCGGCGTTCCTGGTGGCCGATGCCTGCTGGTCGGTGCCGGCCTGCCGCGCCGAACGCCTGCCGGCCGCACCGGCGCTGTGGTTTGCCAGCGCCGACCGCCAGCAATACCTGCGCACCTACAGCGGCCTGGGCCAGCTGATCCGCCGCGAGCCGGCGGTGGCGGTGCTGCCGTCCCATTGCACCCAGGCCTGGGAGGCGTTCGCCAATGAACAGTGAACGCCTGCTGGGCACCCTGCGCAGCATCGGTGCCTTCGTGTTCAGCCGCTATGCCCTGCGCTTTCGCCGCCGCGAGCGACTGGAAGCCTGGCAAGCCCGGCGCCTGAAGCACTTCATGGCCCGGGTCATGCCCCGTGGCGAGCGCTTCAAGGGGCTGGGACGTGACGGCCTGCACAGCTTGCCGATCATGGACAAGGCCAGCCTGATGAGCGATTTCGCCGGCTTCAACACCCGTGCCCTGAGCCTGGAACAGGTGTTGCCGGTGGCCTTGCAAGCCGAGCATTCCCGGGACTTCAGCCCGACCCTGGGGGACATCACCGTGGGCCTGTCCAGCGGCACCTCGGGAGCCCAGGGGGTGTTCCTGGTCAGCAGCGCGGAACGCCAGCGCTGGGCCGGTATCCTGCTGGCGCGGACCCTGCCCCGGGCCCTGCTGCCACGGTTGCTGTGCCCCTGGTTGGCGCCGCTGCGCATCGCCTTTTTCCTGCGGGCCAACAGCCGCCTGTACACCACCCTGGCCAGCCGTCGCATCGATTTCGCCTTTCATGACCTGACCCTGGGCCTGAGCGCCTCTTTGCAACGCCTCAACCAGCAGAACCCCGACGTGCTGGTGGCCCCGGCCACGGTGCTGCGCGGGTTGGCCCAGGCGGCCCTGGCCGGGCAGCTGACGATCCGCCCACGGCACATCCTGTCGGTGGCCGAAGTGCTGGAAAGCACTGACGCCGAGCTGGTGCAGCAGGCCTTCGGGCTCAAGCCCCAGCAGATCTATCAAGCCAGCGAGGGCTTTCTTGGCTACACCTGCGAGGCTGGCACCCTGCACCTGAATGAAAGCCACCTGCACATCGAGCCGCAGTGGCTGGACCCGGAACGCACGCGCTTTCAGCCGATCATCACCGACTTTTCCCGGCGTACGCAGTTGATCGTGCGTTATCGCCTCAATGACATCCTGCGAGTGGCCAGCGCGCCCTGCCCCTGTGGCCGCGCGGAGCGGGCCATTGCCGCCGTGGAGGGCCGCGCCGACGAGATCCTCTGGCTGCCAAGGCTCGACGGCCAGCAACTGGCACCGCTCTACCCCGATGTGTTGCGCCGCGCCTTGCTGATGCTGGGGGCGACGCTTGAGGAATATGAAATCCACCAGCGCGGGCTGCTCTGGCAGGCCAACCTGCGCACCTCGGGCGACTACCCCGCCCTGTGCCAACGCTTGACCGAGGCCCTGAGCGAACTCTGCGCGCAACAGGGGCTGCAGGCGCCGAGCCTGAGCTTCGGCCACTGGCAGGCCCCGCCCCCCCAAACGAAAAGACGCCGCCTGCTGATGCTGCAACTACCCGAGGGACTGCCATGCGTGTATTGATTCTCGGCGCCCGGGCCCCGGCCTGCCTGGAATGGGCCCGGGCGTTCAAGCAAGCCGGCTGGACGGTGACCGTGGCCGACTCCCTGGCCCAGCCCCTGAGCCGTTTCAGCCGCGCCGCCGAACACTTCGTGCGCCTGCCGGAACCCCGCCACGATCCCCAGGCCTGGATCGAGGCCCTGGCCGTGGTCATCCGCCAGCAGGCCATCGACCTGCTGCTGCCCACCTGCGAAGAGGTGTTCTACCTGGCCCACGACATGCAGCGCCTGCGCCCGCTGTGCCGGGTGTTCACCAGCGATTTCGAGCTGCTACACCGCCTGCACCACAAGGGCGACTTCGCGGCCATGACCCAGGGCTGGGCCGTGGCTGCACCGCCGACCCAGGTGCTGCATGACGCAAGCGCGTTGCAGGCCCTGGCCGCCGAGCACGACGCCCTGGTGTTCAAGCCGGCCTATTCGCGTTTCGCCTCCCAGACCCTGATCCGCCCGAGCCCGGCGCAACTGGCCAAGGTCCGACCCAGCGCCGAGGCACCCTGGGTCGCCCAGCGCTTTGTCCCCGGCCAGGAATACTGCAGCTTCAGCGTGCTGGTGGACGGCCAGTTGCGCGCCCACAGCAGCTACCAGCCGCGCTACCGGGTCGGGCGCGGCTCGGGGATCTACTTTCACAGCTGCGCCCCGGCGCCGATCCGCGCCTTCCTGGAACAGTTCGGCCAGGCCACCGGCTACACCGGGCAAGTGGGCTTTGATTTCATCGAGGACCAGCACGGCCGCTTCCACGTCCTGGAGTGCAACCCCAGGGCCACCAGCGGCGTGCACCTGTTCGACGATCAGCGGCTGCAACTGGTGGCGGCGCTTAGCACCGAGGCCGGCACCGCGCTGCAGGCCACCCTGGAACCGCGGATGATCGCCCTGGCCATGCTGCTTCTGGCCGCACCACAGCGAGCCTTGAGCCGCGCGTTCTGGCACGACTACCGGCAAGCCCGGGACGTGATCGTCCAGGACGGCGACCGCGGCCCCCTCACCGCCCAGGTACTGAGCCTGGCGGAAATCATCGGCCGCGCCCTGACCCGCCGCTGCGGGCTGTTGGCCGCCTCCACCGCCGATATCGAGTGGAACGGCCAACCCCTGGAGGCGCCGCGCCCATGAAGCTGTTGCTGCCGGAACAACTGGCCCAGCAGCCACCCGGCGCCGACGACAGCCGCGCCCGGCATTACGTGCGCACCTGCGCCGGTGGCGCGCTGATCGGCAACGTCAGCACCGCCCTGGCCCTGCTGGACACCGGCCGCCAGCAGTTCCCGGTGAGCATCAACCATGGCCACGACCCTGTGGATAACTGCTACGTGGTGTCGCCGCAGACCGCCTACAGCGGCTATGCCCGGGAAGAGCTGCAACGCCTGAAGCGACCCTGGCTGGCCTGGCCGCTGAAGCTGCTGACCCAGGGCGTCGACCGGCTGCTGAGCGCGGCCAAGGTCGATCGCCTGGTGCAGGTCAACAACTGGTTGCTGTCCACCAACCTCTACCCGGCCGACTGGGATGGCGCGGATTTGCCGGCGATCACCGAACTGCTGCGCCGCGAGTTTCCCGACCACGGCTTCGGTTTCCGCTCCCTCAACGACTTCAGCAACCGCGAACTGCGCAAGCGCCTGCAAGCCCTGGGCTACCTGGCCATTCCCAGCCGCCAGGTGTACCTGTTCGACGGCCGCGACGGCGAGGACTCGGCCTTCCTGCGCCATCACAACACCCGCATGGACGCCACCCTGCTGCGCCGCAGCCCTTATACGGTGGTGCCCGGCAGTGAGCTGAGGGAGGCCGACTTCCAGCGCATCGAACAGCTGTACAACCTGCTCTACCTGGACAAGTACAGCCGCCTCAACCCCCACTACAGCGCCCAATGGCTGCAACGCGGGCAGGCCGAGGGCTGGCTGGAAGTGCGCGCCCTACGCAACGCCGAAGGGCGCATCGACGGCGCCCTGGGCTGGTTCGCCAACAGCGCCCTGATCAGCACCCCCATCGTCGGCTACGACACCGCCCTGCCTCAGCGCGCCGGCCTGTACCGGCAACTGACAAGGCTGTGCCTGCAAGAAGCGGTGAACCGCCGCCAGGTGCTCAACTTCAGCTCCGGCGCCGCCGCCTTCAAGCGCCTGCGCGGCGGTGAGCCCGAGATCGAATACAGCCTGATCCACGTCGCCCACCTGCCCTGGTCGCGAAGGCTAGTGTGGCAACTGATGGGCCTGCTGCTGCAACGGATCGGCGTACCGCTGATGAGGAAGCTCAAACTGTGAACAGTCACTCGGGCTGGTGGCCCGTCGCCCTGAGCCGGCAACTGCAACGCCAACCCCTGGCCTGCACCCTGCACGGCGTGCCGCTGGTGCTGTTCCGCGATGCCGAAGGCGCCCCCTCCGTGCTGCCGGACCGCTGCCCCCACCGCTTTGCGCCCCTGAGCGCCGGTCGGGTGCGCGACGGGCAGATCCAGTGCCCCTACCACGGCTGGCGTTTCGACCCCCAGGGCCGCTGCACTCACCTGCCCGGCCAGGAGCAGCAGCGCTGCAGCCAACCGCTGCTACAACCCTTGCACAGCTGCGAAGCCCAGGGGCTGGTGTGGGCCAGCCTCGCCGCCGAACCACCGAGCACGCCTCCGGTGGCCGCCGCCGAACAGGCCCAGGCCCTGGACGTGTTCTGGATCAGCGACCGGGTGCGCTGCACCTTGCAGGACGCCGCGGAGAACTTCCTCGACGGCTTTCACACCCACTTCGTGCACGCCGGCTGGATTCGCCACGACCGCCAGCGCCAGCGCATTCGCGCCTGGGTGCATCAGCTGGAGGATGGGGTTGAAGCGCAGTACAGCGAAGAAGGCACCCAATCCGGGCTGATATCCCGGCTGTTCGAAGGCGAACGCGGCATCAGCATGGGCCGCTTTCGCCTGCCAGGGCTGGCGGAAATCGAATACCGCGACCGCCAGGGCCGGCTCAACCTGCTGGTCAGCGCCTGGCTGAGCCCGGCCGCCGAGGGTGAGCTGCGCCTGTTCGCCCGCATCGCCACCGCCCGCGGCCGCACGCCGGGCTGGCTCAAGCGTGGCGTGCTGCAGCCCTTGTTCAAGGTGATCCTCAAGCAGGACCGGCAGATCCTGGAAAAACTCAGTGCCAACCAGCAGCGCTTCGTCCAAGTACCGCTGCGCTGGCAGCGGCCAACCCCTCTGGACAGTTCGCTGGATCTGCTGGGCCCGTGGATTCGCCAGTTGCTGGAACAGGGTGAGTTGCAGGGCTTCCAGGAGCGGCATGAAGAGTTCCTGCTCTGAACCGTAGGAGCCGGCTTGCCGGCGAAGGCGTTCTTGCGGGCCTCTTCGCTGGCAAGCCAGCTCCTACAGCTGGCAGGGGGATCGCGGGGAGTCTGTAGGAGCCGGCTTGCCGGCGAACAAGACCTCAAGACCGGCGCCGCTCAAACGGGCCCCTTCGCTGGCAAGCCAGCTCCTACAGCTGGCAGGGAGATTGCGGGGAGTGTAGGAGCCGGCTTGCCGGCGAAGCCGTTCTTGCGGGCCCCTTGGGGCCCCTGTTCGCGGGGTTTTGCGGGGTGTGACAAGAACCGATTCAGCCTCCCGCCCCGCCTGCCGTTCCTCGGCTCGACGCGCTATATGCAGACGGCGAGCCCGCGCACCGGTATAGTGCGCCCCCTCTCCACGTGGGCAGCCGTCGGTAACGAGGCTCAAACCCACGGGAAACCCGAACTAATAACAACCCGCGAATAGAGAACCGGGACGAACAATCGCCCCACCGCTTTGCCGTGCGTGCAGTCAGCGGTGTAACAGAATGTTTCCGTCCGCTCTGCTTTTGCCTACACAAAAAACAGCGAGGAATACTCCATGCTCGAAGTCATCAACGACTTCCTCTCAGGGAAAGTGCTGATCGTGCTCATTGTCGGGCTCGGCAGCTACTTCACGATCCGCTCGCGTTTCGTTCAACTGCGCCACTTCTTCCATATGTTCTCGGTGTTCGGCGACAGCCTGAAAAGCAGCGCCGGCCAGCTCAGCTCGTTCCAGGCGCTGATGCTCAGCCTCGCCGGCCGGGTCGGCGCGGGCAACATCGCGGGCGTCGGCATCGCCGTGACCCTGGGTGGCCCGGGCGCCGTGTTCTGGATGTGGGTGACCGCGCTGGTGGGTATGTCCAGCAGCTTCTTCGAGTGCTCCCTCGGCCAGCTCTACAAGCGCTGCGACTCCGAAGGTCAGTACCGTGGCGGCCCGTCCTACTACATCCAGCACGGCCTGCAGAAGCGCTGGCTGGGCATGATCATGGCCTTCCTGCTGCTGGTGACCTTCGGCTTCGCCTTCAACGGCCTGCAAGCCCACGCCGTGACCCACTCGCTCAAGGACGCTTTCAACTTCGACACCACCTACTCCGGCATTACCATGGCCGTGCTGCTGGGCCTGGTGTTCGTCGGTGGTATCAAGCGCATCGCCAAGGTCGCCGACCTGCTGGTACCGGTGAAAACCCTGGCCTACATCGGCGTGACCCTGTACGTGATCGTGCTGCAGATCGACCACGTGCCAGGAATGCTGATGACCATTGTCAAAAGCGCCTTCGGCCTGGACCAGGCCTTTGGCGGCCTGATCGGCAGCGCCATCATCATGGGCGTGAAGCGTGGCGTGTTCGCCAACGAAGCGGGCCTGGGCAGTGCGCCGAACGTGGCCGCCGTGGCCTCGGTCGAGCACCCGGTCGCCCAGGGCGTGGTTCAGGCATTCAGCGTGTTCCTCGACACCTTCATCATCTGCACCTGCACCGCGTTGCTGATCCTGCTGTCGGGCTTCTATACCCCGGGTTTTGAAGGCGACGGCATTGCCCTGACCCAGAACTCCCTGGCGGCGGTCGTCGGCGAATGGGGCCGGGTGTTCATCTCGGTGGCCCTGTCGTTGTTCGTGTTCACCTCGATTCTCTACAACTACTACCTGGGCGAGAGCAACCTGCGCTTCTTGATCGGCGAAAACCGCAAGGGGCTGATCGCCTACCGGGTGCTGGTACTGGTCCTGATTTTCTGGGGCGCGGTGGAGAACCTGGGCACGGTGTTCGCCTTCGCCGACATCACCATGACCCTGCTGGCCTTCGTCAACCTGATCGCCCTGTTCCTGCTGTTCAAGATCGCCCTGCGCGTGCTCAAGGACTACGACGACCAGCGTGCCGCAGGCATCAAGACCCCGGTGTTCGACTCCAGCAAGTTCCCCGACCTGGACCTGGACACCAAGGCCTGGCCGGCCAACCCGCAGATCCCGGCAGTCAAGACCGAAGCCGAGGCCGTTGCGGCCAACGCCAGCCCAGCGCAACGCTGAGTGCTGAAAGTCGGGCGACGTCCTGTCGCCCGACGTGACACCGCGCGTGGCCAGAGGCATGCTTCTGGCCCACGCTGCCATCGCTCAGGAGAAGCTCAATGAATTCCCCTACTTTCCCCGCCGCGCAACCGGTCATGGTGCTGTACACCGGTGGCACCATCGGCATGCAGGCCAGCGCCGACGGCCTGGCCCCGGCGTCCGGCTTCGAAGCCCGGATGCGTGCCTACCTCGACAGTCAGCCCGAGCTGGTGGTGCCGGCCTGGCGCTTTCGCGAGATGGCGCCGCTGATCGACAGCGCCAACATGACCCCCGACTACTGGCAGCGCCTGCGTGAAGCGGTGGTCGAGGCGGTCGAGGTGCAGGGCTGCGACAACGTGCTGATCCTGCACGGCACCGACACCCTGGCCTACAGCGCCGCCGCCATGAGCTTCCAGTTGCTGGGCCTGCCGGCGCGGGTGGTGTTCACCGGCTCGATGCTGCCGGCCGGGGTGCCCGACAGCGACGCCTGGGAAAACCTCAGCGGCGCGTTGCTGGCACTGGGTCAGGGCCTGGCGCCAGGGGTGCACCTGTACTTCCACGGCGAGCTGCTGGCGCCAACCCGCTGCGCGAAGATCCGCAGCTTCGGCCGGCATCCGTTTGCCGCCCTGCAACGCAAGGGCAGCGGTGCCAGGACCGAGGCCACTCCGCCAGCGCTGGACTACCGCCGGACCAAGCAACCGGCCAAGGTCGGCGTGCTGCCACTGTTCCCCGGCATCAGCGCCAAGTTGCTGGACGGCGTGCTTGATAGCGGGATCCAGGCCCTGGTGCTGGAATGCTTCGGCAGTGGCACCGGTCCCAGCGACAACCCGGCGTTCCTCGCCAGCCTCAGGTGCGCCCAGGACCGCGGCATCGTGGTGGTGGCCGTGACCCAGTGCCATGAAGGCGGGGTCGAGCTGGACATCTATGAAGCCGGCAGCCGCCTACGCGGCGCGGGTGTACTGTCCGGTGGCGGCATGACCCGCGAAGCGGCGTTCGGCAAGCTCAATGCCCTGCTCGGCGCGGGGCTGAAGAACAGCGAAGTGCGACGCCTGGTGGAACTCGACCTGTGCGGCGAGCTGAGCTGAAGCACACGCTCGGGAGCCGGCAGCGACTGCGGTAGCCGCCGGCTCGACGACGAGCAGGGGATGGCTGTCAGGTTACTTCTTGACCGAGTAATCCTGGCCCCAGACCCGCACCGAACTCGAACTCTCGATCGGCCCTTCAAACACGAACTTCTGCCGCACGGCCGCCTTGGCCGGGATGGTGACTTCGTCCGGGTTGTCGAGGCTGACAGTCAGGTTGTTGGCGTAACCGTCCTGGTCGATCGCCAGCAGGGCGCCGGTCTGCTTGAGGTTGATCAGCCGCAACTGGCTGTCGCTGCTGTTCTTGAAACCCAGGGTGACGTTGAAGCTATCGCCGACGGCTTCGGTCTTCAATACCTGGACATCGACGCGGCCTTTCATTTGCTCACGGGAGGAAATGATCGAGGCACCGTCGACGCCTTGCGCCGATTGGCGACCATCGAGCACACCTTCGCTGACGCCGCCCAAGAGGTTCTTGCCTGCCGAGATGGCTGACGAGACGGCTGACTTGGCAGAGTCCTTGATGGTGCTTTCGCTGCCTGGCTCAGCCTCGGCCAGGCACAGCGAACTCAGGAGCAAGCCGGACACCAGAAGCAGGGAACGCGCAGGGATGAGGGTCATACATAGTCCTTTATCGGGGTTGCTGCACCGCCACCTCAGGCGGTGAATGGCAGGCAGGTTGCACCAATCAAAGCGCCAAGTCACTCACTACACAACGCCCGGAATGCTGCATGCCGCTGGCAGGCAAACCGCAGGCCTGAGCGCGGGCGGCATGCAACTTGCTCGGGTTTTCGGTCTTCTCCAGGCTGGAATCTGCGCATGCTGCACTCGCACCTCACCACCCTCAATGCGGTTTCACTGGTTCTCAATACCTTCAAGGACCAGGGCCAGGACAGCGAAGCGCTGTTGGCCGGAAGCGGCATCAACGCCGCCGACCTGAGCCGCGCCGACACCCGCATCACCACCAATCAGGAAATGCTGGTGTGCGCCAATGCCGTCGCCCTGCAACGGGACATCGGCCTGGAACTGGGCCGGCGCATGCACGTTTCCTCCTATGGAATGCTCGGCTACGCCCTGCTCACCAGTGCCACCTTAGGTGACGCTTTGCGCCTGGCCATGCACTACCCGGCGCTGCTGGGAACACTTTTCGAGCTCAGCCTGGAAGCCGATGGCCCGCGAATCTGGCTCACCGCTGCCGGTTATCGCGAATGTCCGGAGCTGGCAGCGTTCAATACCGAATTCTGTCTGGTGTCGATGAAGGTCATCTGCGACGACCTGCTGGGCCATCCTTTGCCGTTGCTCGGGGCACGCTTCGACTATCCGGCGCCGGACTATCAACAGCGCTACCACGAACCGTTCGACGGCCCCCTGCAATTCGACGCCTGCAGCAACGCCTTCGCCTTCGACCAGCGCTGGCTCGACCAGCCGCTGCCCCTGGCGGACGTGATCACTCATCAGGCCATGGCCGAACGCTGCCGCAAGCAGAACACCGAATTCACCGGGCGCCAGGCCTGGCTCGGGCGGATCCGCCAACTGCTGGCGGCGCAACTGGATGCCGCGCCGGGCCTGGAAGGGCTGGCGGAGCAAATGAACTGCTCGGCCAGGACCCTGCGCCGACACCTCAAGGACCTGGGCTGCAGCTATCAGGAACTGCTCGACGAGCTGCGTTTCGAGCGGGCCAAGCAGATGCTCTGCGAAGACCAGCTGCCCATCTACCGGATTGCCGAGGCCCTCGGCTTCAGCGAGACCGCGAGCTTTCGCCATGCCTTCATCCGCTGGAGCGGCGTGGCGCCGAGCCAGTTCCGGCCCTGACACAAACCCCGGCACACAACCGCCGATTGCATTACATTGCCGACCTTTCTACCGGCAAGGGACTGCAACGTTGAACCTATCCTCAGGCGCCATCTCCCGGCGCATTGGCCTGCGCGGGCTTTGCCTGGCGCTGGTGCTGCTGACCGGCGTACCCGTCGCCCAGGCCTTCGACCTGTCCAAAATCCGCTGGTGGGAAATGCAGAAAGGCATCCTCCTGGACGATCCGGAAACCGCCACGCTGCAACTCGAACCATTCCCCCTGCCCGGGCTGGCCCGGACGCCGGCACGGGTGATCCTCAGCCAATACCACGGGCTGTTCTATCTCAACGCCTATGAGGATCAGCAGTACCGGCAGCGGGTGTACAAGTCAGCGCCGCTGCCGCTGTTCGATACCCAGGCGCTAAAGGCCTGTGTGCCAGAGCAGCGCCCCGTTGAGACCACGGACAACTGGCCGCAGAGCAAGCATCTGGAACCCGCCCTGAGCCTGACCAAACTGAGTTTCGACTGCCAGAGCCCGGCCTGGCAGCTCAGCCATCGCTACCTGCTGGTGGACAGCCGCGATCCCCTGCGGCCGTTGCTGGCCATCGGTCATCGCCAGGGCGAGGCGCAGATTGACTTCATCCCGCAGCAACCGATCAGCCCCGAGCTCCAGCAGCAATGGCTCAAGGCCCTGCAGAAGTATCCTCAGTTGCTCGATCCGTTCGACGCCAGCACCGGCCAACTGACGGTCCAGCCCTATGTCCCGGCGCCGACACCGGAGCAGGTCTGGACAGAGTTCCGCCAACTGCACGCGCAATTGCGCGACGCCAGGGACAAGGCCCCGGGAATCGCCCGGGTCGAAGACTTCTTCACCCGCCATGACTTTCGCCAGATCGCCCCCGAGCGAAGTGTCTACCCCGGCATGCTCAACGACATCGCCTATTGGGCCACCGAGGCTGGCCAGTTGCAGAGCGCCCGGCCCTGGCTGGCGTACGTGCTGCTCCGCGACCCTGGACGCATGCCGACCTATCTCAATCTGGCGGACCTGGATTGGCGCCTGTACGAACAGGAGCCCACGAACTCCAAGCAGCTGGGCCGGGCCTTGGAGAACTATCGGCTGTACTGCGGGCTGCGCCTGCAACGCCAGCTCGGAATACCCGCCAGGGTCACCCAGCGCCTGAATCTTGCGGCGGCCAGCGAACAGGCCTGCCAGGGTTCCTTGCCGCTGGTGGCAGCGGTGGACCAGGGTGACGAGGCCGAAGTCCGGCGCCTGCTGCAGAGCGGCCTGCGCAGCGACGTCATCGCCACCGACGGGCGCCCGGCGCTGTTGCACGCGCTGGATAAACCCAACCTCGATATCGCCCGGCTGTTGCTGGCCCATGGCGCCCGCCCCCAGGGCCAGTACAACGGCCGCACCCAGGTGTTCCTCGCCATGCGCCGCGACCTCAAGGACAACCCTGACCTGAGCCAGGCCACACGCCTGAACTTCCTGCTGCAGGCCGGCGCCGCCATCGATGAACAGGATGCCCAGGGCGGCACCGTGCTTCAGGAAATGGCCAAAGACCGCGACGATATCGAGCGTTTCAACTGGCTGCTGCAACACCCACAGAACCTCGACAAACGCAGCGGGCCAGACGCCGAAACGGCGCTGTACCTGGCGCTCAAGGCGGGCAACTACGCCGCTGCCAGGCAACTGATAGCAGCCGGCGCCGACCTTAACCTGAGCTATGGCCGCTATTTTTGCGACAAGCAGCCCAGCCGCGAAAGCCTGCTGATGATCGTGGCCGAACAGGGCTCGCCCGAGGTCATCAATCCCTGGGTCAGCCAGCAAGAGAGCCTGGACATGTTCACCCTGCTTCTACAACGTGGCGCCGACCCCAACGTCGGCCGCTATTGCGCGCAAAACGGCTACACCTGGCTGCTGGAGATCATCGCCCGTCGCAAGCGCGACGACATGCTCAAGGTGCTGCAAGGTTTTGCGCCGCCACCGCCGGCGACGGCGTTTCGTCTTTGAGACGTAGCGCCGAACCCGCTGCGCCGCTGCGACAAAGCCCGGCACAACAGCGCCGATTGCATTACATTGCCGACCTTTCTACCGGCAAGGGACTGCAACGTTGAACCTATTTTCAGGCGCCATCGCCCGGCGCATCGGCATTCGCGGGCTTGGCCTGGCGCTGGTGCTGCTGGCGGGCGCACCCGCCGCCCAGGCCTTCGACCTGGACCTGGGCGCGATCAAATGGTCGGGAATGGCGCGCTACTTCGTCATCGACTATCCGGAAACCGCCACCCTGGAGCTCAAGCCGTTCCCCGTGCCGGGCCGGGAGCGGGTGCCGGCGCGGATCCTCCTGACCCAGTATCGCGGGCTGTTCTACCTCAACGCCTATCAGGACCTGGATTACCGGCAACGGGTCTACAAGTCGCCAGCCATTGCCCTGTTCAGCCCCGAAGACCTGCGGGCCTGCATGACCCCGGAGTATCCGGTGCAGGTCGCCGACAACTGGCCCGCGACCAATGCCCTGGACACCGGCATCACCCTGACCTCGATCGACTTCAACTGCAAAAAACCCAGTGATTGGCAACTCAGCCAACGCTACCTGCTGATCGACCACCGCGATCCGCAGCACCCGCTGCTGGCGATCAGTCACCGCCGGGACCTGAGCCAGCTGGAGTTCACCCCGCTGCAACCCATCAGCGAGGAAACCGGGCAGCAATGGTTGCAGGCCCTGCAGACATTCCCGCCATGGTTCCGCCCCTTCCCCCGCGGCACTGGGCCGATCACCCTCAACCCCTATGTAGCAGAGCAGGCTCCGGACCCGGAGAGCATCTGGAAGCAGTTCCGCGCGCTGCACGAGCAACTGCGCAGCGCCAAGGACAAGCAACCGGGCATCAACCAGGTGGAGGACTTCTTCGTCACCCATGACTTTCGCAGCATCGCCACCGAGCGCCGCGAATACGCCGGCCTGCTCAACGACATCGCCTACTGGACCAGCGAAGCCGGGCAGCTGAGAACCGCCCGCCCCTGGCTCAAGGAAGTGCTGCGCCGCGACCCCGGGCGCATGCCGACCTACCTCAACCTGGCAGACCTGGACTGGGCGATCTACCAGCAGCGAACCCTGGACAACGTCCACCAGGGCCGGGCCATCGAGGGTTACCGGGTGTATTGCGGCCTGCGCCTGCAACGCCAGATGAGCATCCCGCCGCGGGTGCTGCAGCGCCTGGGCCTGAACGCCGCCACCCCCCAGGCCTGCCAGGCCTTCTGGCCCCTGGTAGACGCCGTGGATGCAGGCGGCCTGACCGAAGTGCAGCGCCTGCTGGCCACTGGCATCAGCGGCGAGGTCATGGCCGACGATGGCCGCAGCGCCCTGTTGCACGCCCTGGACGCCCCTCGCCTGGACATCGCCCGGCTGCTGCTGGAACACGGCGCCCACACCAGCGGCCTGTATAACTGGACCACCCTGGCGACCCTGGCCATGCGCCGTGACCTGGGCGACAGCCCCGACCTGAGCCAGGGCGGGCGCCTGAAGTTCCTCATCGAAGCCGGCGTCGCCATCGACGAGCCCGACAGCCAGGGCCAGACCCCACTGATGCAGATGGCCGAGCAAAGGCGCAGCCTGCAAGGCTTCAGCTGGCTGATGCAGTACCCGCAAAACCTCGACCTGCGCAGTACGAGTGAGGGTCAGACCGCGCTGTACCGGGCGTTCTCGGGGAACAACTATGTGGCCATGAGGCAGTTGATAGAGGCCGGCGCCAACCTCAACCTGAGCTATGGCCGTGGCACCTGCTATAACCAGCCGGTCGGCGAAAGCCTGCTGACCCTGGTGGCCGACAAGACCTCCGCCGACGACAAGGCCCCCTACGTCAGCCAGCAAGACACCCTGGACCTGTTCACCCAGCTGCTGGAAAAAGGCGCCGATCCCAATATCGGCCAGCACTGCGAGAAAAAGGGCTACGCGCTATTGCTGGAAACCATCGCCCGGAAAAAACGCGAGGACATGCTCAAGGTCTTGCAGCGCTTCGCTCCCGCCCCACCCGCCAACTGAATCGGATGGCGCCCCGCAATAGGGCGCCTATGCTTCTTTAGGGGGCGAATTTCGGTCAAACACTTTGGCCAGATCGATCCCCTTTTGGCCGCTCCTGCCGTTCTCCGAAACCCCGCGTCCCGCAAGACTGTGCTGCACCGAATCAGCCTGCGGAGAACAAGAAAATGCTGACGATCTACTCGGACGATCACCACCTGCACCACGGCCGTTGTGAACTCATCGACGGGCAACTGATGCCCTGCTTCGAAATGCCTTCCCGGGCCGACCATGTGCTGGACCGGGTGAAATACCGCAACCTTGGCTCGGTAGAGGCACCCAAGGACTTCGGCCTGGGGCCCATCGAGCGCATCCACAGCCGCGCCTACCTGGACTTCTTCAAGGGTGCCTGGGCGCGCTGGGCCGCCCAGGGCATCGACGGCGACCTGCTGCCCTACACCTGGCCGGCGCGTACCCTGCGCAGCGTGATCCCCACCAGCCTGCACGGCCAGCTCGGCTACTACAGCTTCGACGGTGGCGCACCGATCACTGCCGGCACCTGGCAGGCCGCCTACAGCGCAGCGCAAGTCGCCCTTACCGCCCAGGCGGTGATCCAGCGCGGTGCCCGCAGTGCCTTCGCCCTGTGCCGGCCACCAGGACACCACGCCGCCGGCGACCTGATGGGCGGCTACTGCTACCTGAACAATGCGGCCATCGCCGCCCAGGCGTTCCTCGACCAGGGCCACAAGAAAGTCGCGATCCTCGATGTCGACTACCACCACGGCAACGGCACCCAGTCGATCTTCTACGACCGCAGCGACGTGCTCTTCACCTCGATCCACGGCCACCCGGAAGCCGAGTTCCCGTTCTTCCTCGGTTATGCCGACGAGTGTGGCGAAGGCGCCGGCGAAGGCTGCAACTTCAACTACCCATTGGCCGCTGGCAGCGGCTGGGATGCCTGGAGCGCGGCCCTGGAACAGGCCTGCAAGCAGATCGACAGCTACGACGCCGACATCATCGTGGTGTCCCTGGGCGTCGACACCTTCAAGGACGACCCGATCTCCCAGTTCAAGCTCGACAGCCCGGACTACCTGGCCATGGGCAAGCGCATCGCCGCCCTCGGCAAGCCGACGCTGTTCGTCATGGAAGGTGGGTACGCAGTGGCAGAAATCGGCATCAACGCCGTGAACGTTCTCGAAGGTTTTCAAAGCGCCCAGTGAGGGACTCGAAACATGAAAAGATTCCAACGCCTCATCGTTCCGGCCCTGTGCGCAACCCTGCTGGGCACCACCGCCCACGCTGAAGAACGCACCCTGCGGGTCTACAACTGGTTCGACTACATCACCCCCAAGGCTCTGGAAGACTTCAAGACCCAGAACAGCCAGGTGAAGCTGGTCTACGACATCTTCGACACCAACGAAGCCCTGGAGGCCAAGCTGCTCACCGGCAACTCCGGGTACGACGTGGTGGTGCCGTCCAACGTGTTCCTGGCCAAGCAGATCGAGGCCGGGGTGTTCCAGCCCCTGGACCGCAGCAAGCTGCCCAACTGGAACCACCTGGACCCCAAGCTGATGAAGCTGATCGAGGCCAACGACCCGGGCAACAAGTTCGCCGTGCCCTACATGTACGGCACCATCCTGATCGGCTTCAACCCGGACAAGATCAAGGCCGCCCTGGGCGACAAGGCGCCGGTGGACAGCTGGGACCTGATTTTCAAGGAAGAGAACATCAGCAAGCTCAAGCAGTGCGGCGTGGCCCTCTTGGACTCGCCGTCGGAAATCCTGCCCCTGGCCCTGCAGCACCTGGGCCTGGACCCCAACAGCAAGAAGCCGGCAGATTATGAGAAGGCTGAAGCGCTGCTGATGAAGATCCGGCCGTACATCACCTACTTCCACTCGTCCAAGTACATGGCCGATATCGCCAACGGCGACATCTGCGTCGCGGTGGGTTATTCGGGGAGCTTTTCCCAGGCCGCCAACCGCGCCAAGGAAGCCAAGAACGGCGTGACCGTGGACATGCGCCTGCCCAAGGAAGGCGCACCGATCTGGTTCGACATGCTGGCGATCCCCAAAGGCGCGAAGGACCAGGAAGATGCCTACACCTTCATCAACTACCTGCTGCAACCCCAGGTGATTGCCCCGGTCAGCGACTTTGTCGGTTATCCCAACCCGAACAAGGACGCCACCGAGCTGGTGGACCCGTCGATCCGCAACAACCCCAACCTGTATCCCACCGAAGCGGCGATGAGCACCCTGTATACCCTGCAGCCGTTGCCGCGTGATGCCGAGCGGGCACGGACCCGGGCCTGGACCAAGATCAAGTCCGGGACCTGATTCGTCAACAGCACAGCGGCGGTGTGCGGGTTGCCGGCGGACGACGGTGGCGCGGTTGGCGATAGACCGCGGCGCCGGGTTCGCCGGCAAGCCGGCTCCTACAGCTTTGCGTTCAGCAGCCGGTGAGGCCTTGGGGGGTGCGCTCTTCGGCGAAGAACCAGGGACGCAGGCGCACGCCCACGCCGTTGCCGATAAACGCCGCCACCAGCCACAACCAGCCGTGCAGGCTGCCGGAGGCGATGCCGCTGAAATAGGCGCCGATGTTGCAGCCATAGGCCAAGCGCGAGCCGTAGCCGAGTAACAGGCCACCGATCACCGCCGCTACCAGGGAGCGGGTAGGAATCTTCAAATTCGGCGCAAAACGCCCCGCCAATCCCGCCGCCAGCAAGGCACCGAGGACAATGCCAATGTCCATGACACTGGTGATGTCCTGCCACACCGGGGCTGCCAGGGCCTTGGCATTCGCCGCGCCCTGCCAGAACACCCAACTGCTCACGTCCACACCCAGGCCGCTGGCGACTTTCGCCCCCCACAAGGCGAACGCCGAGGTGATCCCCCACGGCCGACCCGCCAGGGCCAGGGTGGCGAAGTTCAACAGGGCCAAGGCCACCGCGCCCCAGACCAGCGGCCAGGGACCGCGCAGCAGCCGGCGCCAGCCCTGATGCTGACTGCTCACCGGCGCTTCCAGGTGGCCGTAGCGACGCTTTTCCAGGGTCTGGGTCAGCACGGCGATCAGCGCGAACAGACACAGGCTCATCCCCATTGCCGGCCCCACGCCGAAACTCTGGACGATGGAGATCGGCGGCAGCGACGGCAGGGCGAACCACCAGTCGACGTGATGGGTGGCAATCAGCGAACCACAGATGAAGAACGCCAGGGTTACCAGCATCCGCGCATTGCCACCGCCGACGGTGAACAGGGTGCCAGAGGCGCAGCCGCCGCCCAGTTGCATGCCGATACCAAAGATAAAGGCACCAAAGATCACCGAGACGCCCGCCGGCGCAACCAGCCCTACCACCGGCTGGCCGAACAGGGTTCCAGCCCCCAGCGCAGGAAAGAACAGCAGCACCGCCAGGGCCAGCATGACCATCTGCGCCCGCAGGCCAGCGCCGCGACGGTCACGGATAAACACCCGCCAGGCCGAGGTGAAGCCAAAGGCGGCGTGATACAGGGTCAGCCCCAGGGCCGCCCCCAACAGCAACAGCAGGACCTGGCGTGGCCCCACCTGGGCCTGCAGGAACAGGGCACCGGCGACCAACAGCAGCAAGGCGAACAGAGGCGCGCCGAACTGGCGTTGCGGCGCCACAGAGAGGGTCTGGCTCATGAGGGTTCTCGGGCTTGGAAATGGCCGCGAGTATACCCCGTCAGACTCGCCAGGCCTGGCGCAGACGGCTCAGGGCAGACTGGATATCTGCCTCAGGCACGGCGGCAAAACCCAGCACCAGCCCGGCCCGTTGGTCCTCGGGCAAGGGGGTTTCCGGCAGCCAGTAAGTGCTCAGGCCACTGATCTCGACATCGACAGCGGCCGCCTGCGCCAGCAACTCTCGCTCCCGGGCCAGACTGTCCACAGCCACCGTCAGGTGCAGCCCGGCCGCTACACCGGGCAGCGGCCCGACGCCATCGATTGCCGCCGGCCAGCCGGCCAGCAAGGTGTTGCGCCGGCTCAGGGCCGCCCGGCGCATGCGCCGGATATGCCGCTGGAAATGCCCGGCCGCCATGAACTCGGCCATCACCGCCTGGGTGCTGACCTCGGAATGCCGCACATCCACCGCCCGGCGCTGGGCGAAGGCCTGCACCAGGTTCGGCGGCAGCACCAGGTAACCCAGGCGCAGCGCCGGGAATGCGACCTTGCCGAAGGTGCCGACGTAGATCACCCGCCCTTGCCGGTCCAATGCCGCCAAGGGGGCCAACGGCGCACCGCTGTAACGGTACTCGCCGTCGTAGTCGTCCTCGACGATCCAGCCCTGGCTGCGCTCGGCCCAGGCCAGCAGTTCCAGGCGCCGGGCCAGACTCATGATCACTCCGGTGGGGTACTGGTGGGACGGCGTGACATAGACCAGGCGACAGTTGTGCAGTTGCTCCAGCTGGCGACAGTCAATGCCCTCCTGATCCACCGCCACGCCCTGCAGTTGCGCGCCAGCCACGGCGAAGGCATGGCCGGCCGCCCGATACCCGGGGTTTTCCACAGCCACGGCATCGCCGGGCTCCACCAGCAACTGTGCACAAAGGCTAATCCCTTGCTGCGCGCCACTGGTGATCACAATTTGTTCAGCGCTGCATTGCAGCCCCCGGGAGCTGCGCAAATAAGCGGCAATCAGACTGCGCAGGCGCGAATCGCCGGCCGAATTGCCGTAGCACAGGTGACGCAGGTCCGGCCTGCGCCAGAAAGCCGCATTCAGCTTGGCCCAGACCTCGAACGGGAACAGGTCGAAAGCCGGCACGCCGACCCGAAAAGCCCGCGGCGGTCCACTGGGCGGAGTGTTCAAATGGTGCTTTTGCAGCCGCTGCAAACCACTGCTGTGGATAACTTCACTGGATGTAATCCCAGGTAAATCTACTGATTTTGTGGATAACCCTGTGGGTAAGCCTGTTGAAAACCCTGTGGATAGTTTTGTGGATAATTTTTTGATCGGCAGGTGGGTTTCCGAAAACTGGGCCACGTAGGTGCCGTCGCCGACCCGACCTTCGATAAACCCCTCGGCGTACAACTGGTCGTAGGCCCGTACCACGCTGTTCCGGGAAATCCCCAGGGCGGCGGCCAGGTCGCGGCTGGCGGGCAAGCGCGTCCCGCTGGCCAGGCGGCCATCCAGCACCCGCAGGCGCAAGGCCTGGTACAGCTGGCGGCTGAGGCCCTGGCGGCGATCCAATTCGATGCCGGCCGGATTGAAAGACAGCGGAGGTACGGCACTGCTCATCGACATGCTCCGAAGATTGGACCCATGAAATAGACCAATGATGGCTCTTACAACGAACCATTAGCCTGCCTAGGATGCAGCCACACGCCAAGGATTTTCTATATGTACCTACCGCGCGCTTTCGTTGATGAAGACCTCTCCCGCTTGCACCAAGTGATCCAGCAGAGCCGCCTGGCGACCCTGGTGACCTGGGGCGATCAAGGCTTGCAGGCCAGCCACCTGCCGCTGTTGCTGGACGGCGCGCAAGGTCCCAATGGCACCCTTTATGGGCACCTGGCCAAGGCCAACCCACAGTGCGCGGAATTAGCCAATGGCGCCGAGGCGCTGGTGATCTTCACCGGCGAGGACGCCTACGTCAGCCCGTCGCTCTATCCGAGCAAGGCCGAACACGGCAAAGTGGTGCCGACCTGGAATTACGTGGCGGTGCACGCCTACGGCCAGCCCGAGGTGTTCAGCGATCCTCATCGCTTGCTGAACCTGGTCAGCGCCCTGACCGATCGCCATGAAAATGGCCGCGCGCAACCGTGGAAAGTGGACGACGCCCCCGCCGACTACATCGACGGCATGCTCCGGGCCATCGTCGGTTTTGCCCTGCCGATCCAGCGCCTGGAAGGCAAGCGCAAGCTCAGCCAGAACCGCAGCGCCGAAGATATCGCCGGGGTGCGTGAAGGCCTGGCGGCCAGCGCCGACCTGGGTGACCAACAACTGTCCCGCCTGATGCCCTAGGTTTTCGTACCCAACAATCAAGGAGTGTTCATGAGCCAGATCCAGATCCGCCCCGTCACCGCCGCCGACCACGCCACCTGGCTGCCGTTATGGCAGGCCTACTTGCGCTTCTACGCAACCGAGCTGGCAGACGCCGTGACCCAGAGCACCTGGCAGCGTTTTCTCGATGCCCGTGAGCCGACCCACGCCGCCCTGGCCTGGGATGGCGAGCACGCCGTGGGCATGGTGCATTTCATCTACCACCGCTCCAACTGGAGCATCGAGAACTCCTGTTACCTACAGGACCTGCTGGTGTCCCCGGAACAACGCGGCACCGGTGTCGGCCGCCAGTTGATCGAGTTCGTCTACGCCCAGGCCAAGCAGGACGGCTGCGCCAAGGTTCATTGGCTGACCCACGAAAGCAACGCCACGGCCATCCAGCTCTATGAGCGCATCGCCGAGCGCCCTGGTTTCATCCAATTCCGTCACCCTCTCTGACCCAAGGAGCCACTGCATGTCGACTTCACTCGCCGATTGGAAAGGTGCTCCCAGCCCTTCGGCCACCCTCCTGGAAGGGCGCTTCATCCGCTTGGAAAAACTCGACCCGGCGCGCCACGGCGATGACCTGTTCCAGGCCCTGGAAGGCCCCGGCGCCGACCCCAAGCTGTGGAACTACCTGCCTTACGGCCCGTTCCCCGAGCGCCCGGCATTCGATGCCTGGCTGAGCAACAACGCGGCAGCCAGCGACCCGTACTTCTTCACCGTGATCGACCGTGCCAGCGGCCAGGCCCAGGGCATCATCAGCCTGATGTCGATCGTCGCGATCCAGGGTCGTATCGAGATCGGCCACGTGACCTTCGGCGCGCCGATGCAGCGTTCGCCCAAGAGCACCGAGGCAGTCTATCTACTGGCCAAGGAAGCCTTCGCCCTGGGTTACCGGCGCCTGGAATGGAAGTGCAACAACGCCAATGCCCGCTCGCGCTATGCCGCAGAGCGCCTGGGCTTCAGTTTCGAAGGGGTGTTCCGCCAGCACATGGTGACCAAGGGGCAGAACCGCGATACCGCCTGGTTCTCGATCCTGGATGGGGAATGGCCCGCTATCGCCCAGGGTTTCGAGCAGTGGCTGAGCGATGAAAACCAGAGCGGCTCGGGGCAGCTCAAGTCCCTGGCGGAGTGTCGCGGCTAAGCGGGGGGTTCGCCGGCAAGCCGGCTCCTACGAGGATTGCGGTGAACCCGAACCTTGTAAGAGCCGGCTTGCCGGCGAAGGGCTCAGCCGAGCTTCTGCGCCAACACCGCAATGTGCTCCGGCCCGATGCCGCAGCAACCGCCCACATGGCTGGCACCGCGCTGGTGCCAGTCCGCCACCCAGTGCAGATAACCCGGTGGGTCCAGGTCTTCGCGCAGCGGGCACAGGCCATCGTTGGCAGTGGCATCCTCGGGCTGCGGCGGGAAGGCGTTGGCGTACACGCCGATGTGGATCTGCACGCCCAGGCGCTCGAAGGTTTCACGGGCCACATCCACCGCCGCACCAATCACTTCCGGCTGGCTGCAGTTGAACAGCAGGGTCTCAACGCCCAACTGCGCCGCCACCGCCGCCGCTTCTGCCACCGGCTCGCCGGAGCGCAGGCGCGGCACGTCATCGACGTCTTCATCCTTCAGGGTGAAGGACAGCCAGAACGGCTTGCCGTCCTTGGGCAGGCCGGCGTGGATGGCCCGCGCCTCGGCGATGGAGCTCTGGGTTTCCGCCAGCCACAGGTCCACGAAAGGCGCCAACCCCTTGATCAGCGGGCTCAGCACTTCCTCGACCCGCGCAGCGTCGAACAGATCCGGGCGATAGGAACCGAATAACGGCGGCAACGAGCCCGCGACCCGCACCGGCTTGCCGGAAGCCTGCACTGCACGACGTGCCAGTTCACCGGCCAGGGCCGCCAGGGCCTGGCCCTCAGCGGCAAAACGCTCTTCGCCAATGTGGAACGGCACCACGGCGTAGCTGTTGCTGGTGATCACATTGGCGCCGCTGTCGATATACGCCGCGTGCACCGCTTCCACCGCCTGCGGCGCCTCGATCAACGCCAGGGCCGACCACTCGGGCTGCCGGAACGGCGCGCCGCGGCGCTGCAGTTCACGTCCCATACCGCCATCCAGAATCACCGTGCTGTCTGCGCCCATATGCTTTTCACTCATATGCTTATGAAAAAAACTCACTATCTGAGCCGTTCTTATAACTATTAAATACGCACCATCCAGTTAATAACAACTCTTTTTCAGTCAGGATTACGATGAACTTCAAACCGTTGCTGGCCCTCGGCCTGACCACTCTTTTCGCCTCCTCCCAGGCCTTCGCCGGCGCTGCCCTGGAGCGTATCGAGCAGAAAAAAGAGCTGGTGGGCGTGCTGATGGAAAGCTACCCGCCCTTCTCCTTTCTCAATGAGCAGAACCAGCTGGACGGCTTCGACGTCGACGTGGCCAAGGCCGTGGCCGCCAAGCTCGGGGTCAAGCTGCGCCTGGAAACGCCGTCCTGGGACGTGATCGCCGCCGGACGCTGGAGCGGGCGCTACGACATCTGCATCTGCTCCATGACCCCGAGCAAGGCCCGCGCCGAAGTCTTCGACTTCCCGGTGCAGTACTACGCCTCGCCGGCGGTGATCGTGGTCAACGCCAAGGATGAGCGGATCCACGGCGCCAAGGACCTGAGCGACAAGAAAGTCGGCCTGACTGCCGCCTCCAGCTACGAGAGCTACCTGAACAAGAACCTGGTGATCGAAGGCGCTGAAGACACCCACCTGCAATATCCCTTCGAGAATGTGCAGATCGCCCCCTACGACACCGACAACGTGGCCTTCCAGGACCTCGGCCTGGGCCCCGGTGTGCGCCTGGATGCGCTCCTCACCAACCTGGTCACCGCGCAACCACGGCTGACCCAGGATTCGCGCTTCAAGCTGGCCGGCGAAGCGCTGTACGCCGAGCCCAACTCGGTGGCCATCGAGAAAGGCGATGCCCAGTGGGACGCCAAGGTGCGTGAGGTCTTCGCCCAGCTGAAGCAGGACGGCACCCTGAGCCAGCTGTCGCAGAAATGGATCGGCGCCGACATCAGCCAATGACTTCCTTCCCGCCATCTGCACAGCCGCCACAACCGCTGGCCGAACCACGACTCAAGCGCCTGCTGGGGTTTCGGACCCGGCTGTACCTGACCTGGGCGACGCTGCTGGGCCTGTTCGCCAGTTTCTTCCTGAGCTTCGACCTGAAGTTCTCGATCATCCTCGACAAGCTGCCAAACCTGCTGGGCCTGCACCTGTCTCCCAGCGGATTTCTCCAGGGCGCGGCGCTGACCCTGTTTCTCTGCGCCTGCTCCATCGTCGCCTCGTCGCTGCTGGGGTTCGTTACCGCCCTGGCGCGACTGTCCAGCAGCGCCGTGGCCTTCGGCATCGCCAGCTTCTATGCCTCGTTCTTTCGCGGCACACCGCTGCTGATCCAGATCCTGCTGATCTACCTCGGCCTGCCACAACTGGGGATCGTCCCCGGTGCCATCACCGCGGGGATCATCGCCCTGTCACTGAACTACGGCGCCTACCTCAGCGAGATCTTCCGCGCCGGCATCCTCGGCGTGCCCCACGGCCAAGGCCAGGCCGCCATGGCCCTGGGCATGAGCAACAGCGTGATCTTCTGGCAAGTGACCCTGCCCCAGGCCATGCGCACCATCATCCCGCCGGCCACCAACCAGTTCATCTCGATGCTCAAGGATTCGTCGCTGATCTCGGTGATGGGGGTCTGGGAAGTGATGTTCCTGGCCCAGTCCTACGGCCGCTCCAGCTACCGCTACATTGAAATGCTCAGCACCGCGGCGCTGATCTACTGGCTGCTGTCCATCGGCCTGGAGCTGATCCAGGCGCGGATGGAAAAGCATTACGGCAAGGGCTACGCCAAGCGCGGCTGAGGTTCAGGCGAGCGCTGAAGGCTCGGGAGCAGAGCGCTCAGGCTCATCGAGCAGCGAACGGGCACGGCTGGTCTTCTGCACTTTCACCACCCCCATCTGCAGGCCGAACGGCTTGAACACCCCAGTCAATGATTTGAGGGTCGGGTTGCCGTCACCGTGTTCGATGTGGATCAGGGTGCGCAGGGAAATCCGGCACATGCGGGCGAACTGGTGCTGGTGCAGCCCCGTGACTTCAGTGCGCAGGCGCTTGACCGCCTCGCCAATCGGCAGGCGACCGGCCGCCATTTCCTGCTGGATGTGATCGATCAGGGCCCCGCGTTCTTCCAGCGTCATGTTCATCGCAATCCCCACTCCTGCAGGCGTCGGTCCAGGTGGCGCAAGTGAATGCGCGGATGATTCAAGGTGGCTTCGGGCAAGCCGCCGGCACTCAGCAGGTCCGGCAGGGCCCGCAGGTGTTCGGCATCCGCGCGCAGGCGCGTCAGGGCGGCTTCGGGGTCGAGCAGTGGCTTGAGGCTGGCGCACACCAGGCGCCAGTCGACGTCACCGGCCACTTCCATGCGCCCGGGCCATTTGGTGGTGCGGGCAATCCCCTCGTCATCCATGACCTTGGGCGCCAGGTCATGGATCGGGGCCAGGCGTACCCCAGCATCAGTGCGCACCACCGAAAGCGTGCGGCCATGATTGTCGGTGTTGCCAAGGATCCTGTTGAGCAGATCGCGCCGCAGGTAGTCCGCCACCAGTTCGGGGATCGACGCCTCCTGGCCAGTGGCGCGCCACAGTTCGGCGAGGATCCCCAGTACCTCGGTATGGCGCATGCCTTGGCCATGGCCCACCAGCCCGGCCAGGGAATAGATCGACTCCACTGCCAGACGCTCGACTCCGGCGGGCGTCCGCCGACGGTCAAAACGCTGCATCCACAGGCTGGGCTTGCGAGCTTCTTCCAGGGCCAAGCCTTGCGCCGATACCGTATCGACTCCCAGTTGCTGCAGCGCCCGGTAATAGTGGAACTCGCTTCTGAGAATGTCGCAGGCGTTCGGCGAAGCCGGGTTACGGGGGAACTTCACCCACCAGTGACGCGTTGCCGCAGCGTCGTCGAGCAGCGCATCGGGGTACAACAAGCCCTCGCGGTTTTCTGTCAGCAACAGCTTGGGCGCTTCGTCGCCGAGGCTCGCCGTGCCACCAAAGGCCGCCGCCTGCTCATGGGCGTACTCAAGAAAACGGTTATCCAGGGTCACCACCTGCTCCCGGGTGAAGCCCAGGGCTGGACGCCTGTGCAGCCCTGCCAGGGACTCCTTGATCCGCAGACGACCAATGGGCGCCGCGGTGCTTCGGGCCAGGAGGAACAACTCGCTGCCCATGCCATCGGGCCGCTCATGGCCGATCTGCCGGAGCAAAAAGCTGCGCGCCGCCGGCGTGGCGACCAGGTCATAAAGAAAGGCCGGCGCCCGGTCTTCTCGCCAGGGCTCCCAACCCAAAGGGATCTGTGCACTGACCGAACGGCCCAGCGGGCTGGCAACCGCTTCCAGGTTGTCCACCAGATACTGCGGGACATAACCAAAGCTGCAAGGGCTGGCAAAGCCCGCTTCAGGTTTGTCGAAACTCAGGGTCATGGCATCGGCCCACGCCCCTGCGCCGTAGAGCTGCAACGTCAGCCGGAGCATTGGGGTACCTGCAATTTGATGCGCTTCAATAGACGTTCCGCCTCAATCATCCGCGCATTATATTGCAGTTTTTCCAAGCCACTGAACCAGTAAGTGCATTTAAATACATTTCAAGAAACTATCCTTCTCAAAAAAAGCATTAAATGACACTTCAGAAAAACAAAAAAAGGGGAGCCGTAGCTCCCCCGAGGTAAACAGTTGCAGATAAGGGCCTGAACTCAGCCTTCGATCTCGATCAGGATCTCACCCGGGTTGACCCGGTCGCCCTTGGCCACGTGGATTGCCATGACCTTGCCAGCAATTGCCGCCTGGACTTCGGTCTCCATCTTCATGGCTTCGGTGATCAGTACGGCCTGGCCGGCCTTGACCACATCACCCTCCTTGACCAGCACATCAACAATGTTGCCCGGCATGGTGGTGCTGACATGGCCCGGCGCGCTGGCCTGCTTGCGCTTGCTGGTGCCGCCGCCAACGAACTCGTTGAGCGGTTCGAACACCACTTCTTCCGGCATGCCATCAATGGACAGGTAGAAGTGACGCTTGCCTTCGGCCTTGACCCCGACACCGGTGATGTCGACGCGATAGGTCTCGCCGTGGACGTCGATGACGAACTCGGTGGGCACGCCTTCACCGCCCGGCTTGCTGACGCCACCGGCTTCAGGGATCGGCAGCAGCACTTCCGGAACCAGGGTGCCGGCCTCACGCTCTTCGAGGAACTTGCGCCCGATGTCCGGGAACATGGCGTAGGTCAGCACGTCTTCTTCGGAATGGGCCAGAGCGCCGATTTCACCGCGCAACTTGGTCATTTCCGGCTTCAGCAGATCGGCTGGACGTACGTCTATCACCTCTTCGCTGCCGATGGCCTGGCGCCGCAGGTGCTCGTCCACCTGGCCCGGCGCCTTGCCGTAGCCACCTTGCAGGTAGAGCTTCACTTCGTTGGTGATGGTCTTGTAACGCTCGCCGGCCAGGACGTTGAAGAACGCCTGGGTGCCGACGATCTGTGAGGTCGGGGTGACCAGCGGCGGGTAGCCCAGGTCGTGACGGACCCGTGGGATCTCGGCCAGCACTTCGCCCATGCGGTTCAGCGCGCCCTGCTCTTTCAACTGGTTGGCCAGGTTGGAAATCATCCCGCCCGGCACCTGGTTGACCTGCACCCGAGTGTCCACGGCGGTGAATTCGCTTTCGAACTGGTGGTACTTCTTGCGCACGGCGTAGAAGTACAAACCGATCTCCTGCAGCAGCTCCAGATCCAGGCCGGTGTCGAACTCGCTGCCTTTAAGGGCGGCGACCATCGACTCGGTGCCCGGGTGGCTGGTGCCCCAGGCGAAGCTGGAGATGGCGGTATCGATATGGTCGGCGCCGTTCTCGATGGCCTTGAGCTGGCACATAGCGGCCAGGCCGGCGGTGTCGTGGGAGTGAATGAACACCGGCAGCGACAGCTCGGCCTTCAGCGCCTTGACCAGCTCACCGGTGGCGTAAGGGGTCAACAGGCCAGCCATGTCCTTGATCGCGATGGAGTCGCAACCCATGGCCTCCATCTGCTTGCCCTGGGCCACGAAGGCCTCGATGGTGTGCACCGGGCTGGTGGTGTAGGCGATGGTGCCCTGGGCATGTTTGCCGGCGGCTTTCACTGCCTCGATGGCCACCCGCAGGTTACGCACGTCGTTCATCGCGTCGAAGATGCGGAACACGTCGATGCCGTTGACCGCCGCCTTGGCCACGAAAGCCCTGACCACGTCGTCGCTGTAGTGGCGATAGCCCAGGAGGTTCTGGCCGCGCAGGAGCATCTGCAAACGGGTGTTGGGCAACGCGGCGCGCAGTTTGCGCAGGCGCTCCCAAGGGTCTTCCTTGAGAAAGCGCACGCAGGCGTCGAAGGTCGCGCCGCCCCAGACTTCCAGGGACCAGTAGCCGACTTTGTCGAGCTTGTCGCAGATCGGCAGCATGTCTTCGGTGCGCATGCGGGTCGCCAGCAGCGATTGGTGAGCGTCACGCAGGATGGTGTCGGTAACAAAGATCTTCTTGGACATGAATGTATTCCTCACAGGCCTGCGTGGGCGGCAATGGCGGCGGCGATGGCCAGGGCCAGCTCTTCGGGTTTGCGCTTGATCGAGTAGTTGGTCAGTTCCGGGTGGCTCTCAACGAAGCTGGTGTTGAACTGACCGCTACGGAATTCCGGGTTGCGCAGGATTTCCTGGTAGTAGGCGGCGGTGGTCTTGACCCCTTGCAGGCGCATGTCGTCCAGGGCGCGCAGGCCACGGTCCATGGCTTCTTCCCAGGTCAGGGCCCAGACCACCAGCTTCAGGCACATGGAGTCGTAGAACGGCGGAATGGTGTAGCCGGTGTAGATCGCCGTGTCGGTACGCACACCAGGACCGCCGGGCGCGTAGTAGCGAGTGATCTTGCCGAAGCTGGGCAGGAAGTTGTTCTTCGGGTCCTCGGCATTGATCCGGAACTGCAGGGCGAACCCCCGGTGCTGGATGTCTTCCTGTTTCACCGACAGGGGCAGGCCCGAAGCGATGCGGATCTGCTCGCGGACGATATCGATGCCGGTGATTTCCTCGGTGATGGTGTGTTCCACCTGCACCCGGGTGTTCATCTCCATGAAGTACACCTCGCCCTCGGCGAGCAGGAACTCCACGGTGCCGGCGTTTTCGTAACCCACGGCCTTGGCTGCGCGCACGGACAGGTCGCCGATGTAGGCGCGCTGTTCCGGGGTCAGTTGCGGGCTTGGGGCAATCTCGATGAGCTTCTGGTTGCGGCGCTGGATCGAGCAGTCGCGTTCGAACAGGTGCACCACGTTGCCGAAGCTGTCGCCGAGGATCTGCGCCTCGATGTGCTTGGGATTGACGATGCATTTTTCCAGGAACACTTCCGCCGAACCAAAGGCCTTGGTCGCTTCGGAAATCACCCGGGGGAAGGCTTGTTCGAGTTCTTCGCGGCTGTTGCAACGGCGGATACCGCGGCCGCCACCACCGGAGGTGGCCTTGAGCATCACCGGGTAGCCGATGCGGTCACCTTCGAGCAGGGCTTCGGCGATGTCCGCCACGTTGCCTTCGGTGCCCGGGGTCACCGGCACGCCGGCCTTGATCATGCTGCGGCGGGCTTCGGTCTTGTCGCCCATGCGACGAATCACTTCCGCCGATGGACCGATGAACTTGATTCCACGTTCGGCGCAGATGTCCGCCAGTTCGGCGTTTTCCGAAAGGAAACCGTAGCCGGGGTGCAAGGCATCACAGCCGGTTTCCACCGCCAGGTTCACCAGTTTGCGTGGGTTCAGGTAGCCGGCCAGCGGCTCGGCGCCAATGCTGTGGGCCTCATCCGCACGCTTTACATGCAAGGCATGGCGATCGGCGTCGGAGAAGATCGCCACCGAACGGATGCCCATCTCGGCGCAGGCACGCACGATTCGTACGGCAATCTCACCACGGTTGGCGATCAGGATTTTTTTTATCACTTGGAGGTTCCCTTGAGCCGTTGGAACAAACGACCCGCTAGACCGAGTCGGCGCGTGACCAAATGTTTCAGATCAGTCGCAGCGACACACTAGCTCCGCAGAGGGATTAACAAAAATCAATAATTATTGGGTTGGCCATAAGTAAAGACTTATAGTCACCGCACCGGCCCTTGGCGCGAGCACTCAAAAAATGCGTAAGTCCTTGATGAGACTGACATTACGTCAGTTGCAGGTGTTCAATGAAGTCTGCGATCTACGCTCCTACAGCCGCGCCGCCGATGAGATGAATCTTACCCAGCCTGCGGTTAGCCTGCAGATTCGTCAGTTGGAGGAGCTGATTGGCCAGCCGTTGTTCGATTACGTCGGCAAGAAGCTCTACATGACCGAAGCCGCCGAAGCCCTGCAACGGGCCAGCCGGGACATCTTCGGGCGCCTGGAGAACCTCGACATGCAACTCTCCGACATGCAGGGCTCGCTGCAGGGCCAGCTCAAGCTGGCGGTGGAATCCAGCGCCAAGTACTTCGTCCCGCATCTGTTCGCGGCCTTCAAGCGCCAGCACCCGGAAGTCCATCTGCAGCTGACCGTGGTCAACCGGGCCCAGGTGATCCGTCGCCTCTCGGACAACCGCGACGACCTGGTGATCATGTCCATGGTGCCCCAGGACATGGAGCTGGAATTCCTGCCGTTTCTCAACAATCCGATCGTCGCGGTGGCCCCGCCGGATCATCCCTTGAGCCATATGGGCCCGCTGCGCCTGCAGGACCTGGAGCCTTATACCCTGGTGCTGCGCGAGCAGGGTTCCGGCACCCGCCTGGCCTGTGAGGAGTACTTCAAGGAGAAGCGCGTGCACTTCACCCAGATCCTCGAAGTGTCGTCGGCCGAGGCCCAGCGTGAATGTGTGCGGGCAGGTCTGGGCGTGGCCTTGCTGACGCGCCATGCCCTGAACCTTGAGTTGGCGACCGGCGGCCTGATCGAGTTGCCGGTCGAAGAGCTGCCATTGCTGCGCAGCTGGTGCCTGGTGCAGGCCAAAGCCAAACGCCTGTCACCGGTAGCGCATGCGTTCCTGGGATTCATCCGCAGCGAACGGGTGCAGATCAGCGGGCTGGTTGAGCGCTTCGACGGGAAGCTGCGGGTGCAGCCTGCCAGTAGTTGACGGCCTCAAGCTCGGGGTAATCATTGATTTCCTGCTGCAATTGACGCAGCTCGGAGCGGTGTTCGATCGCACGACGAAATTCCATGCGACGGTGATCTTCCTGCTGACGACGAGTCTTGACTGCGCTGTTGCTGTCTTCGTAAGGCCGGGCCATTTCAGGTCTCCCAATGCGAGTACGGAAGCTTCACGATGCGCCACCCCGATGACAGTTGTACGTCAGCGGGGTAACAGAACGATGAAGCTTGGCACGTACGACGAACGGCTGCCCGGCAATGCTCAATGGGGCCGCTGCGAATCGCCCCGGTAACGCTCCGGGCTCAAGGCGTTCAAGATCAGTCTCTTCCGGGCCTCCGGCAACCGGTAGTACGCATGCAGGTGCGGGTTCAGCTGGAAGTACAGCTTGCGGCTGCCGAACAGCGTCTGCGCATACAGGTGTTCATCGCGCAAGACTTCATAAGGCGTGGCGCTGTGCATGCTCAACACCGAGCGTACCCGGTCCTTGCCCTTGATGGCCTTGCAGATCAGCTTGCCGAACCTGGCCTCATCGCTTCCCGATGCCAGCGCGTTAAAGAACTCTCCCATGAATCCGTTGAGCTTTTTCAACGGGTTGCAGTAGATCTCCTGGGAAATTCGCGCCAGTTCCAACATATCCCGGTTGAACTCTCTGATCGAGGAGAACACCGCCTGCACCGGGGCCGGCCACTCAGGCTGATTGTTGTATGGGGTGAAGACCGTAGGGAACGCCACGTGCAGTTCAGCGACCTGCGGCTCCGATTCGATCCTGTAGCTGATCAGCGGGTTCTGGCTTCCATGTGGCAGAGGCATTTCCTGCATCACTTCCAAGGCAATGGCATAGGAAGCGGCATAGAACCCCACATGCCCCAGCTGCTGTTTTTCCGAGTACGGCAGGACGTTCCGATAAAACCCCAGGGATCGGGCAGTCTCGCCATCCTCCAGTGCCAGGGCGGCACGAGCCTGCCACGCGAAGGCCTCGAACAGCCGGTAATCCGGATCCTGCTCCAGCTTCGAGAAGGCCTGTTCGATCGCCACGGGGTCCCGGAACTCCTCTTCGGTGGCCAGCAGAAGTTGGTACAAGGGCTCGAACGCCTCCACTGACCTTGCGGCGACTTGTCGGGAAAAGAGCGCGAACAGGTACTCAAGATGCTCATTTTCACTGGCATCCAGCGATCTCGAAACAATGAAGCCATCAAACAGACCGGCATGCGCAGTAGCCAGTCGATCAGGCTTGCGGCGCCCGCAGACTGCTTCGTAGTGATAACGAAAACGTTCTACCAGGGTGGCTTTCGAATCCATCCGGGCGGCTTCGTACATGGCCGAAAAACGACTCAGCGCAGTCGCTGCCGTATAGCCGCAACGAACGGCGTCCAGCAGTGCTAGTTGCTCTGCAGCGGTCAGCTTGCTGGATGAAATCTCCGCGCTCAGACCTTCGATCTCGGCATTGATCGTGGAGAGTTTCTTGTGGGACTTGTCGCTGACCTTGTCCAAAGCGTAGAAAAAATCCGGAGTTTCGACACCCGCCGGGACCAGGCTTTTCACGTAACCCCTCAGCGAAGCAGCCTGCATTTCGCTGGCCTGATGACTGACCAGCAGTGCCTCGAAATGATAGAGCGTGGTTCGAGAAGAAAGCTTGGCGTGCACTCGATGCAGAAGTACGGCCAGTTGTGGCAGGACCCAAGCATCCAGGAAACGGGCTATTCCAGTGTCGTAATTCTGGTAAGTGATGACCGGACGTGACCTCACTATCGAGAAGACATGCTCGTATTGACCCAGACAGTGCTGGAGCGTAGCGGCCAGCGCCTTGTCGTCCTCTACCAGATACCTGAGCAGATCGGGCAGCAGCCCCTGCTCCACTTCGTTGGTTTTCCTGAAATACAGCTTCTGCTTGGCCTCATAGGACCTAAGCTCGGAAAAACCATCGGCAGTGGCAGTCACCAGCCCTAGCCCCCAGCACAGCACTTCGAAGACCTCAAAATACGCTGGAATCCTGACCATCGACTGTCGCTCCTTGAAAAATGGACACCGCCTCCACGGATTTCCGGTCAACCGGAAAATGCCCGCTCTCTATTATCGCCCTCGCAACACCCTGCTGGACAAACCCATCCCTGTGCCTTTTTTAGAGACCGTCACCATGATCACACCCGCACACGAAAAAGCCCCCGGCGAAGCACCTGCCGGACAACCCACGATCTTCGACCAAGACAAAGAGGACGCCCTGGCCGCGCTCGCCACCAGTCGGAACCAAGAGCCGGCACCTGACGCTGCGGCTGCCCCCGATGAAGTCGATGAAATCATCGATGAGATTGCCGGGCACCAGGATCTGCTAGAAAGAATCCATGCCAACCTGAGCGCCAAACAGCGGCGCATCGACGATCTGTCGGATGACGACACTTGCTACGAAGGCTATGGCGAGGAACTGGTACGGCTTGAGGAAGCCAACGAACAATTGTTGGCCGCCGAAAGGTTGCTGGATTTCAAGCCAGACACTGCGGCAGTGCGCCAGGCGCGCAGCCTCAGCGAAGACGCGGCAGGCACTCTGGCGGAAGTGAAGCCTAACGATCTCGATGACCAGGACGAGACCTCGTTGTTCTAACCGGGAAGCTGCTGACTCAATCGTCCAGGGCTTTGACCGACTTGGGCGACAGGCGCAGGCTGCGAAGGCTGCGCTTGACGCTCTTGAGGTGGTTGACCAGGCTCGGACCACGGGCCATGGCCACGCCCATCGCCAACACGTCGATCACCACCAAGTGGGCGATACGCGAGGTCAGCGGGGTGTAGATCTCGGTGTCTTCATGCACGTCGATGGCCAGGTTGACCGTGGACAGTTCGGCCAACGGTGTCTGACTCGGGCACAAGGTAATCAGCGAAGCGCCACTTTCACGCACCAGATTGGCGGTGATCAGCAGGTCCTTGGAACGTCCGGACTGGGAAATGCAGATGGCCACATCGGTGGGTTTCAAGGTCACCGCCGACATCGCCTGCATGTGCGGGTCGGAATAGGCCGCCGCAGTGAGCAGCAGGCGGAAGAACTTGTGCTGGGCATCCGCCGCCACCGCACCCGAGGCCCCGAAGCCATAGAACTCTACGCGCTGGGCCTGGGACATGGCGGTCACCGCCTGCTGCAGCGCCACCGGATCGAGCTTCTCGCGAACCTCCATCAGGGTGTGCAGGGTGGTGTCGAAGATCTTCAGGCTGTAGTCGGCGACGGAATCGTCTTCATGAATCGCGAACTGGCCGAAGCTGGCCCCAGCCGCGAGGCTCTGCGCCAGCTTGAGCTTCAGGTCCTGGAACCCCGAACAACCGATGGCGCGACAGAAGCGCACGATGGTCGGCTCGCTGATGCCCACGTTGTGGGCCAGGTCCGCCATGGAGCTGTGCATCACGGCCGCAGGATCAAGGAGCACGTGATCGGCGACCTTGAGCTCCGATTTGCGTAACAAATGACGTGACTGGGCGATGTGCTGCAACAGGTTCAAAGGGCTGGACTCATTGTTATTGGCTGACGCCGGGGATGTAGCGAGCTTGTAGTTATACTACATGAATGGTCTTTTTGCCTGCTCAATGCATCAAGAAAGTACCTGCCTGCCCCCCATTTTCAGCGAGGTACGACTTATGTAGCCGTTGTGGCGGGCAGCGCCAACCGCTACCGGGTCTGAGCCTGCAGCAACAGCGCGAGGCCTTCGGCATTCACCGGGCGACTGATCAGGTAACCCTGTACTTCGTCACAGTGCTCAGCACGCAAGAAGGTCAGCTGGCCAGGATCCTCAACCCCCTCGGCCACCACTTTCAACGACAGGCCGTGAGCCATGGCGATGATCGCCCGGGTGATCGCCGCATCCTCGCCGCCTTCGGCCAGCCCACGAATGAAGGCCTGGTCGATCTTCACGTAGTCCACCGGAATCCGCTTGAGGTAGCTCAGTGACGAGTAGCCCGTGCCGAAGTCGTCGATGGCCAGCTTCACCCCCAGGTCACGCAGTTGCTTGAAGGTCGCAATGATGTGCTCGACGCTGTCCAGCAACTGGCTTTCGGTCAGCTCCAGTTCGAGAAAGTGCGGCGCCAGGCCGGTTTCCTCCAAAACCTGGCGCACCAGGCTGACCAGCTTGCCCTGGCGCAACTGATACACCGACAGATTGACCGAAACACGAATCGGCTCCAGGCCCTGGCGCTGCCATTCACAGGCTTGCCAGCAGGCCTGGCGCAATACGAACTCACCGATGGGACCGATCAGCCCGGTCTCTTCCGCCAGGCCGATAAAGTCCCCCGGCGGCACCCGCCCCATGGTCGGATGATCCCAGCGCACCAGGGCTTCTGCGGCATTCAAGCGGCCCGTGGCCAAGCACAGTTTGGGCTGGTAGAAGACCATCAACTGGTCTTCTTCGATGGCCTTGCGCAGCTGGTTTTCCAGTTGCAGGCGCTCCAGGGTGCTGGCTTGCAGGCTCTCGGTATAGAACTGGAAGTTGTTGCCGCCCAGGTGCTTGGCGTGGGCCATGGCCATGTTTGCCTGGCTCACCAGGGCTGCAATCTCCCGGGCACTGTCCGGCAGCATGCTGATGCCCATGGAAGCGCTGACCACCAACTCATGGCCATCGACCGTGATCGGCAGGCGCAGCTTGCTCAGCAGCCGGGTGGCGACCCGGGTCAGGCTGGAGAGGCTGCCATAGGCATCGAACAGCACGGCGAATTCATCCCCGGACAAACGGGCAATGGTGTCGGCTTCCGGCAAGGCATTGACCAGTCGCCGGGCCATCTTCTGCAGCAGCAGGTCGGCCACTTCATGGCCGAGGCTGTCGTTGAGCAACTTGAAGCGATCCAGGTTGATGTGCAGCAAGGCCAGGCTGCGACCGCCCTGGCGCACCCGCTGATGGGCCTCGCGCAGGCGTTCGCGAAACAGCGAACGGTTGGCCAGCCCGGTGAGCTCGTCGTAATGCGTGAGGTAGCGCATGCGCTCCTCGGATTCGCGCCGGGCCGAAAGATCGGCGAAGAAGCCCACGATATGTCGGACTTTTCCCCGTTTGTCCCGCACTACGTTCAGTTGCAGCCATTGCGGGTAGAGCTCGCCATTCTTGCGCGCTTCCACCAACTCGCCCTGCCAGCTGCCGTGCTGCTCCAGGGCCTGATGAATCAACGGATAATGCCGACGGGCGTCGCGACTGCAGGACAACTCCACCACGTTGCGCCCCAGCATGTCCTCGATCTGGAAGCCGGTGACCTGGCTAAAGGCCTGATTGACGGCGATCAGGGCGTAATCGGGGTCGAGGATGACAATGCCTTCACTGGCCGCCTCGAACACCGTCGCCGCCAGGTTGCGCTGCACTTCTTGTTCCTTGTCGATGCTGATGTCGCGCCGCGTGCCGACCATGCGCAGCACCCGTCCACTGGGGCTGCGCTCCACCGCCCGGCCACGGTCCTCGATCCACACCCAATGGCCGGCGCCGTGGCGCACCCGGTATTCCACCTGGTAATCCTCGCTGCGGCCCTTCAGGTGCTCCACCAGGGCACGCTTGAGCAGAGGCAGGTCCTCGGGGTGCAGGCGCGGCTTGAGATGGCTGAGCATCGCCGTGACACCCTCCGGCTCCAGGCCGAACAGCTCCTTGAGCTGAGTGTGATGGACCTCGTCGGTCTGCAGGTTCCAGTCCCACAGCCCCAGCTCGCTGGCCTTCAGGGCCAGGGCCAGGCGCGCCTCGCTCTTGCTCAGGGCCTGGTTGGCCGCGTCCAGCTCCAGGCTGCGCTGGGCCACGCGCTGCTCCAGCTCGGCCTGGGCCTCACGCAATTGCTCCTCGGCCCGCCGACGCTGCTCGACCTCCCGGGCCAGTTCGCGGTTGAGGTGGCCGCTGCGGCTCTGGGCGTCCTGCAGGTGTTCAATCAGGGCCTGGTTCTGAAAGCGCCGCAACAAGCCACGCTGGAGCAAGCGATTGACCTGCCAGGCCACCACACTCAGCGATACCAGGAGAATCAGCCCCAGCCAGCCCCAGCCGCGCTGCTGGTCATCGCCGCCCCAGAACAGATAGGCAATCGCCGGCAACAGGCAAGGCAGGGTGAACGATAGGAAAGCCTGCAGGCTGACGGCATAGGCCACGCTGGCGGAAAGAATCGCCGCGCCGATCAGGCCGAATACCCAGGCCTGCTGCAGGAAGCTGTCGGTAGGCACCAGGGCAATCCCGGCGCAGGCCAAGGTCAGGCCGCTGACCGCTGACCCCAAGAGAAACATGCGTTGCCAGATAGCCTGCGCCTGGCGACTGGGAATCGCTGAATCGAAGGCCGCCACCTGGATCACCCGCAAGGCCACCAGGGCCAGCAGCCAGACCATCCACACGCTGAGCAACAAATAGCGCTCAGGGCTCCAGAGCAACCAGGTACACACCAGGCCGTTGAGCAACATGAACAAGGTAGGCAGCAAGGAGCCCTGATACAGCAGGCGCGTACGCTCCACTGCCATCTCGACGGCGTAATGCTGGCGGATAACCCGCGGCTCCACGAAGGGACCGAACAGGTCGGGGTTAAGTGTCATAGGCAGTGTTCTTATAATGGTTGAGCCCGAAACGTCGCCGGAGCATACACAAGCAAACGCCCGAGCCAAACTGCTCCAGGTCATAAAATCGATAAAACCAAACCGCTGCAATCCGTCCCGAAAGTGTCCAGGCGAGACGCGCCAATGGCTGCAGCCCATGACCAACCAGTCGTCCTCAAGGGTTGTTTTATCGGCTAATGCGAAGCCGGGTTTGCCCGGGGTGGCGCAGCCCCCTAGAATGCGCCGATGCGCGATGATCTCTCCCTCCTGTTGAACTCCCTCAACGATGCCCAACGCCAGGCCGTAGCCGCCTCCGTGGGTCGTCAGTTGGTCCTGGCCGGTGCTGGCTCCGGCAAAACCCGAGTGCTGGTGCACCGTATCGCCTGGTTGATCCAGGTCGAGAACGCCTCGCCCCACTCCGTCCTGTCGGTGACGTTCACCAACAAGGCTGCCGCCGAGATGCGCCACCGCATCGAGCAGCTGATGGGCATCAACCCGGCCGGCATGTGGGTGGGCACCTTCCACGGTCTGGCGCACCGCCTGCTACGGGCTCACTGGCAAGAAGCCGGGCTGAGCCAGACCTTCCAGATCCTCGACAGCGACGACCAGCAACGTCTGGTCAAGCGAGTGATCCGCGACCTGGGCCTGGACGAGCAGCGCTGGCCGGTACGTCAGGCCCAGTGGTTCATCAACGGGCAAAAAGACGAAGGCTTGCGTCCACAACACATTCAAGCCAGCGGCGACCTGTTCCTGGCCACCATGCGCAGCATTTATGAGGCTTACGAGGCCGCGTGCCAGCGCGCCGGGGTCATCGATTTCTCCGAACTGCTGCTGCGCGCCCTGGACCTGTGGCGCGATCACCCGGGACTGCTGGCGCACTATCAAAAGCGCTTCCGCCATGTGCTGGTGGACGAGTTCCAGGACACCAACGCCGTGCAATACGCCTGGTTGCGTCTGTTGGCCAAGGGCGGCGACAGCCTGATGGTGGTAGGCGACGACGACCAGTCGATCTACGGCTGGCGCGGGGCGAAGATCGAGAACATCCACCAGTACTCCGCCGACTTTCCGGACGCCGAGACGATCCGCCTGGAGCAGAACTACCGCTCCACCGCTGGCATCCTCAAGGCCGCCAACGCCCTGATCGCCAACAACACCGGGCGCCTGGGCAAGGAATTGTGGACCGATGGCGGCGAAGGCGAAGCGATCAACCTGTACGCGGCCTTCAACGAACACGATGAAGCGCGCTATGTGGTGGAGACCATCGAGAGCGCGTTGAAGACCGGCATGGCCCGCAGCGACATTGCCATTCTCTACCGCTCCAACGCCCAATCCCGGGTGCTGGAGGAAGCCCTGCTGCGGGAACGAATTCCGTACCGCATCTATGGCGGCCAGCGCTTCTTCGAACGGGCCGAAATCAAGAACGCCATGGCTTACCTGCGCCTTCTGGAAGGCCGGGGCAACGACGCGGCCCTAGAGCGGGTGATCAACGTTCCGGCCCGGGGTATCGGCGAGAAAACCGTCGAAGCCATTCGTGAGCATGCACGCCACAGCGATGTATCGATGTGGCAAGCCCTGCGCCAGCTGGTGGCCAATAAAGGCCTGACCGGTCGTGCGGCCGGCGCCCTCGGGGCCTTTATCGAGCTGATCGAGAACCTCGCTGCCAAGACCCTGGAAATGCCCCTGCACCTGATGACCCAGACGGTGATCGAGCAGTCCGGGCTGATCGCTTATCACCAGGCGGAAAAAGGCGAGAAAGGCCAGGCCCGGGTGGAAAACCTTGAGGAGCTGGTCAGCGCCGCACGCAACTTCGAGACCACCGAAGAAGACCAGGAACTGACCCCCCTGGCGGCCTTCCTCGGCCATGCCTCGCTGGAAGCCGGCGATACCCAGGCCGACGAACACGAAGACAGCATTCAGCTGATGACCCTGCACAGCGCCAAGGGCCTGGAATTTCCCTACGTGTTCCTGGTGGGCATGGAAGAAGGTCTGTTCCCTCACAAGATGAGCCTGGAAGAACCCGGCCGCCTTGAGGAAGAACGCCGCCTGGCCTATGTCGGCATTACCCGGGCGATGCAGAACCTGGTGATGACCTATGCGGAAACCCGTCGTCTGTACGGCAGCGAAACCTACAACAAGGTCTCGCGCTTCGTACGCGAAGTGCCCAAGGGGCTGATTCAGGAAGTGCGTTTGTCCAACAGCGTCAGCCGACCTTTCGGCGGCGGCCAGTCACAAAGCACCAGCAGCCTGTTCGGCGGCACCGAGATTCCTGATACCGGCTTGAGCCTGGGTCAGACGGTGCGGCATTCGGTCTTCGGCGATGGCGTGATCCTCAACTTCGAAGGTGCCGGCGCCCAGGCCCGGGTCCAGGTGAATTTCAGCGAAGGCAGCAAATGGCTGATGCTCGGCTATGCCAAGCTGGAAGCCATCTAACCTCCCACGGTTGGCTTGTGTAGGAGCTGGCTTGCCAGCGAATCTCACTGGCGAAGATCGGCTCAAGGGCCTCTTCGCCGACAAGCCGGCTCCTGCAGGGCAAACAATGGAAGCGCGAACATGGGTTCAGGCTTTTTTTCCTCGTGGACATTCTGGGCCCTGTTGTCGGCGACTTTTGCTGCTTTGACGGCGATCTTCGCGAAAATCGGCATCGAAAACGTCAATTCCGACTTCGCCACCCTGTTGCGCACCGTCGTGGTACTGGTGAGCCTGGCCTTGATTTTGTACGCAACGGGCCAATATCAGTCCCTGGGATCGATTTCCCCCAAGAGCTACCTGTTCCTGCTGCTGTCCGGGCTGGCGACAGGCGCTTCCTGGCTGTGCTACTTCCGCGCCCTGAAACTCGGCCCCGCTTCGCTGGTAGCGCCGGTGGACAAACTCAGCGTGGTATTCGTCGCGATCATCGGCGTGGCACTGCTGGGGGAAAAACTCGATCTGCGGCAATGGGGCGGAATCGGTCTGATCTCCGCCGGTGTGGTGCTACTGGCACTGCGCCGCTGAACGGCCAATGGGCTGGAACCAAAGCCGCTTCCTTATGGACCTGAAGCCGATCGGCGAGCATGATTGCCGACAGCGCTGAACCAAGCCTGTCAGGCAAAAGCCCGAAACATTATGCCGCTCGCCACTGACACTTCACCTGTGCAATATGGCGCGCGTGCCATCCACAAATGGGAACCCCCTTTATGAAACGTTTTCTTAGCATCGCCATGGCGCTGTGCATCGGCCTGACGATGAGCCTCGACGCCAACGCCAAGCGCTTCGGTGGCGGCAAAAGCGTCGGCGCTGCCCCGACCCACCAAACTCGCCAGGCGGCACCCACCGCTCCGGGCGCTCCCGCCGCGGCAGCAACAGCTGGTGCAGCCGGTGCCGCAGGCGCCGCAGCCAAAGCCGGCGGTGCTTCGCGCTGGCTCGGCCCTCTGGCCGGCATCGCGGCCGGTGGCCTGCTGGCCTCCATGTTCATGGGCGGCGGCTTCCAGGGCATGCAGATCTTCGACATCCTGATCATGGCGGTCATCGCTTTTGTGATCTTCCGCTTTATCGCCGCTCGTCGTCGCAAGCAGCAGGAGCAATACGCTCCCGCGGGCCACGCGCCAATGCAGCGTGAAGCCTTCGAACCTCAGCAACCTGCTGGCGGCTCGATCTTCGGTGGCTCGGCAGCACCTGCCGCGCGCCCGGTGATCAACGCTCCGGCGTGGTTCAACGAAGCGAATTTCGTTGAAGCTGCGCGCAACCATTTCCAATCCCTGCAGCAACACTGGGACGCTAATGAAATGGACAAGATCGCCGAGTTCGTCACCCCGCAGATGCTGCAATTCCTGAAACAGGAACGTGCCGATCTGGGCGACAACTTCCAGTCGACCTACATCGACAACCTGCAAGTGCAGCTTGAAGGTGTGGATGACCGTGCCGACAAGACCATCGCCACCCTGACCTTCAGTGGTGTGTCGAAGAGTTCGCGCTTCGACCAGGGCGAAGTGTTCAGCGAGAGCTGGAACATGGAACGCGCCCAGGGCGATAACCAGCCATGGCTGGTAGCAGGTATCCGCCAGAACGGCTGATTCATTCTGCTGTCACAGCTGTAAGGCAAAACCCCGACTCAGGTCGGGGTTTTGCATTTCACGATTGCACTTATAGCAAGCTACTGTATAAACCGCCGTCAAATAACCGCGCCATAGAGCTAAGAGGACCCAGGCCGTGGAAGAAGTCATCGAACAACTCCGAGAAGCCAACGAACCGGTACCCGTCCCCCTGGAACTGCCGGACGAAGACCAACTGGTGGAAATTGAAGAACAGCTGTTCATCAATATCCCATTCGTCTTCAAAGAGTTCCTGTTGACGGTCAGTGATGTGGTTTACGGCAGCCTGGAACCGGTCACCGTCACCGATCCGCAATCCCATACCTACCTGCCGGAAGTGGCGGCGACCGCCTGGGACATGGGCGTGCCTCGCGAGCTGATCCCGATCTGCCAGGACGGTGACGACTACTACTGCGTCGAAGAAGACGGCACCGTGGTGCTGTGGTCCGGCGAAGAAGAGCTGATCACCGAAGAGTCCTGGGAGTCGGTATGGCACTGGGCGCGGGACGTCTGGCTGGAAAGCTGAGCACCCCCTGAGATTCGAAGAGGCTCGCCAGCGCCCTGCTGGCGAGCAGCTAGGTCAATGCCCGCCGTTGTCCTTGCTGTGATCGAAGGTTTCAATCAGCGCCACCTGCATCCGCGTGTGCACTCGGATGAACCAGCGCCAGAGCACTGCGGCCACCGCTGCCGCCACCACCGCGATCAGCACCAGCAGCTCCAGAGTGGGCAGGATGCTCGACGACAGCGCCGCCAGCAGCAGGAAGATCACCAGCAACGACAGGATCGGGATCACCTCGGCGATCACCCGGCGTACCCGTTGGGTATGGCGCCCGGCCATTTCCGCCTTGACCCCCATCTCCGCCAGCAGCATCGACAGCGCCTTGAGCTTGCGGTAGGCGGCGATCAGGAACGGCAGCGACAGCAACAAGGCCCCACCCCAGATCAGCGCTTTCTGCCAGCTTGGATCACTGACCCAATCCGCCAGATAGGCACCAATGCGCTTGGCGAAATAACCGCCGGAAAAGAAGATCGCCACCACCAGCGCCAGGTTCACCCCCACTTGCAGCAGGATCTTGCGGATCATCGACGCCAGCAATGCGCCCTCGCCGTGGGGCTGGATGCTGCGCAGCCACTCGCCGTACATTCCCAGCACCCGGCTCAGGCGGCTGGGCAGAACCCCCGCCAACTTCAGTGACAGCGGATCGGCGGCGCGGATCAGATAAGGCGTGAGCAAGGTGGTGATAGCCGATACCGCTACCGCCACCGGGTACAGGAAGTCGCTGGTGACCTGCAGGGTCATGCCCAAGGCCGCGATGATGAACGAGAATTCGCCAATCTGTGATAGCCCCATCCCAACCCGCAAAGAGGTGCGTCCGTCGTTACCGGCGATAAACGCCCCCATGCCGCAGGACAGCATCTTGCCCAGCACCACCGCCACAGTGATCACGGCGATCGGCCAGGCGTACTGCAGCAGGATTTGCGGGTCGATCATCAGGCCGATGGCGACAAAAAAGATCGCGCTGAACAGATCGCGGACCGGCTCGATCAACCGCTCGATCTTCAGCAACTGACGGGACTCGGCCATGATTGCGCCGATCAGGAACGCCCCCAGGACCATGCTGTACTCCAGCTTGACCACCAGCAGGCAGAAGCCAAAACACAGCCCCAGCACGGTAATCAGCAGCATCTCGTTGCTCTCGAACTTGGCCACATAGGCCAGCAGGCGCGGCACTAACAGGATGCCGATCACCAGCGCCACGATCATGAACAGCGAGAGCTTGCCGACGGTGGAAAACACTTCGCCGGAGCTGACCGTGCCACTGACTGCAATGCTCGACAGCAAGGCGATGATGCCGATGCCGAGAATGTCCTCGACGATCAATACGCCGAAGATCAACTGGGCGAATCGCTCGTTCTTCATCTTCAGGTCGTTGAGGGCCTTGACGATGATGGTGGTGGAGGAAATGGCCAGGATCGCTCCAAGGAATAGCGAATCCATGGTGCTCCAGTCGAACCAGCGACCGATCTCGTAGCCGATCCAGATCATCAGCACGATTTCCAGGAAGGCCGCGATAAAGGCCGTGGCGCCGACCTTGAACAGCTTGCGCAGACTGAATTCCAGCCCCAGGCAGAACATCAGGAAGATCACCCCCAGTTCGGCCAGGGTCTTGATCGTCTGTTCGTCGTGGATCAGGCCGAAGGGAGGTGTATGCGGGCCGATGATGAAGCCGGCGACGATGTAGCCCAGCACCACGGGTTGCTTGAGCCGATGAAAGAGAATGGTCACCACGCCCGCGACCAACATGATGACTGCCAGATCCTGAATGAAACTGATGGCATGCATGGCCGGGGTTCTCCTTGAATGAGGGGCGGCGGAGATCGCCTAAAAAGAAAAATCTGATCAGTAGACGTAAATATCCAAAATAGGAGCGGAAAATGCCCTGGAACGGGTGTTTTGCAGGTTAACACCGCGACTTCCGGCAGAAAGGCGGTGCAATATAAGGAAACAGATCCACCGAAGCGTGACGGCCCGGCGCGGCCCGACGTCCGGTTATCGATGGTTTGAAAACTCTTCGACCAAGCACCCGCAGAGGTGCTCCAGCAACCCCTGCCTAGAACCGTGAGCGTGCTATGGAACCCGGAAACGCCCAGCTGTCGATGACGGTATTGATGACCCCTGACATGGCCAATTTCTCTGGCAATGTCCATGGCGGCACCCTGCTCAAGTACCTCGATGAAGTCGCTTATGCCTGTGCCAGCCGGTATGCCGGTCGCTACGTGGTGACCTTGTCGGTGGACCAGGTGATTTTTCGCGAGCCGATCCATGTCGGTGAACTGGTGACCTTCCTGGCCTCGGTCAACTACACCGGCAATACCTCGATGGAGGTGGGCATCAAGGTGGTCACCGAGAACATCCGCGAGCGTTCGGTGCGCCACACCAACAGCTGCTTCTTCACCATGGTGGCGGTGGACGACCAGCGCAAACCCGCCCAGGTGCCGCCGCTGCAACCCGAGACCAGCGACGGTAAACGCCGCTACATCCAGGCCCAGCAACGCCGGCAGATCCGCCAGGAGCTGGAAAAGCGCTATCAGGAGATCAAGGCCGACGGCCCTTGATCCTCAAGCAGATACGCTGATCCAGCAGGACCACGGACGGTCCCTTCGCCACACGCCTGCCTCCCCCGGCCAGAACCTCCAGCGCTCGGCCACAAGCCCCCCCGGCCTTTGCAAGCAGTCTTCTGCGGTCATCCAGAATGGCCAGATCGATCCCTTTTTGACCACATAGAGAGTTATGCCTGCGGGGCGCCACTGCCAGAATCGATGGGCAAGGCACAAACGCACTTCCCGTCCGGGGAGCCTTCGAGCCAACGAACGCGTGAGAACAATAACAATGCCCAGCGCCACTCCCTCCCCCAGCAGCCCCTCCTTGTCCACCCGCAGCGCCAGCCCCGGCGACGACTTCACCCACAGCGCCCAGGGCACCACGCTGCGGCGCATTCTCGGGCTTCCGGCCCTGGTGTTCTTCGGCCTGGTGTATATGGTCCCGCTGACCGTCTTCACCACCTACGGCGTGGTTACCCAGATCACCGGTGGGCGCACCGCCGCGGCCTATTTAATCACCCTGCTGGCGATGATCTTCACCGCCCGCTCCTACAGCGTCATGGTCAAGAAGTACCCCATCGCCGGCTCCGCCTATTCCTACGCCAGCCTCAGCTTCGGTCCGGGTATCGGCTTCCTGGCCGGCTGGTCGCTGCTCCTGGATTACCTGTTCCTGCCGATGATCAACTACCTGGTGATCGGCCTGTTTCTCAACCTGACCTTTCCGGCCGTGCCAGCCTGGGTCTTCGTGGTGGCGACCATCAGCCTGGTGACCGTGCTGAACATCCGCGGGATTGGCTCGGTGTCGAGCATGAGCAACCTGATCGTCTGCGCCCAACTGGTGTTCGTGGTGGTGTTCGTGGCGCTGGTGGCGCGCCAGTTGGCCGGGGCCGAAAGCATGGATCTCGGCGCGCCCTGGCTCGGCGACGGCAGCCAGAGCGGGCTGTTGCCGTTGATGGCGGGAGCGGCGGTGCTGTGCCTGTCATTCCTGGGCTTTGACGCGGTATCGACCCTGGCCGAGGAAACCCGCGATCCGCGCCGGGACATTCCCCGGGCCATCCTCATCACCACCCTGGGCGCCGGCCTGTTGTTCATCCTCTTGGCCATGGCCAGCCAGCTAGCCTTCCCCGGCAGCAGCTTCAAGGATGCCGACTCGGCGGCCAGCGAAGTCATGCTGCACGCCGGCGGCCGCTTCCTGGAGATGTTCTTCACCGCGACCTATGTCGCCGGCGCTGCCGGTTCGGCCCTGGCCTCACAGGCCTCGGTGTCACGCATCCTATTCAGCATGGGCCGCGACGGTATCCTCTCACGGCGCCTATTCGGCACCTTGTCCGAGCGCTACAAGACGCCAGTGATCGCTATTGTCCTGGTATCGCTGGTGTCCCTGCTGGCGGTGGTCATCGATCTGACCACCCTGGCCTCGATGATCAGCTTCGGTGCTCTGGTGGCGTTTTCCGTGGTCAATCTGGCAGTGATCAAGAGCCACTTGGGCCAAGGCCAGCCACGCACCGGAATACGGCTGCTGCAGTACGGCCTATTGCCGTTGATCGGCTTCGCCCTGATCGTCTGGCTCTGGACCAGCCTCTCGGCCCTGACCCTGGGGATCGGCATGGCCTGGTTCGCCCTGGGCCTGGCCTACCTGGGAATACACACCCGAGGTTTCCGCCAGCCGGCACCGACGGTGCAGTTCTCCGAGCAGGCCTGAGTCGCGGCCCGCCGGTCGCGCTCAAAGGCCGATCGGCGTGGCCTCGAAACGCACCCGTGGATGGGCAATACGATCCTGGGCCCGCACCAGCTCCAGCTCGTAGCTGGCGCAGGCCTGGGTTTCCAGGAGTACTTCATGCACCGCTGCGGCGGTGAATTCAAACGCCGCCACCAGGCTGTCACCCAGCAGCACTCGGGCCAGGAACAGGCCTGAAGTCAGGTCGCCCACCCCCACCGGCTGACGCGGGAATGCCAACAGCGGACGCCGCAGGTGCCAGCTGCCATCGGCGGTCACCAGCAGCATCTCGAAGCCTTCAGCCAGTTTGCCCGGGTAGTCCAGATGCTTGACCAGCACCGCCTTGGGGCCCTTCTCCAGCAACGAGCGAGCCATGCCCAGGCAATCGAACAGTGATTGCGGCTTGCGTGCGCAGAAGCTGTCCAGTTCCAGCTGGTTGGGGCAGAGGAAGTCGGCCATGGCCACGGCTTCATCCAGCAGGAAATCGCTGACTTCCTCCGGCACGCTGCAGCCCTTTTCCGGATGGCCCATGACCGGGTCGCACAGGTACAGGGCCTTGGGGTTGGTCGCCTTGATCCGCGCCACGCCGCTGAGGATCGCCCGGCCCTGGGCCGCACTGCCCAGATAGCCGGAGAGGATCGCATCGCAGTTGCCCAGCTCGCCGATGGCGGCAATACCTTCCACCAGTTCGGGAATCTGTTGCGGTGCCAGCACTTCTCCCGCCCAGTGACCATACTGGGTGTGATTGGAGAACTGTACGGTGTTCAGGGGCCAGACATTCACCCCGACCCGCTGCATGGGAAATACCGCGGCGCTGTTACCGGCGTGGCCAAAAACCACATGGGACTGGATCGCAAGCAGGTGAGGCGTACGTTTCATGCAGGATTTTCCATAGAACCGGTGGAATTCAAGCCGCGCAGTATGCGACTAAACGCAGCCTGTACGACAGACCGGAGACGCAGTTAAGCTGATGCTACTTCGTTGGAGCAAACTTTCATGCTGACCCTTGGAAACATCTTGGTGCTGATGCTGCTGGCGACCGGCGGCGCCTGGCTGTGGCACAACCACGGCCTGCGCGAGCGAGCGCTGGCGCGGGTCAAGCAGCACTGCGCCAAACTCGATATCGAGCTGCTGGACGGCAACGTCGCGCTCAAGCGTATTGGTTTCGTCAAGGACGCCAATGGCCGTCGGCGCCTGGCGCGGATCTACAATTTCGAGTTCACCGTGACTGGCGAAACCCGCCACGCCGGGACCATTACCCAGTTCGGTGCCCATAGCGCGCATATCGAACTTGCGCCCTACCCGTTTGAAGCCAAGGAGCCATTGCCCAGCGCCGAAGTGATCGAGCTGAGCCAGTGGCGCGACGAACACCGCAAGTGGCGTAACTGAGATTCGCTGGCAAGCCGGTTCCTGCAATCCTGCGGTTATAGACGGCAGGCAGCCAGGCTGGCTTGCAGCGCAGCAACATCCTGAGCATCACTGAAAATCAATTCCAGGCGTGAATCCCGACGCCACTCACTGGGCAGCCAATTGAATGGCGAATTGTCCAGACCGTTGCCTGAGCGCCAGCCTTCACTGCTGTGGATCACCAGCTTGGCCCGCCGCCAATCGAGATTCTGCAACCAGTGATCGACTCGAGCCAGATCGAACTGCTGGCTCGGATGCCAGCGCCAGCCAATGCTCCAACCTTCTGCCTGGGACTGGCTGAGGCAGATCGGCACCCCCGGATCACTCCAGAGCGCCGCTAGCTGCGCCAATCCCTGGGGCACCGCGAACGGCTCAAGCGCCGTCCCGGCACTGACCTCCAGGCCCGGTAGCTCCGCCAAAGGCAAGGCCGCATGGCGAGTCCAGAACAGGGGAATGTCCGGCAATTGTTCCAGCACGCGCAAGCGATCGCTGTCACTGAGCAGCTCATCCTTGTTCAGCACCAGCAAACCGGCGCTGGACAGAGCCTCCTGCTGCGCCTGGGGCAGCGGCTTGCCGGCGGCCAGGGCCTGGGCGTCCAGCACCAGCACACAGGGCTGCAACGCCAACACCCCCTGCCACGGCGCAACACTCAGTTGCTTGAGCAACTGCGCCGGGTGGCCAAGGCCGGACGGCTCGATGAACAAACGGTCCGGCTTGGCTTTGCGCAACAGGCGCCCCAGGCCCACCTGGAACGGCGCGCCGTTGACGCAGCACAGACAGCCGCCAGCGACTTCGCCGAGGGCGATACCGTCTTCATCCCGGGTCAGCAATGCCGCATCCAGGCCGATCTGGCCAAATTCGTTGATCAGCACCGCCCAGCGCTCATTAGCCGGGCGCTGGCTCAGCAAATGACGAATCAGGCTGGTCTTGCCGGCGCCCAAAGGGCCGGCGATCACGTGAGTGGGGATGTTCTGCAGCATGGGAAGGGGTTCCGAAAGCTTGTGGAGTGATGCTACGCCCTTCCCTCCCGGGGCGAAAATCCGCTAGGCCCGTAGCCGTTGCTGCAGGTTCGGGCCATGTTCGGACAATAGGCACCGGAGGGGCTTTGCGGGCCTCTCGGGCGGGGGCACTTCAGTGCCCGATGGCGGCCTTCGACAGAGGCTCCCGAAAACCCATGGAGGACCAGAGAATGGGAGCAATCAACCCAGCCAATCAAGGGTAAGGATCAACCGACGCTCACCCGGCGCCGGCTGCGGCGAGCGGTGAATCAGGCCGAAGCCTTCGTTGCCGTGCCATTTCTCCCCCTTGAACAGCGCCACTTCGCCGCTGGCGATCTGCTGGATCAACGCCGGATCCAGTGGCTCGGCCTCGGCACGCCCGAGCTGCCGGCGGTCCATCCGCCCTTCGCGCAACCACTGGCTGCCCACGCCGGCATAGGTGGTGATCAGGCGCACCGGTACATGGTCCACGTGAAAGCGCGGGCACATGGCCTTGTCCAGCATCCGCAAGCGCAGCCCCACGCGCTTGGCTCCGAGCAAGCAGGCAAAGGCGCTGACCAACCAGGAAACATCGGCGATAAAGCCGTCATAACCCTGTAAATCACTGAAGCCCGAGGCCAGGCCACGCAGGTTCGGCTCCGAGTCTTCATCCGGCAGCTCCAGGGACAAGGACTCCGCCAACGGTTCGTCCAGGGACAACAGCAGCTCGCCGAAATCCGCGATATGCGCCGGTAGCTGACGCTGCCAGAGGCCGAGGTTTACCTCGTCCTCCAGCACCTGCGCCAGCACCGCCGGGGTTGTGCCAATGGCCGCGCGGCGTGAAATCACAGGCTCGACACTGGGCAGCAACAGCCACCTGGCCGGTGGCTGGTTAACCAGCGGTGTCACTGGGGAGCTCAAGGTCAGCATCAGGCAGCCTCGTCTTCATGCCAGGGTCCGAAGGGGTCGCTCATCAGACTCCAACCCTCGACGCCAAGCGCCATTTCATCGTCGTCCAGCAGGCACAGGTCCAACTCGGCACAAAGCCGGGCGAAGTCGATGTTCTGGCCGATGAACACCAGTTCCTGTCGGCAGTCGCCGGTGGCCGGGGTCCAGTTGTGCATGATCGCCGCAGTGCTTTCCTCGTCCTGGGGCCATTGCTGCTTAGGCACGAAACGCCACCAGCGTCCGGCAAACCCGTGGCGCATCAGACCGCCGGCCTGGGACCAGCTACCAGCCTCCTGATACTTGCTGGCCAGCCAGAAGAAGCCCTTGGAGCGCAGCAGCTTGCCGTTGACCCAGGTCCGGTTGATGAAGTTGAAGAAGCGCTCAGGATGGAACGGCCGTCGCGCCCGGTAGGCGCTGGAAGCGATCCCGTACTCCTCGGTTTCCGGCACGTGCTCGCCACGCAGTTCCTGCAACCAGCCCGGTGCTTGGGCCGCCCGCTCGAAGTCAAAGCGACCGGTGTTGAGGATCTTGGTCAACGGCACCTGCCCCATGACCATGGGGATTATTTCCGCCTGGGCATTGAGGCGCGCCAGGATCGCCATCAGCTCCAGACGCTCGTCGCTGCTGATCAGGTCGATCTTGCTGATGAGGATCACATCGGCAAACTCCACCTGCTCGATCAACAGGTCGCTGATCGAACGCTCGTCTTCCTCTCCCAGGGTTTCACCCCGTGAGGCCAGGCTTTCTGCTGCCTGGTAATCCAGCAGGAAGTTCATACCGTCGACCACGGTGACCATGGTGTCGAGCCGGGCGATATCTGCCAGGCTCTGGCCCGATTCGTCGCGAAAGGTGAAGGTCTCGGCCACCGGCAGCGGCTCGGAAATGCCGGTGGATTCGATCAGCAGGTAATCAAAGCGTCCCTCACCGGCCAGTTTGCCCACTTCTTCCAGCAGGTCCTCGCGCAGGGTGCAACAAATGCAGCCGTTGCTCATTTCCACCAGCTTTTCTTCGGCGCGGTTGAGGCTGACATCACGCTGCACCTCGCTGCCGTCGATGTTGATTTCGCTCATGTCGTTGACGATCACTGCCACCCGCAGGTTATCGCGGTTGCGCAGCACGTGATTGAGCAGGGTGCTTTTACCGGCGCCGAGAAAGCCGGATAGCACGGTAACGGGAAGACGCTGGGTCATCGGTTGATCCTCATCAGGGTCGCGGCTGGGTCAAAACGCCCGTTGGTGGCGTTCGCGCAGCTCTTGGCGTTCTTTGGCTTCAATACACAGGGTGGCGGTAGGCCGCAGCAGCAGACGTTTCAGGCCGATGGCCTCGCCGGTGTCACGGCACCAGCCGTACTCACCACGGGCCAAGTGCTCCAGGGCCTCGTCAATCTTGTCGAGGAGCTTCTTTTCCCGCTCCAGCAGGCGCAGTTGCCACAGCCGCTGTTCTTCGGCGCTGCCGATGTCGGCGGGGTCGCTATGGGCCTCGTGTTCACGCAGTTGGTCGAATTCGGCGGCGATGCGCTCCTGCAGTTCGCTGCGCTGGGCCAGCAGCAAGTCACGAAAGAAGCCCTGCTGGGCATCATTCATGTAGTGCGCGTCGGGTTGGGCGAGAAGATCTTGTTCAGTCATGGCGAGTCACGGTCAGGCTTTGTTTTGATGTTATATTATAACAATGCAAATTAGCCAATCCTCTCTTGCCGCCCACGACGAAGGGCGCGATGCTGCGCCCCTGTCGCCACGAGAATCGCCATGCGCCTTGTCTTGCCCACCCTGCTCTCAAGCCTGTTGCTGTTTGCCGGCCATGCCGTCGCGGCCGTGCCCAGTACCCTGGCCAGTTGCACCCGCAGTGCTACCCTGCTGGCCTGCGTCGATCCCCTGGGCAACGCCTACAGCGTCGCTACCGCCGGCAGCACCACGTACTTGCGCGGGTTCGAGGTGATCGGCAAACGCTATTGGGCGCAAACCAACAGCCGCTACGGACAACTGACCTTCTTCACCGGCCTGGCATCCGACGGCGAGGCCTGGGTGGGTTACAGCCAACGCGTGGGCTGGACCACCCGCAACCGCTTCTCCAGCTCCGGCGGCAGTAGCGCCAAGTTCACCTGCAGCCGCATCACCGGCTGCTAGCCCAGCGCGGCGGCGGAGCAGACTTGCCAGCGAACCAGGCGCCGTAGCCCCCTTGATACAGCCCATTCGCCAGCAAGCCGGCGCCTACACCGAGCCCTTGTTTTTCGACTCCTGGAGCCAGGCCATGTAGCTGTTGGCTGGCGGATTTTTCTCGAAGTAGCGCTGCAGGCCTTTGAATAAACCATCGGCAATTGCCTGCTGATGCCGTGCAGTGACCAGGCGCTGGCTGTCGCGGCTGTTGGAAATGAACCCGGTCTCCACCAGGATCGATGGCACGTCCGGGGACTTGAGCACCGCGAACCCGGCCTGCTCGACGCGTTTCTGGTGCAGGGTGGTGATCCCGGCCAGGCTGTCCAGCACCGTGTTCCCCAGTTGCAGGCTGGCGGCAATGGTGGCGTTCATCGACATGTCGAGGATCACTCCGGCCAGCATCGGGTCCTTGTCCTTGAGGTTGAGCAAACGGGTGGCCCCCAACAGATCGGCGCCGTTTTCCCGCTGGGCCATGAACCGTGCTGTGGCCGAGGTCGCACCACCTTCGGACAGGGTGTACACCGAGGCACCCGAGGCGGTGAGTCGCGGTGCGGCGTCGGCATGCACCGAGATGAACATGTCGGCCTTATGCTTGTGGGCAATCTCCACTCGCTTGCGCAGTGGCACGAAGAAGTCGTCGTTACGCACCAGCTTCACGTCGAAACCCTTCTCGCGCTTGAGTCGCTTGGCCAACAACTGGGCGATGGACAACACCACATCCTTTTCCCGTTCGCCCCTGGCCCCCACCGCACCCGGATCCTTGCCCCCGTGCCCGGGGTCCACCACGACGATGATGTTGCGCTTGGGATGCGATCTATCCACCGACACCTCGGGCTTGACCAGCGGTGCGGCTGCCGCGGCGATCTGCAGCGGCGCCTTGCCAGCGTGGGACAGGTCCAGCACCAGCCGATGCCCCTGCCCGCCCTGGGGCGGCAGGAGAAAACTGTTGAGCCGCACCGGCTCACTCAGATCAAGGACGATCCGCGTATCGCCCTGGCCAAAATGCCCGGAGCGGATCGAACGAATCACCGTATTGGCCAGGGCCAACTGACTGAAGTCGCCACTCAGGCGGGCCCCGCTCAAATCGATGATCAAGCGCTCCGGCGCACTGAGGGTGAAGGTCTTGTACTGCACCGGGCCACTCAGATCGAGCACCAGCCGCAGCTTGTCGGGGTCTTTCCACAACCGGGCATTGCGGATCTGCGCAGCGGAAATACTCCAGGGAAACATCAGGGCCGTACCGGCCAACAGCAGGTTGAGCAATTGACGTCTGTGCATGACAAATACCGCAAATAGGGGAGCGTCCGTACTCACAAGGCAGGCTGAAGAAACGGCGAGGAAAAATTTCCCATCGAACGTATTGTTATAATATAACATGTCGAATTATTTCCTACGACGGACCTGCTCATGAACGCGCTGACTCTGCCGGATATTGCCGCGCAGGCCTCACGCCAAGCCTTGCCTTTGGAATGGGTAGGCATGTGCGGCATTGCCTTACCTGTAGTGATCGACAGTCAGCGGGTCGCGGCCAAAGCCGATGCCGGGGTCAGCCTCGACGACGGCGAAGCGCGCGGTATTCACATGTCGCGCCTGTACCTGGCCCTGGAACTGCTCGAACAGGAAAACCTGACCCCGGCTCTGCTGCGTCAGGTGTTGCGGCGTTTTCTCGACAGCCACCAGGGTTTGGCCCACAGCGCCTACCTGCGCATTCACTTCGACTTGCTGCTCAAACGCCCGGCCCTGGTCAGTCCATTGGCCGGCTGGAAGAGCTATCCCTTATGCATCGAAGCGCGGCTGAAAAACGCGATGTTCCACGTGGAACTAAAGATCGACGTGCCTTATTCCTCAACTTGCCCGTGTTCGGCAGCCCTGTCCCGGCAGTTGATTCAGCAGCAATTCGTCGATGATTTTGCCAATCAGCCGTTGCAGCATGCCGATGTTCTCGCCTGGCTGGGATCGACCCAAGGCATTGTTGCCACGCCCCACAGCCAACGCAGCCATGCCGAACTGCGCTTGCGCCTAGACGATTTCCTCGACGAACTGCCGCTGATTGCGCTGATCAATGACGCTGAAAACGCTCTGGGCACCGCCGTGCAAACCGCAGTCAAACGCGCCGACGAGCAAGCCTTCGCCCTGGCCAACGGACAAAACCTGATGTTCTGCGAAGACGCCGCCCGCCGCTTGAACCTGGCCCTGCGTCGCTCCCCTGGAGTCAACGCCTTCCACTTGCGCGTGGTGCATGCAGAAAGCCTGCACGCCCATGACGCGGTGGCTGAAAGCCGTTGGAACTGGGAGGCTTGATGATCAGTTGCCAAGCATTACGCTGGGGCGCTCCCGGCCAGCCAATGACCCCAGCCTTGGATCTGCACCTGCCCACCGGCAGTTTTAGCGCGATCATCGGCGCCAACGGTTCAGGCAAAAGCAGCCTGTTGAAGGTCCTGGCCGGATTGCAAAAACCGCTGGCCGGCAAAGTCGATCTGGCAGTCCCGCAACGTGGCGGATTGTCATTCCTGCCTCAACAACAACACCTCGACCGGCAGTTCCCCATCAGCTTGGAAGAACTGGTGGCCGGCGGATTCTGGGGCAAGCGTGAACCGACCAGGACCCGGGCGGAAAAGCTGCAGGCCGCACTCGCAGACTGGTGTTTGAGTGGTTTGGAAAAGCGCTCGCTGATGGCGCTCTCCGGCGGTGAATTACAACGTGCGCTGCTGGCTCGCCTGAGCCTGACCGAGGCCTCTCTGTTGCTGCTGGATGAACCCCATGCAGCCCTGGATGAACTGGGCCAGGCCCTGCTCTGGCAACACCTGCATGCCTGGCATGCCCAGGGCCGGACCTTGGTGGTGGTCTGTCATGACTTGGCCGCAGTGCGTCAGCACATCCCCCAGACGCTGCTGATCAAAAGCAGCGGCTGTGTCTTCGGCCCCAGTCGGGAACTGATCGCTCCACAATTCCAGACACAGGTAGCTTGATGCAGATCGCCGCACATCTCTGGCAGCCGTTCAACGAGTTCATGTTCATGCGCCGGGCCTTGCTCGGCGGCCTGGTCCTGGCTTGCAGCACTGCCCCTTTGGGGGTGTTTCTGATCCTGCGCCGCATGAGTTTGATCGGTGATGCAGTAGCCCACGGCATTCTCCCTGGCGCCGCCCTGGGATTTTGGTTTGCTGGCCTGAGCCTACCGGCGCTGACCCTCGGAGGCCTTGGCGCCGGCCTGGGCATGGCGGGCCTGGCCGCCTGGATCACCCGCCGCACCGGCCTGCGGGAAGACGCCAGCATCGCCGCCATCTACCCCATCTCCCTGGCCAGCGGCGTGCTGATTCTTGGGTTGGCCGGCAAACGCCTGGACCTCTTGCACCTGCTGTTCGGCTCCGCCCTGGCGGTGGACGGCCCGACCTTGCAGGGCATGCTCTGGGTCTCAGCCGTCAGCCTGCTGGCCATGACACTGATCTACAAACCGCTGCTGCTGGACACCCTCGACCCGTTGTTCCTGCACAGCGTCAGCCGCCTCGGGCCGTTGGCCCACGGCCTGTTCCTGGCCCTGGTAGTGCTCAACCTGGTGATTGGTTTCCAAGCCATCGGCGCGTTGATGGTGGTGGGGCTGATGATGCTGCCGGCCGCCGCCTCGCGTTTCTGGAGCCGCCGCCTGCCCTTGCTGATGGGCATCGCCGCGCTGCTCGGCTGCCTCTCGGTTTGGCTCGGCCTGCTGCTGTCGTTCCATTACTCACTGCCCAGCGGACCCGCCATCGTGCTGGTGGCGGGCGCTCTGTACCTGCTGTCCGTGGTGTTCGGGCCGGTGCACGGCTTGCTGCACCGCCCACCGTTGCTCACATCCCCATGAGGTGTTTCCCGATGCGCGCTCTACTCGTGCTGTTCAGCCTGCTGTTGCCGCTGTCGCTGTCGACCGCCCAAGCCGCAGACAAGCTTGCCGTGGTCACCAGTTTCAGCATCCTCGCCGACATGACCCGCCAGGTCGGTGGTGAGCACGTGCAGATCACCAACCTGGTGGGCGCCGACGAAGACGCCCACACCTACGAACCAAGTCCGGATGACGCCAAGGCCCTGCTCAAGGCCCGGCTGATCATCAAGAACGGCCTGGGCTTCGAGCCCTGGCTGGATCGCCTGGTGGCCAGTACCGCCACCAAGACTGCGCTGATCACTGCCAGCCGCGGGGTGATTCCACGGACCCTGGAGGAAGACGGCGAAAGCATTCCCGACCCTCACGCCTGGCACAACCTGGCCAACAGCGAACTCTATGTGAACAACATCACCAAGGCGCTGATCGCAGCCGACCCGGCCCACCAGGCCGACTACCAGCGCAACAGCCAGGCTTACCTGAAACAGATCTATCACCTGCTGGCCGAAGCCAAGGCCAAGCTCGGCTCGTTGCCCCCTGGCAACCGCAAGATCGTCACCTCCCACGATGCCTTCGGCTACCTGGGCCAAGCCTACGGTATCGACTTCATGGCGCCCCAGGGCTTGTCCACCGAGCGTGAGCCATCGGCCGCCGAAGTCGCGGCGCTGATCACCCAGATCCGCAACGCCAAGGTCAAGGCAGTGTTCATGGAGAACATCAAGGACGCACGCCTGCTCAAGCAGATCGCCGAAGAAAGCGGTGCCCATATCGGTGGCACCTTGTACTCCGACGCCCTCTCGGCCAGCGGCCCGGCCAGCACCTTCACCGGGCTGTTCGAATACAACCTCAATACCTTGTACGAGGCCTTGAGCCAGCCATGATCCGACGCCCGCCGCTATCGATGCTGGACCTGGAAAGCGCCGCCATCGGTAGCCGCTGGCCACTGACGGCCGTGCTCGATGCCCTGCCCTGGAACAGCGATGGGCTGATCGCCGCCATCGCCCAGCAACACGACAGCGGCGAGGTGCTGATGCTGGCCTGGATGAACCGCCGGGCCCTGGCCGAAACCCTGGCCAGCGGCCAGGCCTGCTACTGGTCGCGTTCGCGCCAGTGCCTGTGGCGCAAGGGTGAAAGCTCCGGGAACCGGCAGCGCCTGGTCGAAGCGCGCCTGGACTGCGATGGCGATGCCGTGTTGCTGCAAGTCGACCAGTACGGCCCTGCCTGCCACACCGGCCGCCCCAACTGTTTCTACAACGCCATTCGCGATGGCGCGGTGGAAGTCATCAGTTCCCCCATGAAGGACCCGCGCCATGATTCGTAAAAACCCTTCCGGTGACCTGCCGGTAATCGCCGAATCCGCTTACGTAGACAAGACCGCAATCATCTGCGGCAAGGTGGTCATCGGCGACAACGTTTTCGTCGGCCCCTACGCGGTGATCCGCGCTGACGAGGTGGACGCCTCCGGGCAGATGGAAGCTATCACCATTGGCGCCAACTCGAACATCCAGGACGGCGTGGTAATCCACTCCAAATCCGGCGCAGCGGTAACCATCGGCCAACACACTTCCATCGCCCACCGCTCCATCGTCCACGGCCCCTGCGTGGTCGGCGACCGAGTGTTCATCGGTTTCAACAGCGTGCTGTTCAACTGCGTAGTCGGCGACGGCAGCGTGGTCCGGCACAACTCGGTGGTGGACGGCCGCGATTTGCCCAAGGGTTTCTATGTGCCCTCCACCACCCGGATCGGCCCTAAGACCGACCTCGGCCAATTCCCTCCGGTGAGCGTCAGCGCATCGGAGTTTTCCGAAGACGTGGCCCGCACCAACGTCGACCTGATCCGCGGCTACAAGGCCCTGCAGAACGAGTTTTAAGCATGAGTCGAATCCTCATTCGCAATGCCCGCCTGGTCAATGAAGAGCGCGTGTTCGACGCCGACCTGCTGGTGCACAACGGCCGTATCGAAACCATTGGCAGCCTCGATCACCTCAGCGCCGAATTGGAAATCGATGCCCAGGGCCAGTGGCTGCTGCCGGGAATGATCGACGACCAAGTGCATTTTCGTGATCCCGGGGCGCCGGAAAAAGGCAGCCTGTACAGCGAGTCGCGGGCAGCGGTGGCCGGTGGCATCACCAGTTTCATGGACATGCCCAACACCTCGCCGGCGACCCTGACCCTGGACGCCCTCAACGACAAGAAGCGCCGCGCGGCGGTCGCCTCAGTGGCCAACTACGGCTTTCACTTTGGCGTCAGCAACGACAACCTCGACACCATCGCCGCCCTCGACCCCACCCAGGTAGCCGGGGTCAAAGTGTTCATGGGAGCCTCCACCGGCAACATGCTGGTAGACGATCCTCTGGTACTGGATCGGTTGTTTCGCCAAGTACCCACCATCCTCCTGGCCCACTGCGAACACACCCCGAGCATCCAGGCCAGGCAACAGCGCTGGCAGCAACTCTATGGCGAGCAGATTCCCGCCGCCGCCCACCCGCGGATCCGTGATGCCGAGGCCTGCTACCGCTCCTCGTCCCAGGCCGTGGAACTGGCGAAGCAACACGGCACCCGCCTGCACGTCCTGCACCTGACCAGCGCCCGGGAACTGGCGCTGTTCGAGGACCGGCCCCTGGCCGAGAAACGCATCACTGCCGAAGTCTGCCTGCACCACCTGCTGTTCGATGAACGCGACTACTCGCGCCTTGGCCACCTGATCAAATGCAACCCGGCGATCAAGACCCAGGCCGATCGCGATGCCCTGCGCCAGGCCCTGAACAGCCATCGCCTGGACGTCATCGGCACCGACCACGCGCCCCACACCTGGGAGCAGAAGCAGTTGCCCTACACCCGCGCACCTTCCGGCCTGCCGCTGGTGCAACACGCGTTGCCGGCGCTGCTGGAACTGGTGGCGGATCAGCTACTGCCCCTGACCACCCTGGTGGCCAAGACCAGCCACCGAGTGGCCGATCTGTTCGCGATTCCCGACCGCGGCTACCTGCGCGAAGGCTACTGGGCCGATCTGGTGCTGATCCGCGCCGAGCCTGAAGGCATGGCCGTGGACAGCCAGCCGATCCTCGCCCACTGCGGCTGGACACCCTTCGCCGGCCAACGCTTGCGCCATAGCGTCAGCACCACCCTGGTATCGGGCCAGCTCGCCTGGCACCAGGGCCGCCTGTACGACGACTGCCAGGGCCTGCCCCTGCGCTTCAACCGCTAACCCCACACGCCTTACCAAGGACCACTGAAGATGATCCGCATCACCCTGCCTAATGGCTCGTGCCGTGAGTACGACCAGCCGTTGTCCGTGTTCGAGGTGGCCGCCAGCATCGGCAGCGGCCTGGCCAAAGTCGCCGTAGCCGGGCACGTCGATGGCCGTTTGGTGGACTGCGACTATCTGCTGGAAACGGATGCCAACCTGAGCATCGTTACCGCCCGCGATCCGCAAGGGCTGGAGGTGCTGCGCCACTCCTGTGCCCACTTGTTGGCGATGGCGGTGAAACAGCTGTATCCCTCGGCGCAGGTCGCCATCGGGCCGGTGATCGAAGACGGCTTTTTCTATGACTTTGCCTACGAGCGCCCTTTCACTCCCGAAGACCTGAGCCTGATCGAAGCGCGTATGACCAGTCTCGCCGCCACCAATCATTCGCTGCGCCGTCGAGAGCTGTCCCGCGAGCATGCGTTGGAATACTTCAGCGCTCTGGGCGAGGACTACAAGGTCGAGTTGATCCGCGACCTGCCGCCGGACGCTGTGCTGTCGCTGTACCGCCAGGGGGACTTCGAGGACCTGTGCCGCGGCCCTCACGTTCGCTCCACCGGGTTACTGCGAGCCTTCAAATTGACCAAGGTGGCCGGTGCCTACTGGCGTGGCGACGCCAACAACGCGCCGCTGCAGCGGATCTACGGCACCTGCTGGGCCAACCGCCAGGATCTGGACGCCTATCTGGCCCGCCTGGAACAGGCGGCCAAGCGCGACCACCGCAAGCTGGGGCAACAACTGGACCTGTTCCATTTCGACGACTGCGCACCGGGCTCAGTGTTCTGGCACGCCAAGGGCTGGACCCTGTTCCAGCAACTGATCGGCTACATGCGCCGGCGCCAGGAACAGGCCGGCTACGAAGAAGTGAACACCCCGGACGTGATGGACCGCTGCCTCTGGGAAACCTCCGGCCACTGGCAGAACTACCGCGACCACATGTTCACCACCAGCACCGAGGACCAGCGCACCTTCGCCCTCAAGCCGATGAACTGCCCAGGCGCGGTAGCGATCTTCGGCCACCGCCTGAAGAGCTACCGCGACCTGCCGCTGCGTATCGCCGAGTTCGGCAAGGTCCACCGCTACGAACCGTCAGGTGCCCTGCACGGCCTGCTCCGGGTGCGTCACTTCACCCAGGACGACGCCCACATCTTCTGCACCCCGGAACAGATGCAAGGCGAATGCGCCAGCACCATCGCCCTGGTGTTCGATATCTACAAGGAGTTCGGTTTTGCCGAGGTGGCGGTAAAGCTCTCTACCCGCCCGGCCAACCGCATCGGCAGTGACGAAGTCTGGGACCAATTGGAAAACGCTCTGATCGGCGCCCTGCAGAGCATGCAGGTCGACTATCGGCTCAACCCGGGAGAAGGCGCCTTCTACGGCCCAAAGCTGGAGTTCGTGCTGCGGGACGCAATCGGGCGCGACTGGCAGTGCGGCACCCTGCAAGTCGACCTCAACTTGCCCGAGCGCTTCGCCATCAGCTACATCAGCGACAGCGGCGAACGTCGGCAACCGGTGATGCTGCACCGCGCACTGTTCGGCTCCCTGGAGCGCTTTATCGGCATCCTCATCGAACACTATGGCGGCGCCCTGCCCCTATGGCTGGCCCCGCAACAGGTGGTGGTGCTGAACATCAGCGAAGCCCAGGCGGATTATGCCCGGGAAGTCCGCGACACCCTGCGCCAACACGGACTGCGGGCCAGTGCCGACCTGCGCAACGAAAAGATCGGCTACAAGATCCGCGAGCACAGCCTGCAGAAAGTACCGTACCTGCTGGTGATCGGAGACAAGGAAAAGCAAGGAGGCTACGTCAGCCTGCGCAGTAGGAACGGCGAGGACCTGGGCCGCCTGACGCTGGAGCAGGCCCTGGCCCGTATCGTGTAGCCGCTTATGAGGCGCGAGGTTTTACCGTGCCGCAGTCCTGTCCCAGCCACACCGCACGGGTGTCCATGCTGCCGTTCTGCTGTAGGCCGGTGGCATTGAAGGTGCCGATCACATGGGTGGTGAACTCGCGATCACTGATGAACTTGGCCACCCCATTGCCCTGGGCTTTGGGGCAACTGAAGCGAAACTTCCACTGATTGCCGTTGCGCTCGGTGATTTGCTGCTGGCAACCCGATTGCGGGTCCTGCAGCGGAATGGTGTCGGACTGCACCTGGGCCTGGGTCAGGCACGCGCGGATGCCCTTGCCACCCATGGTCACGCCCTGCTTCTCCAACATCGCCCGCTGCTCCGGGGTCATTTGCTGCTGCAACTGGCCAAGAATCAACGACAGGTCCGGCAGGTTCTGGTCCTCGATCTTCATGTTGCTGCTGGTCAGCTCCCACAACCCCGGCTGCAGCATCTGCGCCTGCGCAACCACCGGAAGCGCCAGCCCCGCAGCCAAGGCCCAACCCAGTAAATGAAGTTTCATCGAATGACTCCTAGACAATAGTGGCCGTTAGACTTCGGCCAGGGCTCGGTGTTGCATACAGAATAAAATAGCGACTTTCGCTATAGAACATGGTCTTTTAGGGTGTGAATCTTCAGGAGCAAGGTTGCCCCATGGATTATTTCGGCCCGCACATCTTCGGCTATATCATCGCACTGCTGCATTCTCTCGGACTGATCGCCGCCATCCATGCGGTGCTTACAGTCAGGACCGCCCAAGGCGCCATCGCCTGGGCCCTGTCGTTGATGTTCATGCCGTACCTGACCCTGGTGCCCTATCTGGTATTCGGCCGCAGTACCTTCGACGCCTATATCCAGGCGCGGCGCCAGGCCAACGTGGAAATGCACAAGGCCATCAATGCCCTGAACTGGCGCCCCTGGGTCGAAGAAGCCCTGACTGCCCGGGCCTCCAAGGCCTATGCCTCACTGCGCGCCATGCCCAAGCTCGGACGCATGCCCTGCCTGGCCAACAATCAGGTGCGCCTGCTGGTCAACGGCGACGCCACCTTCGAGGCGATCTTCAACGCCATCCGCCGCTCCCACAAGGCCGTGCTGATCCAGTTCTTCATCATTCACGACGACGACCTGGGCCGACGCCTGCAACGCCTGCTACTGGAGAAAGCCGCCGAAGGGGTATCGATCCACCTGCTCTACGACCGCATCGGCAGTCATTCCCTGCCCAACAGTTATGTACAGACACTGCGCGACGCCGGAGTCCAGGTCCACGCCTTCGCCACCCGCAGCGGCTGGCTCAACCGTTTCCAGGTGAACTTCCGCAATCACCGCAAGATCGTGGTAGTGGACGGCGTGCTGGGTTTTGTCGGCGGGCACAACGTCGGCGACGAATACCTGGGCAAGAAACCACCGCTGGCGCCCTGGCGCGACACCCATATCCAGGTCGCTGGCCCGGTGGTGGCCTGCCTGCAGGAATCCTTCGCCGAAGACTGGTTCTGGGCTGCACGGGAGTTGCCACCGCTGATCCTTCCGGACACTTATCCGGATGACGGCGTGCTCTGCCAATTGCTCGCCAGCGGCCCGGCCGATGCCTACGAAACCTGCTCGCTGTTCTTCGTCGAGGCGATCCACGCGGCCACCGAGCGGGTCTGGATCACCAGCCCGTACTTCATCCCCGACGAAGCCGTGTTCGCCGCTCTGCGCCTGGCGGTGCTACGGGATGTGGACGTGCGCATCCTGCTGCCGGCGCGCCCGGATCACCGCATCGTCTATGCCGCCTCCAGCCTGTTCGCCTTCGAGGCAGTCAATGCCGGGGTGCGGGTGTTCCGTTACCAGCCGGGGTTCTTGCACCAGAAGGTGGTGCTGATCGACAACGAGATCAGCGCCATTGGCAGTGCCAACCTGGACAACCGGTCGTTCCGCTTGAACTTCGAAGTGATGCTGCTGACCGTGGACGACGACTTCGCCACTGAGGTGGAGCAGATGCTGGAAGCCGACTTCGCCAAAGCGCGGGAAATCGCCAAGGAAGAAAGCCGCCAGACCCACCGCCTGCAACAACTGGGCATGCGGGTCGCGCGGCTGATTTCTCCGATTCTGTGAATGCCAGCGTCAAGGATTGTAGAGATCGTCGCGGGTCCAGGGCAATTCATGGCTGCCATCGGCATGGGGTTTGACCGCGAGGATCTGGTGCAGGTTGATCCAGCCCTTGGCGAACGCATAGGCGCAACCCGCCAGGTACAACCGCCAGATCCGTAATGCTTGCTGTGGAACCTGTTGGGCGGCGGCCTCGAGATTGTCTTCCAGGCGCTCGCTCCAGTGGTCCAGGGTGCGGGCGTAATGCATCCGCAGGCTCTCGACATCGACGATTTCCAGCCCGACCTCGCTGATCTGCGCCGAGATCATCGACAGGTGCGGCAGCTCACCGTTGGGGAATACGTAACGCTCGATGAAATCCCCCGCACCGCGGCCAACAGGTCGTCCGTCGATGTGCTTGGCAGTGATCCCGTGGTTCATCACCAGCCCACCCTCGCGCACCGCCTTGAACAGGGTCTGGCAATACTCCGGCAGATTGGCGTGGCCGACATGCTCGAACATACCGACGCTGACCACCTTGTCGAAGCGGCCATCCTGGGGCAGGTCGCGATAGTCCAACAGCTGCAACTCCACCAGATCGTCCAGGCCTTCGGCACTCACCCGCTCACGGGCCAGGGCCAGTTGTTCCTTGCTCAAGGTAATGCCGAACACCTTGGCGCCAAACTCACGGGCAGCGTAGCGAGCCAGCCCGCCCCAACCGCAACCGACATCCAGCAGATAGTCCCCCGGTTGCAGGCGCAGCTTGCGGCACAGGTGGCGGAATTTGGCTTGCTGGGCTTGTTCCAGGGATTCGCTGCCGGTCTCGAAGTAGGCACAGGAATAGGCCATGTCACTGTCGAGCCAGAGCTGATAGAAAGCGTTGGACAGGTCGTAATGGTAGGAAATGGCGGCGGCGTCAGTGGCTTTGTCGTGCTGTGAACGCACCGGCTGATTGTCCTCACCGTCCTCCAGCAAGGCTTGGCTCAGTTCATCGCAGACCCGGATGACTTCGCTGATGGAGCCTTCGAGCTCCAGCTTGCCTTCGACAAACGCGCCCCCCAGGGCGTCGAGGCTGGGGTGGGTGAATTGCGCCACCAATTGCGGGTCCTTGACCACAATAGTGACGTTGGGGTCCGGCCCCAGATTGAACTCATGACCGTCCCAGAGCCGCAGGCGCAAGGGCAATTGCAGATTCTGTAAGGCCGGTGGAAGTTGCACGAGCATGGAAAATCCCCCTTGTTTCAGACGTCTGAAATGAGGGTAGACCATCCTAGAAAACTAGCTGGCTATCGATCTGATAGCGGTTTTCTATGATTCGCTGCGCATAACCAGGCCGTCTTCGACCCACTGTTTCAGCCAGGTAACCGCCTGCAGCGGGGCCCCCTCGGCATAAATGACGGCCAGTTCGGCGCAGAGCTCCGCAAAATTCCAACGCTCTTCAATCATGCCTTTCAATGCCCATGTCTCCTCGGTCGACAGGCTGCGATAGCGACAGACTCGTTCCACTCGCCAGACCAGACAAAGCTGCTCTTCGTCGAGCAAGGCACTGGCGGGGAAATCCGCCTGGTCCTTGACCGCTCGCCACTGGGCCACACTGTTGTAGCGACAGCCGAGCCACTGCACACAAGGCGCCAGCCCCAGTTGCAGCAACGGCCATTCCTCGGCATCCAGGGTCGCCATGGTCGACACCGTCAGTACCTCAGCCTCGACGGCGTCGAATGCCAGGGTAAAGGCCCACTCCAATCGCGCCAGTTCCGCCAGGGGTGCGCCCTGCTCCGCCACCAGATGACCGAGGATGAACTCGGCAAACCCCTGCCCCAGCCAACGCAGGCTGAAATGCCGGGACGGCGATTGACGTATGTAAGCGGCGGCCAGGGCTTCAAACTCTTCATCCCCGAGCCAATACAAAATCGCCGGGAAGTCCGTGACCATGACCTCCAGCAGCCGCGCCTGATAAGCGTTGTGATAAATCGCCAGGCCGGTGCCGACATCCAGGGTCGGGCCGCCGATCAGGCTGTCGCCCAACACTGCGCCCGCCTGGGGCTGGACTCCCAACAGATAGGCCTCAAAGGTCAATTGCCAGTCGTTCAGGCGCATTGCTGTCTCCCGGCCAGGGTCTGCCGGCCCAGGTCACGCGCCTTGTGCAATTCGGCGAGCAACTCGTCCAGGGGCGGAAAATGATCATCACGCTCCAGTAGGGTCGCCACGGGTCCCAGGTGTTCGAGTGTCCTCTGATACAACTCCCAGACCGGATCGCACACTGGATGGTCATGGGTGTCGATCACATAGTCGCCATAGTCCTGGTGCCCAGCCAAATGCAGTTGCCGCACTCGCTGAGCCGGCAAGCCCTGGATGAACTGCCAGGGATCGAAACCATGATTGCGCGAACTGACGTAGACATTGTTTACGTCCAGCAACAGCTCACAGCCGCTGAGTTGGCTCAAGGCGGCAAGAAACTCCCACTCGCTGAACTGATCCGCCGCTGCACGCACATAGCTGGAAACGTTCTCCAACACCAGCGGACGCTCCAGCAACTCCTGCACCTGGCGCACCCGGTCCGCCACGTAATGCAGGCTTTCCTCGGTGTAGGGCAATGGCAGCAGGTCGTGCAACTGATGGGCGTTGCCACGGCTCCAGCACAGATGATCGGAAATCCATGCCGGGCCAACCCGCTTGGCCAGTTGCTTGAGCTGGCTCAGGTAATCCCGATCCAGGGCATGGGGGCCGCCAATCGACAGCGACACTCCGTGCATCACGATCGGATAACGCTCGGCGATGGCGTCCAGGTAATACAGGGCCTTGCCGCCCTGGACCATGAAGTTCTCGGACACCACTTCGAACCAGTCGATGTCCGGTGCTTCATCGAGAATCTGCTGATAGTAGGCACTGCGCAAACCCAGGCCGTAGCCCAGGCTTGAAGGGAAATCAGACATCGTGAACTCCTTGCAAAGTGGCCGCAGCGGTCGTCAGTCCACTGCGGCAGCACTCGATCGCCGCTTACTCGCCGACTTTGCCGCCTGCTTTGTCGCACGCCGCCTGAGTCATGGCCTTGAAACCCTGACCTTTGCAGGCGCCCATGCCTTTACAGGCATGGTCTTTAGTCTTGCAGTCGTTCTGGCCTTTGCAAGCGTTGACGCCGTAACAATGAACTTGGGCATCAGCGGCCGACGCTTGAGTGACAACACCAGCAAACATAGTGGCGGCAGCGAAAGCCAAGGCGGCGCCGGCAACGGTTTTTTTCATGTTCATTTTTATTTCCTCAATAGTCGCAGGGGGTTGGCGGGACGCTTGTTCAATCCCGTCCTAGCACTAGAGAGAGGAGGACTCCCGGCGTTACAGCCGGGATGAAAAAAAACTGCAGGCGAGCAACCGACTCACAAAAAAACCAGCAGCGGCGAGCGCTGGCTTGCCGACGAACGTCGTCTTCACAGCTTCAACAGCGGCTCCTGGAACCGCAACAACCGGCCGGCATTGCCCAGCACCAGCAAAGTGCTGAGGTTGTGCAACACCGCAGCGATCATCGCCCCCGCCGCTCCCAGCCAGCCAAAGGCGGCAAAGGCGACAATGGCCAGGGTCCAGCCCAGGCCGATGATCACGTTGACCTGCAAGGTACGCCGGCATTCACGACTCAAGCGCACGCAGGTTCCCAAGCGCCGCAGGTCGCTGCCGATAAGCACCACATCGGCCGAAGCCAGGGCGATATCCGCGCCACCGGCGCCCATCGCGACGCCCACCACCCCAGCCTTGAGCGCCAGGGAATCGTTGATGCCGTCTCCCACCACCATCGGCCGGAAGCCCTTGTCGATTTCCCCCAGCACCCGCTGAAGCTTGTCTTCCGGCAAGGCCTGGGCCTCGACATCGCTGATGCCCACTTCCTGCGCCAGACTGTCCGCGACACTTTGCCGGTCGCCGGTCAGCAGCAACTGGCGACCCAGCCCCAGCTCACGCAATTCCTCCAGCGCTTGCTGGGCTTCGGGTTTGACGCTGTCCGCCAGCAACAGCCAGCCGAGGAACTCGCCATTGAGCGCCAGGCCGGCAATCGGCCCGTCATGCCCCGGGACAGGGCGGGTGTTGATTGCCAACTGGGCAAACAACTCCGGACGCCCTAAAGCGGCCTCGCCTTGTTCGGTACGCGCCACCACGCCGAGCCCCTGGCGCTCATGGATATCACGCAGTAACCACTGCTGATCCTGGGTCACCAGCCCGGCCAACGCTCGGCTTACCGGGTGGCTGCTAGCCGAGCCCAGGCTGGCCGCGAGGGCGAGCATCGCCCGTTGATCCTCCTGGGCAGTGTCGATGGCTTGCAGGCGCAGGGTGCCGAAAGTCAGGGTGCCGGTCTTGTCCACCACCAATGAAGTCAGGTCCGCCAACTCTTCGAGAAACGCCGAACTGCGGATCAGGATGCCGTGGCGCGCCGCTACGGCGATCCCGGCAATCGCCGTGGCCGGTGCCGACAACACCAGGGCGCAGGGACAGGCCGCCACCAGCACGGCAAGCATGGCCTGGGCATCATTGGTGATGAACCAGGTCACCGCCGCCAACAACAGCACCAGCACCAGATAGCTGCCGGCGTAACGCTCCAGCAGACGGGTGATGGGCGGCTTGGCCCGTTCGGCGCTTTGCATCAGGGCGATCACCTTACCCAGGGTCGACTCTTCGCCGGTACGAGTCACCTCCAGGCGCAACAGGCCGTCGAGATTGATCGCCCCGCCGAACACCTGCATGCCCACCGCGGCTTCCAGGGGCACCGACTCACCGGTGATCGGCGCGGTATCCAGGCTCGCCTGGCCGGACACCACCACACCATCGGCGGGCACCCGGTCACCGGCGCGAACCTCCACCAGGTCCCCGGCCTTGAGGGTGGCATTGTCCACCTCCAGCACACTGCCATCGGCCTGGACCCGACGCGCCTGACTGCGGGTCAAACGGCCCAGGGCATCAATGGCTTCCTGGGAGCCGATCACACTGCGCTCCTCCAGCACATGGCCGAAGATCATGATGATCGGCAGCAAGGCGGCGGTCAGCAGATCACCGGTGGCCCAGGCACCGAGCATGGCCAGGGCAATCAGTTGATCGGTGATGCCGTGCAGGCTCGGATAACGCAGGCTGAACCAGGCCGAGCGCATCACCGGCACGGCCACCAGCAGCGAGGCGACACCCAGCAACAATTGACTGACGCCAACCTGCTCCGGGGCCAACCAGCGCCACACCAGCCCAAGCCCCAGCAACCCCAGGGCCAGCATCGCCAGGGTCAACTGACGCGCAGCACTGCGTTGCTCGGTCGAAGTCAGCATGCTGACCGGGGCCGTCCCTTGGCGAGAAACTGTCATTGTTCGGCTCCCTGAATGATCAGGCGGGAATCGTCTTTGGGATTGACCGTAGTCACCGAGCCGGCCTGGCCGAGAATCTTCGGCAAACGCTCGCGGTAGATACGCAAGAGCATTTGCGGATCGGTACCGTTGCGTTGCGCCTGGGCCAGGCTCTGTACGGTGGCGGTCTGGGCCTGGGCCAAGGCTAGACGCTCACTGGCTTGGGCATGAGCCACTTGCAGGCTGTGGTCAGCTTGTTGATTGGCACCCTGGGTGAGTTTCTCAGCCTCGGTGCGGGCATTGGCCACGGCCTTGTCGGCTTGCTGGCTGGCGGTCAGTACCGCGTTGAAGGCGCTCACCGCCGGGCCGGGCAGGCTCGATTGCACATCCACCCGTGTTACCTCGACCCCAATGCCCTGACCACTGGCAGTCAGCTGCGCCAGGCGCTGATTGATGCTTTGCAGCAGATCACCACGCAAACGCTCACGACGTTCAGCGGCCTGATTGTCGCTGCCGATCAACTCCGGACGTGCCACCAGGATGGTGTCCAGATCCCGGGCCGCAGTCAGTGCTAGCGCGCTGCGGGTCACCAAGCGGTCGAGGGCCGGCAGCACATGCTCGCCCTGCAAGACATAAGCGTAGGGTTCACTGACCTTGTAGAACACCCGTACATCGAGTTGCACGACACCGGCATCACCGGTGAGCAAATAACCCGATCCGGCCAGGGCATCACTCAAGGGCGTGGCCAGGCTCGCCAGCCGATCGCCCTCCAAGGCCGCGTCGGAACGCAGCAGACCTTCAACCCGACGCTCCAAAACCCGGTCTGCAGCAGGCAGCAATATCACTTGCTCAAAGGGACGGGGCCAGGCCAACAACAACCCGGCATTCTGCACCCGTTGCAGCGCGCCAAAGTGCAAAACCAGCGCCCGGTCTTGCGGATCGATCTGCCGCACATTGGACACCGCCCAAGCCAGCGCAGCCAGCACGGTTACCGCATACAGCGCGATAAACGCCAGGCGCCCGGCCTGAATCCACGGGCTGCCCAGCTCATTTGTTCCACGTGGAACCTTATTCATGGCTGCGATCCAGGCGCTTTATTGGGCAAGCTCGGCGGGCCATCCACCAGCACCCGGAACGGCGCCGCATCGGTGCGCAGGATCAGTTTGGTGCCCGGTGTCACCACCGTCTCCAGAGTGTCGAGGGAGCGCAGCAGGTTATACAGCTGCGGTGAACTGGCGTAGGCACGACCATAAATCTGCGCCGCTTCAACCCGGGATTGCGCCTCGATATCTGCCGCTTTCACCGTGGCATTGGCCTGGACTATCCGCGCGTCGCGCTCGGCGGCGGAGCGGATCTGTGCCGCTTCACGCTTGCCGATGGCCGTGCGCTCAGTGGCGATGGTTTCTCGCTCGGCGCGCATCCGATCCACGGTTGCGGTCAGGGTCACCGAGGGCAGGGTCAAGCGCTCGATGCCAACCTGTACCACTTGCACTCCGTAAGTGGAGAGCAGTTGTTGATCGATCTGTTTGCGCAGCTGCGCTTCAAAGTCGGCGATCCGGACCTTGCCGGCATCGGTATTCACCAGATCCGCCAGATCGAAACTACTGGCGGTGGTTTCCAGCGCCGAGCCGACAAAGGTGCGGATCTGCCGCGCCGCTTCATCGGGCTGGTTCTGCACCGCTCGCATGAAACGCTGCACGTTGTCTGGGTCGCCCTGCACTCGCCAGGCGACGTAGGCCTGAACGATGATGCGCAGACCGTCGCGGGTGCCCACGTCCTGCAAACCGCTGGAAGTGGTGCGCAAACGCAGATCCACCGGGATCGCCGCTTCGAAAGGCGCCGGCCAGCGCCAACTCAATCCTGGTTCCAGCAGCACTCGCGCCGGATTGCCGAAGCGAGTGATCACCGTCGCCTCTCCGGAGCGCACTTGCACCAGACTGGCGGCCGCCACGGCAAACAGCACCAGCACCACTGCCCAGCCCATGCGCCGCCAGGGAAAAGGCCCCGCCTCGCCCGGAGCACCATGATGATGGTGGTGATGCCCATGATGGTGATGATGGCCATGGTCGTGAGCGGCGTGATCGTGAGGATGGGAAGACTGGCTCAATGGTCGGCTCCTGGCTGAGCGGCTTTACGCGGCGCCACTGGGTCGGCCGGTAAGGTAAACGTACGCAGATCGAGGGTCGGCGCACTGTCGCCCCCCAGACGATGATCAAGAATCAGCAATTTGGCCTGGCTCAGGCCCTGGCTCAGCTGACTCAGGTATTGCTCAAGGACAAATGCCTGCCCCGCGCCGGCGTAGGCCTTCTGCTCGGCGGCAAACCGCAGGTCGGCGGCCTGGGCCGTGGCCTGGAGTTGATGGGCATCGGCGCGCGCCTTGTCGTTGACCACACTGGCCTGCAACTGCGCCTGGTTGGTCTGTTCGGCAGCCGCGCCGCGCTCCCGGGAAATCAGCGCCTGGGCAGCAATCTGCGCCGCCTGCACGCCGTGATAAGCATTGGCCGCACCGGCCGGCGGGTGAATGGCCTCGACCACCGTCGCAAGAATTTCCACCCCACTGTCGAGCTTGCCCAGGTCAGCCTGCACCGCTCGGCCAATGTCATCCGCCAGGCGGGTGCGGTCTTCGCCCAGCAGGCCATCGAGGGTTCGCGAGGCAAAATCGTGTACCAGTACCCGGCTGGCGGTACTGCGAATCAACGTCGGCACATCGTTGCTGTTATAGGTTGCTGCCAAGGCTGCGGCATCATCCAGGCCGATGCGGTAGACGAAGCGCACGTCCATGTTGACGATCTGGAAGCTCTGCTGCTGAGCGTTGCCGCTGGCAATCACCTGGGATTTGTCATTCACATGGCTGGCATCCCACAGGCGATTGGCGATCTGTGGCGCCGGCCCTTCGGCCGCAGCCAACTGCACCGGTTGCGGGGTATCGCCCACGCTAGTGGCCAGTTCATGGACCACGCCGTTTTCAACGCTCAGCACCCGCCCCAAAGGCCAGGGCAGGCCCACGTGCAACCCTGGGCCGAAGACTTCCACAGGCTTGCCAAAACGCTCGTAAATACCGCGATTCTGCAGCGAAATCTCATGAACACCGGTCAACAGCCAACCCACCAGCAGCACCAGGGCCAGCACGGGCAGAAAGGCCCGGCGCATGTAGGCAAAGGCCCAGATCTGCCGCAGATCGATGCCAAAACGGTTGTGTAACTCATGCTGCAGGCTGAGCAGCGGCTGCGGTGGCCAGCGCAGCATATCGGCGACAAAGCTGTGGGCCAGCAAACGCGGCTCCAGTTGTTCGCGTTGGGGGCTGAACAGTGACAACAGAGCCCGCAACAACAGCTCACCCGCCACCAGAACCGGCAGCAAGCCCATCAACACCGCCAAGCGTGCCGGCCAGAGTGCCGTGTCACTGCTGAATAACAGGCACAGCGCACTCACCAGCAAACAAACAATGGATACCCGCAACAGTTGCGCCAGGGCGCCGGCTTCCGGCCATTCCCCTGAGTGTTCCTGGGCCAGCTGCCGCTCCAGTACCAGCAGGGCAAAAGCCAGCAGCAAGGCCAGCACCGCAAACACACTGGCACTCAAGCCAAGGCCGGTGGCGGGCAACGACAGGTTGAAGACCTGCACGCCGCAATAAAGGATCAGCAGCGACCAGCCGGCGAGCCACAGGGTCGGCGCACCTATCTGCTGCAACAAACGACGCCAGCGCACAGCCAGAACAGCCGAGAGACGCCCGAGAGGCTCACCCCCAGGCTCATCCATCACCTGGGGCGCTACTGCGGGCGGCGGATTGATTGCCGCTTCCCGCCAGCGGCTGACCCAGCAGGCCGATTGCAGGCCCGCCACCGCTACCAACAGCGCACAGGACAGGTTCACCAGAATCACCGGCCAGATCGTCAGCGCAGCGAACAAATCGACGAACACCGACGACACCAGCCCCAGCACCGCCAGGCCAAACAATGCAGTGCCCCAGCGCTGCAAACGCCCAGCGTGGAACGCCGCCTGCTGGAACCGTGGCAAGGCGGCCACTTCGGCCCCCTGCGTCTCAAGATCGACTTGCATACCACCCCGCCGCTCTAGTCCGGCCTCGGGGATAGATCCCGGGCCGAAGAAATCCAAAACAATTCGTTACTGTATAACGATTCGAGTGAAATTTTTGTCGCGCGCCATGCCTTTTCATCTATTACGTGCGTCGAACACCCAGAGACCGCTGTTTGATCGTGCATAAACTTCTGATGTCAGCCCCCTGGCATTTAAGGCAATAATCCAACCCTGCCTACCGCGTGCGACAAGGAACCGTCCCATCATGCTCTCGATCTACCAGCTCAAACCGCGCTTTCAAAACTTGCTGCGGCCGTTGGTGCAGCGCTTGTACGACAACGGCACCACAGCCAATCAGATCACTGTATTGGCCGCCGTCATCTCGTTGCTGGTGGGCGCGTTGATCGCCCTGTTTGCCAGCCACACCTGGCTCTTCGCCCTGATTCCCCTGTGGATGATCCTGCGCATGGCGCTGAACGCCATCGACGGCATGCTGGCCCGGGAATTCGGCCAGCAGTCGCGCTTGGGTGCCTACCTCAACGAGCTCTGCGACGTGGTCGCCGACAGCGCCCTGATCTTGCCTTTCGCCCTGCTGCCCGACGTCAGCCTGCTGCTGGTGCTGGCGGTGACCCTGCTGGCGCTGTTCAGCGAATATGCCGGCGTGCTCGGGCCGATGATCGGCGCCTCACGGCGCTACGACGGGCCCATGGGCAAAAGCGACCGCGCCTTCATCCTCGGCGTGCTGGCCACCGGCATCGCCCTGGGCTGGCTCAGTGCCCTGTGGATCAACGGTGTACTGGCACTGGTCGCCGCGCTGCTGGTCTACACCCTGATCAACCGGGTCCGCCAGGGCCTCAAAGAAGTTCAGCACAATGCTCCCTCTGCATAAGGAAATGGCTATGCGCGACGCTCAACACCAGACGTTCCGGACCCATGACGGTGTCGAACTGTTTTACCGCCACTGGCCGGCCACTGAAGTGGCCCCTGGCGAACCGCGTCAGGCGGTGATGTTGTTCCATCGCGGCCACGAGCATTCGGGGCGCATTGCACACCTGGTGGATGAGTTGAACCTGCCACAGGTCGATTTCTTTGCCTGGGACGCCCGCGGCCATGGCCAGTCGCCGGGAGCCCGGGGCGACAGCCCGAGCTTCGCCACCAGTGTGCGCGACGTGCAGACCTTCTGCGACCACTTGGCCAGCGCCCACCAGATCGATGAAGAAAACATTGCCGTGGTGGCCCAGAGCGTCGGCGCGGTGATCGCCGCCACCTGGGTGCACGACTACGCCCCGCGGATCCGCTCCCTGGTGCTGGCGTCCCCTGCCTTCAAGGTCAAGCTGTACGTGCCCTTCGCCCGCTCCGGCCTGGCCCTGATGCGGCGCTTTCGCGGCAACTTCTTCGTCAACAGCTACGTCAAGGCACGCTTCCTCAGCCACGACCCGGAACGGGTACGCAGCTACGACAGCGATCCACTGATCACCAAAGCGATTTCGGTCAACGTCCTGCTGGGCCTGTATGAAGCAGCTGACCGAGTAGTGGCCGATGCCCAAGCCATCCAGGTACCGACCCAATTGCTGATTTCCGGCGCCGACTTCGTGGTGCACCGCAAGCCCCAGGAACAGTTCTTCGAGCGCCTGGGCAGCCTGCAAAAGGAAAAACACATCCTCCCGGGCTTCTTCCACGACACCCTGGGCGAGAAGGAACGGGCCCCGGCGATTGCCAGCGCCCGCCGATTCATTCAGCAGAACTTCCTGCGCCCGCTGAACCGCCCTGCCCTGCTGGATGCCGATCGCCTGGGCGTCACCTGCGCCGAATCCGAATCCCTGGCCGCGCCATTGCCGCACAACTCCCTGCGCGACCTGTACTGGCGTGCCACTCGCGCCAGCATGCGCCTGGGCAGCCAGCTGTCGGCAGGGGTCAAGCTGGGCTTCGACACTGGTTTCGACTCCGGCAGCACCCTGGACTACGTCTACCGCAACCGCCCCACCGGGCATTCACCGTTGGGTCGGATGATCGACCAGAACTACCTGAACTCCATCGGCTGGCGCGGCATTCGCCAACGCAAGCTGCATGTGGAGGAACTGCTGCGCCTGGCCATGGAGAAACTCCGTGAACAGCACAACGAAGTGCGCATCGTCGACATCGCCGCCGGCCACGGGCGCTACATCCTCGAAGCCCTGCAAGGGGTCAGCCCGCTGCCGGAATCGATCCTGCTGCGTGACTACAGCGACATCAACGTGCGCGACGGCAGCGCCCTGATCGAGGAGAAGGGCCTGGGTGAAATCGCCCGCTTCGTCAAAGGCAACGCCTTTGATCGCGAAGACCTGGCTGCCCTCGATCCGAAACCGACCCTGGCGGTGGTGTCCGGGCTGTATGAGCTGTTCGCCGACAACCAGATGGTCGGCGGCTCCCTGGCCGGCCTGGCCAGCGCCGTGGCGCCCGGCGGTTTCCTGGTGTACACCGGCCAGCCCTGGCACCCGCAGCTGGAACTGATCGCCCGTGCCCTGACCAGCCACCGTGAAGGCCAGGCCTGGGTCATGCGTCGCCGGACCCAGGCGGAAATGGACCAGTTGGTGGAGGCCGCAGGCTTCCGCAAGATCACCATGCGGGTGGATGAATGGGGCATCTTCAGCGTGTCCCTGGCCGTACGGGTGCAATGATGGGCAATACCGGGTTGCCCCCGCGCGAACCGGGATTACTGAAACCCGCGGTGCTCTGGCTGCTGTTGCTGGCACCGCTGTTTTTCAGCACCTACGGTTTCGCCACCTGGGTTACCGCACAACGGGACGACGTCGCCAGCCTGGTCTTCGACTGGGAACGGCACATGCCGTTCTGGGCCTGGACCATCGTGCCCTACTGGTCCATCGACCTGCTCTACGGCCTGTCCCTGCTACTGCCGCGCAGCCGTGACGAGCTCAAGCGTCATGCCCTGCGCCTGCTCACCGCCCAGCTGATTGCGGTCAGTTGCTTCCTGCTCTGGCCACTGCGCTTCACCTTCCCCCGCCCGGAGCTGGACGGGGTGTTTGGCTGGCTGTTCGCGGTGTTGGCGGGCTTCGACAAGCCCTTCAACCAGGCGCCGTCGCTGCACATCGCCCTGCTGGTGGTGCTCTGGGTCTGCTACGCACGGCATACCCAGGGTTTCTGGCGCTGGCTGGTGCATGGCTGGTTCGCGTTGATCGGGGTGTCGGTGCTGAGCACCTATCAACACCACTTTATCGACGTGCCCACCGGCGCCCTGGCTGGTTGGCTGTGTGTCTGGCTGTGGCCGCTGGATCGCCCCAGCCCACTGCTCAGTGCCCATCCGGCACGCGACCCGAGACGTCGCCAACTGGCCCTGCGCTATGGCCTGGGAGCAGCGCTTTTAGCCCTGGCGGCCGGCACCTGGGGCGGCACTGGCCTGTGGCTGATCTGGCCTGCGGTGGCGCTATTGCTGGTGGCCTTGAACTACGCCTTGCTGGGCGCCGAGGGTTTCCAGAAGCGTGTGGACGGCAGCCTCAGCCCCGCCGCGCGCTGGCTGCTGGCGCCCTACCTGGCGGCGGCCTGGATCAACTCGCGGCTGTGGACAAAAAAGCACCCGCAGCCGGATCAGGTTGTGGATAACGTCTGGCTGGGACGCCTGCCAACCCCGGCAGAGCTCAAGCACAGCCCGTTTGTCGCAGTGCTCGACCTGTGCGCCGAACTGTCCCTGGACAGCCAGCAGTTGCAGGGCTATCAGAGCCTGCCGGTGCTCGACCTCTGCGCCCCCAGCCCGGAGCAGTGCCTGGCCGCGGCACAGGCCATCGAACGTCTGCGCCAGCACGGCCCCTTGCTGGTGTGCTGTGCCCTGGGTTATTCGCGCAGCGCCACGGCGATTGCCGCCTGGTTGCTGCACAGCGGCCGTGCGGCCACGGTGGACGCCGCCATCGTGCAAATCCAGCGGGCCCGTCCGCAGATTGTCCTGCAAGTGGCCCATCGCCAGGCCCTTGAGACGCTGCTCCCTGCCAAGAGGGCGGCCCATGTCCACTGAAATGCAACTGCACAGCGTCGCCAGCCTGCTGCGCCAGGGCCGGGCCCTGGATCAGTTATCCACAGGGCTGACCCTGCTCGGCGCCCTGTACGGCCTGGGCCAGTACCTGCTGGCCAGCGTCAGCCTGGGGGGCCTGCTCATCAGCGTCGCCCTGATCCTGCTGGGGCTTGTGGAAAAGTACCTGGCGCTGCGGGTGGCTTTCGATGCCGATCTGTTTCAGCGCGTGGCCGATACCCCGGCCTCCCTGGAACACAGCACCCAGGCCCTGGATCAGGCCCTGGGCGCCCTCGGCCTGATGCCTGCCGAACGTGGCGGCCGCCCCTGGAATGAACGCAGCCGCGGTGCCCTGGGCCTGCTGCGCCGTCAGGCGCTGCTGCTGGCAGCACAAGTGCTGGTGATATTGAGCTTGATCCTGGCCAGCCCCTGGCTGACCTTCGCCGGATAAGGAATGCATATGTTCGAACCCCTGGTCGCCAACCTCATCACCTCCGCCGCCCGCAGCATTACCGGCGCCCGCAGCCTGTGGCTCGGCTCGGCACCACAGGCGGTGCAGCGGATCTACTTCGCCAACCACAGCAGCCACGGCGACTTCGTGCTGCTCTGGGCCTCCCTGCCACCGGCCCTGCGCAAACTGACCCGGCCCGTGGCCGGTTCCGACTACTGGCAGAAAAGCAGCCTGCGCCGCTACATCATCAACCGGGTGTTCAACGGCGTGCTGATCGACCGCGAGCGCAAGGAGCCTGTGGATAATCCTCTGCAACCGATGCTCGACGCCCTGGAGCATGGCGACTCACTGATCATCTTCCCAGAAGGCACACGCAACCTGGAAGACGGCCTGCTGCCGTTCAAGAGTGGCATCTACCACCTGGCCAAGAGTTATCCACAGGTCGAGGTGATCCCGGTATGGATTGCCAACCTCAACCGGGTCATGCCCAAGGGCCGCTTCCTGCCCCTGCCGCTGCTGTGTACCACCAGTTTCGGTGCACCGCTGACCCTGGAAGAAGATGAAAGCAAGGAACACTTCCTCGAACGCAGCCGCGCCGCGCTGCTGGCCCTGGCCCCGGAGCACGCCTGAGATGGATAAGCAGACCCTGATGTTGTTCGGCGGCATTGGCGCCATTCTGGTGCTGGCCTCGCTGATTGGTTTCATCCTCAAGCTACGCACCCGTGGCACGCCCAATCCGGTGATCGACAACCTCAATGCGCGGATCAACGCCTGGTGGGTGATGGTGCTGGTGATCGGCATCGCCTTCTGGCTCGGCACTGCGGCGGTGATCCTGCTGTTCTACGCGGTGTCCTTCTATGCCCTGCGCGAGTTCCTGACCCTGACCCCAACCCGGCGCAGCGACTACCCGGCGCTGGTGGCGGCGTTCTACCTGGCGCTGCCGCTGCAGTACCTGCTGATCTACTCCGACTGGTACGGGCTGTTCTCGATCTTCATCCCGGTCTACGTGTTCCTGCTACTGCCGATCCTGGCGTCCCTCGGGGGCGACAGCACGCACTTCCTGGAACGCGCCTCCAAGGTCCAGTGGGGGTTGATGATCGCAGTGTTCTGCGTGTCCTTCGTCCCGGCCCTGTTGACCCTGGACATCGCCGGCTACGAAGGCCGCAACCTGCTGCTGATCGCCTACCTGGTGATCGTCGTGCAGCTCTCGGACGTGCTGCAGTACGTCTGTGGAAAACTTTTCGGCAAACGCAAGATCGCCCCCAACCTGTCGCCGTCCAAGACCGTTGAAGGGTTTGTCGGCGGCATCCTGCTGGCCTCGATGATCGGTGGGGCGTTGTTCTGGATAACCCCGTTCAACATCTGGCAGTCGTTCCTCATCGCCCTGCTGATCAACCTGCTGGGGTTTGCCGGCGGCATCGTCATGTCGGCGATCAAGCGCGATCGCGGGGTCAAGGACTGGGGGCACATGATCGAAGGCCACGGCGGCATGCTCGACCGCCTGGATTCGGTGTGTTTCGCCGCACCGATCTTCTTCCACCTGGTGCGCTACTGGTGGACTTGAGGCGCTAGCCTTCACCTCACCCCGGCAAGTGCCCCAATGGCAGGGGCCCCGGGGTTTTCACCGTGTGAATGGCGAAGTTGCTGCGGATATCGCTGACGCCGGGGATCTTCAGCAGGCAACCGGTGAGGAAACGGTCATAACCGCGCAAGTCTGGAACGACGACCTGCAGCAGGAAATCCGACTCGCCGGACACCAGGAACGCCGAGATCACCTCCGGTAACTGCAACACCGCCAGGCGAAAGGCTTCGGCCTCGGCGTCGTTGTGCCGCTCCACCTTGACCCCGACGAACACCGTCAGCCCCAACCCCACTTCATCGCGATCCAGGGTCGCCTGATAGCCACGAATCACCCCGGCCTCTTCCAGCATGCGCACCCGGCGCAGGCAGGGTGACGGTGACAGGCCGATTTCCTCTGCCAGTTGCACATTGATCAAGCGACCATCGCGCTGCAGGGCGGCGAGGATCTTGCGGTCGTAAGCGTCGAGTTTCATATTTGGCATATTCGGATGGTAGCTCTGCTAAATACTGGAAGGTTATGCCAATTTCAGCGGTCTTGCTGGCTGATTACGCAAGCACCTGCCCGGGTCTTCGGCCCTAAACTGGGCGCACCAACTCGACAACGAATGGGGTGCAAGGTGGCGCAACTGTGGATGTATTTCCTGGCGTTGGCGGTGGTCTATCTGCTGCCCGGGCCCGACATGATCCTCCTGCTGCAGACCGGTGCCCGCCAAGGCAAGGCCCAGGCGCTGGCCACCGCCCTGGGGCTAGCCGTGTCCCGCAGTTGCCACGTGGCCCTGGCCGCCTTGGGCCTGGCAGCACTGTTCAAGGCCGCACCCTGGACCTTCGACCTGGTGCGCCTGGTAGGCGCCGCCTATCTGCTATGGATCGGCATCCAGTGCCTGCGCGCGAACCTGTTGCCCAGCCTCGACAACACCGGCGCGGCGGCCACGCCGCTGCGCTGGCGCGAAGCGATCCAGCGCGGTCTGTTGACCAACCTGTTGAACCCCAAGGCGCTGCTGTTCTGCTCGGTGTTGCTGCCGCAGTTCGTCGACCCCCAGGCCGGCGCGGTGGTGCCGCAATTCGTCACCCTCGGCGTACTGCTGGTGGCGGTGGGCGGGATGTTCGACTGTTGCTACGCCCTCGCCGGTGCCGGACTGGGCCGCTGGATGCAGCGCAGCCCGTCGGCGCAACGGTTGCAACAGTGGCTGTTCGGTAGCCTGCTGATTGGCTTCGCCCTGCGCCTGACCTTTGTCCAGCAGGCCTGAGGACAAGCAAACCTGAGTGGCAAGCGCGTCCTCCTGACCACAATCAGGCGCTTTGCCGGCGGCGCCAGAACAGGTAGGCGGCAGCCAGCAGGACGACGCCGCCACCGGCAGCCGCCAGCTTGTGTCGCTCCACTGTAGAACGAGACTCAGCCAGCCACTGGGTCAGGTAGCGCTTGTTGGCGCTGCCGAAGTCCGGCTCTTCGCAGTTCATGCCGAAGTTGCCGGCCCACTCCACAAAGGGACCGTTTTCCACGTAGCGCTGGTAGTACTCGATCTCGGCATCGCTGCCGCGGGTCCAACGCGCCGCCTTGCACAGCACCGCGGCATAGGCCTGGCTGGTATGGGGCAGGAAATCCGCGGCGCGGTTGCCCAGCTCCCCGGCCACGTAGCGATAGTGGTAGCGCACATCGGGTTCGGCCGTGGTGGAGCGCTGGCGCTGCACTTCGTCGGCGCTGATCAGCGGGCCCGCCTGCACCGGCGGGATTTCCAGGCTGTAGCTGCCCCACAGGCTGTGGTAATCCGGGCCCATCTCGTAGCCGAGGATCTCCATCCCCGATGCCCGCGCCAGCTGGCCCGCCTGGTAATAGGCCTCGGCCCGCCCCGTGGGCAGCCAGGCCGACTCGGCGCTGCGCCGGTGTTCGCCATAAGCCTTGGCGATGGCCTGGCGCTCGGGGCTGTAGAAGTAGCCCCAGCCCTCTTCGTAGCGACCTTCGCGCAGCAGTCGTCGGCCCAGCAGTTCGCGCACCTGGGCGGCAATCGGCAGGCTCTCGTAGTAGGCATCGAGTTGCTTGGGGGTGGGCGGCGGCGCGGGCACCTGGGTGTCGACGAAGTGCTTGAGTTCATCCAGGGTCAGCACCCGCTCGGCCACGGTCGCCGCGTCGTGCCAGTAGATGTCGCCACTGCGGTAGAGCAGCTCGAACGCTTGCACGTAGTCACCGCGATCCAGGGCCAGCAAGGCGCTTTCGCCTTCTACCCGGCAGCCCGGCTTGAGGTCTTCATAGTTGCCGTCGTAGTCGCCACGAAAGCCCCAGCTCTCGTCCCGGGGGAAGGCCGCGGCGGCCTTGGCGTAGGCGGCTGCGGCCGCCACCTTGTCGCCGTCGCGCAGCGCCAGCTTGGCCCGCAGCCACCAGGCCAGGCCGCCGTCGCCGGCATGCTCCAGCAGTTGCTTGGTGGTGACGAAATCGCCGTTCTGGTAATTCAGCGCTGCCAGCCGATCAGCGTTGTCGAACGTGCCGGCGGTGACCTGGCTCAGCAGCTTGATCAGGTTCTGCTCGGTAGCCGGCTTCTCGCCAAAGGACCAGCCCTGGTGCGAGACCAGCGAGGCAGTGAGCAAGCGCGCCACCGCAGGCTGCTTGAGCTGTTCCAGCAGTTGCGCGTCCGACAGGCCGCCCAGCTCGCCCACCACTTGCTTCAGGGAGCTGTAGCCGACGTCCGAACCCAGCAGGTTCTGGCTGGCATACAGGTCGATGGCCTGGCTCCACTGGTTCTGGTTCTTCAGAATGCGCGCCTCTTCTCCCAGGCTGGCGATGCCCAGTTCCAGGGGGTCGCTGAAGCCATCGATGTTCAGTTGACGGGTCTGGATGAAGGCCTGGCGCGCCGCCTGCAAGGTGGCACTGCGCCCCTGCTCGTCCAGCTCGTTGGCTTGTTCACTGATGGCTTGCAGGGCCCGGCCCAGGGAATAGGCGGCCCAGGTACTGCGCAGTGCACGCTGCTCGGCGGGCAGCGCCAGCACTTTGCGGAAATACTCCGCCGCCAGCTCATGATCCCCGGCGCCGAAGGCCACGGCGCCGGCGGTGTAGAGGTTGATCTCCGGCGGCAGGCTGGCCCCTTGTTGTTCCGCTACGTGTCCGTCGTTGAGCTTGCGCAGCTGGCCGACCAGGGCTTTCTGAGCCTCGTTCAGCCCTTGCTGTTCCGCTGAGTTTCGCTCTTGCACCTCGTAGCTTTCAGGCAGGTTGTAATCACGGCTGAAGGTATTCTCGGCCACGGGCTTGAGCCCGGCTATGGCCTTTCCCAGCCGGCTGACTTCGAACCGGAAACTGCCTTCAGGCAACTGCGCCAGGGTCTGCGAGCGATCTTCCAGCAGGCGCATGGGAAAGGTCGGACCGCAGGCCAGGGCCGGGGCCAAGGGCAGGCACAGGCTCAGGCACAGCAGGTAGCGGGATCTAGGGACGAACATGTGCAGCTCCTTGGTCAATTTTTGTACAGCGAGCCCAGCCCACGGCCCGGATGCCGCCCGCCGCCAAGCGGCCGGTCTGCTGGCGGGTCAACAGCAATTGGCCGTCACGCAATTGGGCGGTGTAGCCGCCGAGCCCGTCAAATCCGTCACATTGGGCAACGGCCAGGGTCAGTTGTTCAGGTAACGGCCGATCGAGGTTGCCCGAGTTGCTCAAGCTGATGTCGAAGAGGCCGTCCTGCTCCTGCAGGGCCACCGTCAAGCGGCTGTCGAGAGTGTCGCCACGGGCTACTGCGCGCAGGGTGTCGAGGCTCCAGGCCCGTACATCGCCCTTGAGAGGCAAGCGAAACCAGATCAGGCCAGCCAGGTGCGGCGGCGGCTCATGGCGCAGGGTCTTGGCCAGTTGGCTCAGTTGCTCGGGGTCGGCCATCAACTCCTGGCGCTGACCGCGGCGTGCAATCGGCGCTTCGCTTTCCACCACGGGCACACCCTGGGCACCGGGCAGCAACGCCACGCCGTAGGCAGGCAATGCCAGGTAGAACGGTTTGTCGCTGATCTTCGCCCAGCGCCTGGCCCATTGTTCAGCCTGCCCGGGATCGAACAGGCCGCGCCGTGGATCGCTCACCGCGTGCACCTGGAGCACGCTGCTGTCGACCTGGGCCAACAGCCCGGGCAGTTCGCGGCTGTCGAGCCAGGACGGCAGCGCAGTAATGCTCAGGGCCAGGTTCACCGGCAGCACCGCTCGCAATCGCTGTAGCAGCTCGGCGTAAGCCGGCAACCGTGCAGTGCCGGCATCGTGGTCGATCTCGATACCGGCGAGGGTCAGCCCCTGCCCTTGCCAGTCGACCAGCAGTTGCTGCACTTGGCGGATGATCTCGGCCTGATCCAGGGACGGCAGTTGGCCATCCAGGCGGACCACCGCGATCAGCGGGCGCCCGTCCTGCTTGAGCAGGCCTGCGTCGATCCGCGCGCGGTTCCAGCCGGCCTGTGGAAAAGCTTGCAGCGCCAGGACCCGGAGGCAGGAGAAATCCTCTCGGGAAGCGGCCAGGGCTTCGGCGTGGGCGGGAGTCCACTGGCGCTGCCAGATATAGAGTTGTTGGTCGAGGGGCGGCGCGTCTTCGTTACGGCAGGCATTGAGCAGCAGTGCGCAGAACAATAAGGCGAGGAGGCGCAGCGAGACCCGGGGGAGCATGAATCGTTGATTCCCTTTAACGCAAAAAGGCCCTGTGTTGCCGCAGAAAGAGCTGGCGCCAACGCTCACCCAGATCGTGCCAGCCTACGCAGGGGCGGGGCTGGCGGCAATCGCTGGCTGGGACTTTTTTCTCCGTCCTACAGGTCCAGTACCAAGGGCTGCGAATGTTTATCCACAGCCGCGGGCAACGCACAGCAAATCAGTACCTGCCCGGCTTCTGGCAATTGCGGCGGCACCTGTGGATAACTGACCTGGCCGCTGAGCAGCCGAGTCTGACAGGTGCCACAAGAACCGCCCCGGCAACTGAACTCCGGACGCAGGCCAGCGCTTTCCGCCAGCTGTAGCAGGCTGCCGCTGCCGGGATGCCAGGACAGCTCCTTGCCCGCCCGCTGGAAACGCACCGCCACTGCCTGGGTGGCGGCCGGCGGTTGCATGAACGGCACAGCCTGGGGGTCGGGCTGGCGGCGCAAGGTCGAGGGACCGAACGTTTCGGCGTGGATCTGCCCGTCGCGGAGGTCCAGGGCCCGCAGGCTGTCGTACAGGTCCTGGGTAAAGGCGCCGGGACCACAGAGAACAAAATCCGCGGAATCAAAATCCAGCTCCAGCTGTGCAAACAGCAGTTGCACATCAATCCGTCCGCACTGATCGAAGCCCGCCCCCGGTTGTACTCCTGCTTCCGGCTGACTGAGCAGGCGCAGCACCTGCAAGGAGTCTCCTGCCTGCACCTGCAAGGCTTGCAGCTCGGCAGCGAAGGGCTGCTCGGCGAGGCTGCGCGAACTCTGGATCAACCAGGTGGGCCGGCTGCGGCGGGTGCGCAAGCCCTGGTAAAGCACCTCCCGTAGCATCGACAGTAGAGGCGTAATGCCCACTCCGGCCGCCAGCAGTACCAGCGGCCGTGCAGCTAGAGGATCAGCGCTGAAGTGGCCTTGGGGCGGCCGCGCCTGCAGCAGGTCGCCGACCTTGACCTGCTGGTGCAGGTAGCTGGAAACCAACCCTTCACGCTTGACGCTGATCCGCAGGAAACCATCAGAAGGCGCACTGGACAGGCTGTAGGTGCGAATGAGTGGTTGGCCTTCGATCAGCACCCGCAGTGGCAGATGCTGGCCGGGCAAAAAGCTCGGCACGCCCGCATCATCGGCCGGCTCCAGGTAGAACGAGCGAATGCTGCGGCTCTCGTCCTCGATACGCACCACCCGTAACGGTCGCCATTGCTGGCCCAGGGTTGCCGCTCGCAACCGCGCCTCGGCTTGCTGCCAATTGCCGGTCAACAGGCTGTTCGGGGAAAAGGCCTGCAACTGCCAGCGCAGGGACAGGGCCGCGGGCCGCCGCACCAGTTGTTCCACGGTAAAGCGCCACAGCCGCTCGGCGCCCTGGAAAGCGCTGATCAGCGGCCCATCGAGAATGATCTCGGTGCGACCGCTGAGCTGCAGCAACTCGCCACTGTGAAAGTCGATGAACAGCAAGCCCGCCCGAGGATTGAGCAGCAGGTTGCCCAGGGTATTGAAATACAGGTTGCCGGCGAAGTCCGGGATGGTCAGGCAATTGCCCTCGACCCGGACGAAACCGGCCTGCCCACCACGGTGGGACACGTCCACCGAACGCTGGCCTTCCAGGTCGACGTAGCTGGCAACAAAGAAGGTGTCGGCAGCGCGGATCAGGCTCTGCGCCGCCTCGTCCAGATCCCGCCGATGCTCGGCCGGGCGACTGGCGGGATCGCTCAAGGGTACCTGTTGCAACGCTCGCAGCTGGATGTACTGCGGGCAATTGCCGAAGGACTGTTGCACGCTCACGCTGAAACCGTCCCGGTCCAGGGTACTGATCCTTCCATTGAGACGGTTGCGCCGCCGGGTATGCAGTTCGATACCCAACAGGCCCAGTGCCGCGCCCTCGTGCAATGGCAACGGATCGTCGACCGCCGGCAGGCTGTCCAGGCGCAACAAGGTGGCCTGGGGCGCCTGGGCGAAACCGGGCGGGCCTTCGAGAATGCTCGCCCAGGGATCACCGTTGGCATCCACTGCGCCCACCAGGATGAACGGCAGCTGCCCGTAGAACTGCCGGTGCTGGTCGGGCATGGCCTGGCGGATGACTTTGCCGCCGAAGCTGTGCATGCGCTCGGCCACCCCGGCCTGGGCCTGCAATTGCCGCTCGCCGGCATGCCAAGGTGAATTCGAACTCATGTCGTCGCCTCCACAGGATGGCGCCTCAGGCGCTTTTCAAACCCGCCGCGGTGGACGGCATGGGGACAAAGCCGGGCAAGGCTTCGATCCGCTCCAGCCAGGCCCGCACGTGGGGGTAGTCGGCCAGTGACACGTTGCCCTCCGGGGCGTGGGCGATATAGCTGTAGCCGGCAATGTCGGCGATGGTCGGCTGCTGGCCCACCAGGAATGGCCGGCCCGCCAACTCCTGATCCATGACCTTGAGCAAGGCGTGGGAGCGGGCGATGACCTCTTCGGCATTGAAAGGCGCGCCAAATACCGTGATCAGCCGCGCTGCGGCCGGACCAAAGGCAATCGGCCCCGCTGCCACGGACAACCAGCGCTGCACCTGGGCCGCTCCCACCGGGTCGGTGGGCAGCCAGCGACCGCGGCCGTAGCGTTGCGCCAGGTACACCAGGATCGCGTTGGAATCCGCCACCACCACGCCCTGATCATCAATTACCGGCACTTGGCCAAAGGGGTTGAGGGCAAGGAAGTCGGCCTGCTTGTGGGCACCCGTGACCAGGTCGACAAAGATGGTTTCGGTAGGCAGGTCCAGCAGGGACAACATCAGCTCCACGCGATGGGCATGCCCGGAACGGGGAAAGTTGTAGAACTTGATGGGAAGCAGCGACATGGTCGACTCCGCAGGCAGCAGCGCGGTCCAAGTACCACGCGGGGAGGCCTATCTTCGTCCCTGGGGAAAAACAACAGAATCACCAGAAATCGCAATCCATCATTTCATCCAGCGCAATAAACCTGATCAAGGATTGAGCGCTGGATGTTCCCGCAGGGCCTGCACGGCGAAGTCGACAAAGCTGCGCACCCGCGCCGGCGCCTTGCGCCCACCCTGGTACACCACGTGGATCGGCAGGGGCGGCAGTTCGAAGGCTTGGAGAACAATTTCCAATTGGCCCGCCGCAACCTTGTCGGCGACCTGATAGGACAGCACCCGAGTCAGGCCCAGCCCCAGGCAGGCAGCACTGATGGCCGCCTGGTTGGCACTGACCAGCAAACGCGGTTCAGGACGAATGCTCAGGGCACGACCGGCATCATTGAATTGCCAGTTGCGCGCCTGGCCGATGGACGACGGCGCGATCACCGGCGCCTGCCGCAAGTCATCGGGGTGTTGCGGGCGACCCTGGGCGGCCAGAAATTCCGGCGCAGCGCAGACCACCCGGCGCACCTCGCCAACACGGATACCGTGCTGGCCACTGTCGGGCAACTCGCCAATCCGCACGGCCACATCGATGCCCTCCTCCACCATGCTCGCGACCCGGTCCACCAGCAGCGCGTTGACGCTGACCTGTGGATAACGTTGCAGGTAGCGCACCAGCAACGGCGTGACGAACAGCTCGCCAAACAGCACCGGAGCGGTCAGGGTCAGTTGGCCCCGGGGCTGGGCGTGAATGCCGGCGGCCGAGGCTTCGGCGTCCTGGACCTCGGCGAGAATGCGTCGGCAGTCTTCCAGGAAGCGTTGCCCGGCTTCGCTCAGGTGCACGCTGCGGGTGGTACGAATCAACAGCTGGGTGCCGATCCGTTGCTCCAGGGCGGCGACGGCCCGGGTGACGCTGGCCGCCGACAGGTTCAGGCGGCGCGCGGCGGCAGCGAAGCCCTGTTCCTGAGCCACGCAGACGAACACCTGCATTTCCTGAAATCTATCCATGAACCTGCTGCCGATGGCTTGAAGAGTGGCTGGCAGCCGAGGTTACAGGCTGCCTTCGACATCCTCCAGGCTGAAGGTCTCGCTGTTGTCGTCGTAGGAGAAAATCTCCGCGTAACGGCCCCAACTGATCACCGACTCCAGGGTTTCCTCCACCGCCGAGTCGTTCAGCGAATCCTCCAGTTCCTGCTCGAAACGCACCCGTGGCGCCCAATGCCCGCGGCGCTCCTGCAACACGCCGCGAATCCGTGCAGCCAGGGGTACATAGCGGATCAGATGCTCGGCAGACCAGCCTTACCGACTTTTCAGGTGGACTTCTTCGAGTGCGGCCGTTGGGGTGTCTGTGTCAACTCTACGAAAGGGTTCCTGTGCTCATGGCTTGGTTGCGACGCTGGCGGGGGGGTTGGATAATGCCGCCGCGGAATTTCCGCCGAATTGAATTAGAGTTCATATGTTCACCCCCGTCATTCTGGCCGGTGGCAGCGGTTCGCAGCTGTGGCCGCTGTCTCGCCAGAATTATCCCAAGCAGTTCCTTGCACTGGACGGCAAGAGCCTTGGCACGATGTTCCAGCGCACGCTTTCGCGCCTCGACAGCCTGGAGCTTTCGGCCCCGCTGGTGGTGAGCAACGAGGAATATCGCTTCATCGTCGCCGAGCAGTTGCGCCAAGAGCGGCGCAACAGTCGCCGGATCATCCTCGAACCAATGGCGCGTAATACCGCACCGACCATTGCGTTGGCCGCCCTGGAGGCACAGCGTGATGGTGACGATACATTGCTGCTGGTATTGGCAGCCGATCACTTCATCGAAGATCAGGCCGCGCTCTGCCGCGCAGTCGAAGTTGCCGCACTGCATGCCAGTGAAGGCAAGCTGGTCACATTCGGCATCAAGCCGGTGCGCGCGGAAACCGGTTTTGGCTACATCCGTTGTGGTGAGTCCACCGGCAAGGGTGGGCAGCAGCTCCTGGCCTTTCGCGAAAAGCCTTCCCAGGAGGTGGCCGAGGAATACCTGGCCAGCGGCCAATACCTATGGAATAGCGGCATGTTCATGTTCCGTGCCTCGCGCGTCCTCGCAGAACTCAAACGGCTGCGGCCGGAGATGCTCGACAACTGCCACCACGCCATGCTCCATGCGCAGGAGGACCACTATTTCCTGCATGTGCAGGCCGAGCCATTCGCCTCTTGTGAAGCCGAGTCGGTCGACTATGCGGTGATGGAACATACCGTGGATGCGGTGGTGGTACCGCTGGACGCGGGCTGGAGCGACCTTGGCAGCTGGGCGTCGATCTGGGAAGTCGGCCAGCATGATGCCGCCGACAATTGCATCGAGGGCGATGTACTGGCCTTCGCCACCAGCAACAGCCTGATCCAATCGAACCATCGCCTGGTAGCGACGATCGGTGTCGAGGATCTGGTGGTCATCGAGACCAAGGACGCCGTGCTGGTTGCGCGCAAAAGTGACTGCCAGCAAGTCGGCGAAGTGGTCAGACAATTGCAGACCGATCGGCGCAGTGAGTATGTCAGCCACTCACTGGTCAACCGGCCTTGGGGCCACTACGACACCATCGACCGTGGCGAGCGTTATCAGGTCAAGCGTATTACCGTGCAGCCTGGCGAAAGCCTGTCGCTGCAGTTGCACTACCACCGCGCCGAGCACTGGGTAGTAGTAACGGGGACTGCCAAAGTAGTGTGCGGCGACACCGAGATGTTCCTCACCGAAAACCAGTCGACCTACATTCCACTGGGGGTCAAGCATTCGCTGTCCAACCCGGGCAAGGTACCGTTAGAACTGATCGAAGTGCAGTCTGGGCCCTACTTGGGTGAAGACGACATCGTGCGTTTCGAGGACCGCTATTTGCGAGATATCCTAGAGTCGTGACCAACCAACACTAGCCCTGTTAGTTGAGTGATAAAATTATATTACCAATTGTAACACTGGGGCTTGTAATCCAAACCAGACGATCTCTGTAAGATATTTCCTACCATTGAACGCGATTAATCGTGTAGGATTAATTCTTTTTTGGCAGGCCGGAGCTGAGCGTTGAGCTGGCAACAAGGAAGTAAACGTATCTGGCCGATAGTGCAGATATCGATGGAACGTGCACGGCTCGGATTGAAATCGGAAACCACAAGAACCCGTCTAGGACTTGCTTGGTGGGTTCTTGAGCCGCTTCTTCTACTGAGTATCTACTACACCGTCTTCGGCCACCTGTTACGAATTCAGGTGGAGAACTTTGCCGTCTTTCTTATTATCGGTGTCACCTTTTGGACTTGGTTCAACAAGAGCGTGATGAACTGTACCGATGCTATATACGAGAAGAAGCATATTCTCGAGCATTGTCGGGTCGAGCCCCTTATTTTCCCCCTAACTTCAATATTCAAGGACCTAGTGAAAGAGTCACTAGTAGTTGCCTTGTTATTGCTGCTTTTATGCGCCATCGGCACCACGCCTAGTTGGCTCTGGCTGTATGTGCCGCTGATTGCCCTCGTGCAGTTGATCATCACTGCCGCCGTGGGGGTATTGGTTGCGGGGCTTATTCCGTTCATGCCGGACCTGCGCATTCTTATTTCCACAGGCCTGCAATTCCTGATGTTTGCCTCCGGAGTGTTTTACAACAAGGCCAATATCCCGCAAGAGCTGGGCTTCCTGCTCGACATCAATCCGCTCGCCGCGCTGATTTCCATGTACCGCGATGTACTGATGTATGGCCGTGCGCCGGTGCTGGTCGATCTGCTGACGTTACTGGGCGGTGCAGTGCTGCTGTTCACGCTGGCCGTCCTGTTTCTGTCCCGGAACAAGAACGCCTACGCCATGGCGCTGAGCAAATGATGATGCCCGCCGCGCTGACGGCCGAATCCGTTTCGCTGACGTTCCGCAATGGTCTGCGCCTTTTGTCGAGGAACTCGACCACGGTGCTGCACGATCTGTCCTTTGCCATCGCCCAGGGCGAGACGTTCGGCGTGGTGGGTGGCAACGGCGCAGGAAAGAGCACGCTGCTCAAGGTACTGGCCGGTATCTATCAGCCGACCCGCGGGCGCCTGGTCCAGTCGGTCTCCAGCGTCTCGCTGCTGAACCTGCAACTGGGCTTCGACGAGAACCTCGACGCTCGCGACAACATTGTCCTCAGCGGCATGCTGATGAGTCAGAGCCGCAAGCGCATGCGTGAGGTGAGCGACGAGATCCTCGACTACGCCGAGTTGCATGCCAGCGCCAACGTCCCGGTACGCAGCTATTCCACTGGCATGAAGGCACGCCTGGGTTTTGCCATTTCCAAGTATTCGCGCCCGGACGTGATCCTGCTGGATGAAGTGCTCAGTGTCGGTGATGGCCACTTCCGTGAGAAGGCCGAGGCCACCATGCGAGAAATGATGATGGGCCACCAGACCGTCGTCTTCGTCTCGCACGATTCACAACGAATCAGGGAGCTGTGCAGTCGCGTGTGCTGGCTCAAGGACGGACGGGTGCAGATGATCGGCCCGACCAATGACGTTATAGACGCGTACGACGAGTACCTCGTACACAAGTGAAGGAAAAGCAGATGCTCAACATAGTCGTTCCCATGGCAGGCGCCGGCAGCCGCTTCGCAGTTGCGGGCTACGCCGATCCGAAACCGCTGATTCCGGTGCACTCGGTACCGATGATCAAAGTGGTCATCGACAATCTCACGCCGGTCTGCGAGCACCGCTTCATCTTCATTTGCCAGGCTGCTCACGTCGAAGCCTACAGCCTGAAGGACAAACTCCAGGCATGGGCGCCAGGTTGCGCCATCGTCGAGCTGAACGGCCTCACCGAGGGCGCTGCCTGCACCGTATATGCGGCCAAGGAGCTGATCGACTCCGATGCGCCGGTGATGATCGCCAACAGCGACCAGTACGTCGATGTCGACATCAACGTCTACCTGGACGCCATGCAGGCGCAGGACGCCGATGGCCTGATCATGACCATGAAGGCTAACGACCCCAAGTGGTCCTTCGTCGGCTTTGCCGATGATGGTCGCATCAACCGCGTGGTCGAGAAGGAAGTGATTTCCGATGAGGCCACGGTGGGCATCTACAACTTCCGCAGTGGGCGTCAACTGATCGCCGCCATCGAATCGATGTTCGACAAGGACCTCAGGGTCAATGGCGAGTTCTATGTCGCTCCGGCCTACAACGAAATGATCGAGGACCAGGCCCGAGTCATCCACTACAGCATCGGCTCCGAAGGCGCTGGCATGTACGGCCTGGGCATTCCCGCAGACCTGGAACTGTTCCTCAACTTGCCGGTCAGCCGCGCAGCCTGCGCAGGACGCTGATCCACAATGCAGATCATCAGTCACCGCGGTTACTGGCTGGAAAAGCCCGAACGCAACCTGAAAGTCGCCTTCGAGCGCTCCTTCGACCTGGGCTTCGGCACGGAAACCGATGTACGCGACGTTGCCGGGCGCCTAGTCATTTCCCACGACATGCCGGACGGCAGCGAAATGTCTCTGGACGACCTGCTGACGATCATGGCCGGTCGCAACCTGCCGCTGGCAATCAACATCAAGGCTGACGGCCTCTGTGCCCCGCTGAAGGCCACCTTCGAAGCACACGGTCACAGCAACTGGTTCGTTTTCGACATGGCCGTGCCCGACATGCGCAGCTACCTCGCTGGCAGTGTGTGCACCTACACCCGCCAGAGCGAGGTCGAGCCCGTACCTGCATGGCTGAACGAGGCCGATGGTATCTGGCTGGATAGCTTCGCTGCCGAATGGTACTCGAGCCCCCAGCTCGCCGAGCTGCTGGGGCTAGGCAAGCAGGTCTGCGTGGTATCCCCGGAACTGCATGGCCGTGACTACCTGCCTTTGTGGCAACTGCTCAGCGAGTTCCAGAGCGACGCCAACCTGACGTTGTGTACTGATCTGCCCGAGGCAGCTCGCTCTTTCTTCAAGGAATGACATCATGATTAAAGCCGTGATTTTCGACATGGACGGTGTGCTGATCGAAGCGAAGGATTGGCACTACGAGGCGCTGAACAAGGCGCTGAACCTGTTCGGTCACACCATCAGCCGCCACGAGCATTTGACCACCTTCGATGGCCTGCCGACCTCGCGCAAACTGGACATGCTCAGCGTCGAACGCGATCTGCCAGTCAAACTGCACCCCTTCATCAATGAGATGAAGCAGATGTACACGATGGAAATCGTCTACTCACAGTGCAAGCCGACCTTCGTTCACCAGTACGCGCTGTCGTCGCTGAAGAACCTCGGCTACAAGCTTGCGGTTGCGTCCAACTCGATTCGCAACACGGTCGAAGTGATGATGGAAAAGTCCCGCCTGGACCAGTACCTGGACCTGAAGCTGTCCAACGAAGACGTGGCGAACGCCAAGCCGGCACCGGACATCTATACCAAGGCCATCGAGAGTTTCGGGCTGCGGCCTGAAGAGTGCCTGATCGTCGAAGACAATGAGAATGGCATTCGTGCTGCGCGTGCTTCCGGTGCGAGCGTACTGGTGGTGCAGGATGTCGAGGAAGTGAACCTGGACAACATCACCGAACGAATTCAGCAGATCAACGCCCAGGCTGCTCAGCAAGGGGGCCTGCTGTGAACCAGTTGAACATCATATTGCTCGCCGGTGGCGATACCACCTCGGTAATGGCCGAGAGCAGCTACCCGTCCTACCTGTCCGAGCGCGATGGCCTTCCGTTGATCCAGCACCTGGTCGAAAAATGCCTTGAACTCAAGCCGGCGAGCATCGCCTGCATGCTGCCCAAAGCTGACGTCGCCAAGTACCACCTGCGCAACATGCTGCACCAGATGAACCCGATCGCCACTGTGTATCCGGTGCATGCGTTGACCATGGGTGCTGCCTGCACTGCGCTGCTGGCGGCTGAGAGCATCGACAACGAAGACGAACTGCTGATCCTCAGCTGCAACGAATTGCTCGACGCACCGCTTGGCGACATCGTCGCTGGTTTTCGCAAGGACCAATGCGACGCCGGGGTCGTGGTGTTCAAGTCGCTGCACCCGCGCTACTCGTTCGTGCGCAAGAACGCACAAGGCTGCGTGGTCGAGGCTGCCGAGAAGAATCCGATCAGCAACCATGCCGTGGCCGGCCTGTACTGGTTCGCCAAAGGCGGCGTGTTCGTCAAGGCGGTGAAGGAAATGATCCGCAAAGGCGCCAAGGTCAACGATGCGTACTACATCGCGCCTTCGCTCAATGAACTGGTGCTGCTGCACAAAAAGATCGGCACCTACCGTGTCCAGCCAAGCCAGTACTACCCGCTGAAGAATCCTCATCAGCTTCATGCGTTCGAGAATGTAGGTCCACGATGAACTCCGCGAATCTGAAAGACATGGTCAAAGGCTGGTTCGTCGGTGGCTTCACTCCTACCGCGTTCAGCACCCAAGCCTGTGAAGTCGCCGTCAAGCCATATGTCGCGGGTGACGCCGAGGCCGCTCACTATCACAAGATCGCCACGGAAGTGACGCTGATCCTGTCCGGCGAAGTCGAAATGTGCGGCAAGACCTGGGGCGCGGGAGAGATCGTGGTGCTCGAACCAGGTGACATCACCGCCTTCAAGGCGTTGAGCGATGCGGTGACTGTCGTGGTCAAGGTACCGGGCGCGCTGAATGACAAGTACGTCGTAGAAGAATGAAGACGATACAGCTCCAACATGATCCGAAGCTGGGCTATCTCGCGGCCAAGCACTTGCGCCCTATTCCGGCCGACCTGAACCTGCCCGAACACTGCAAGACGCTGTTTTCCTTCCGGCGCTTCATACAGAAGCGTCCTGATGTCACCCTCAAGGGACTGCACGCCGCCAAGCGGCCGCTGGACATCTATGGTTCCGGTTCGTACTGCTTCTACGGTGTGCAGAGCGATTCGCAACTCAGCCCGTTGCTGCTGTGGGACGCCGCGCACTTTCTCGAAGTGGGTGAAACGCTCACGCTCATCGAGGACTCTGCACTCGAGAGCTACCTGGACCGCGAGTACTTCAACTCGGCCCTGACCTGCGTGGAACGTAGCGCCAACCGCGTGACCTACCGCAAGGCGGCCCCGCTGCCGGCGCAGACTGACGACGACCTGGACAGCTGGACCTTTGGCATCCCGGTCGGCCCGGAAGACGCCACAGTACTCAATGCCGTGGTCAAGCGCATTCTTGAACTGGATATCCCCAACAAGGAAATCCTCCTGTGCGGAACGCCGGGCAAGAACTTCCGCTATTTCGAGCACGTACGCATCGTTGGTGAAGACATCACCGCGCCGCCGGTACAGATCTGCAAGAAGAAAAACCGCCTCGCCGACGAAGCGCGCTACAACAATCTGGTCATCCTGCATGACCGGGTGTTCCTGCCTGCGCACTTCGGCGAAATGGTCCGTCGCTTCGGGCCGCGCTACCCGCTGATGACGCTGCAAAGCATGTTCTTCGACAATGTGCGCAACATGCATCCACGCCGTTATTCGGACTATGGCATGGCCATGAGTACCATCGCCGAGGGCATGAAAGGCCTGCATCGCCACGAAAATGCGGTGGTCAGTATTGCGCCGGCTCTGTTCGCAGAAATCGAACGTACCGGTTTCTGTTTTGCCAGCCCCTTGCGTTACAACAAGGATGCCAGCTACCCCACCGGCAGCCTGTACATGTGCCGCAAGGAAGTGTGGCAGGCGTTTCCCCTTGACGAGTCCCTGCTATGGACCGAGTTCGAAGACGTCGAGCATGGCATTCGTGCGTCCAAGGGCGGTGTTCCAACACGGATCAATCCGTATGGCATCACCCAGTCGGTAACGTCCAGGGCACTGCTTGGCACTGAGTCGCCGGTCGAGTCGTGCAACGGTCGCTACATCAGTACGGGCCCTGCGCAGTTCTCAATCTTGCGCAAGAAGCCGCTGATTCGCCTGTCGGCAGATGAAGCGCTGATCCGCTTGCAGCGGTTTGCCAACAAGTACGCGATGACGGACATCGCTCCTCACATCCCTACTGGCCTCAAGACCGTCAGCTCGCGCAACTGGCTGAAGCTGGTGAACGCCGTGGTGCAAAGCTGCAGTTTCAGCAATGACCTCGAATCGCTCATGACCTTCATCCGCGACTTCGAGAAGTGGGTGCTGCTGGATCAACTGCCAAACACGGTGGTCGAGTCGATCGCTTTCCAGTTCATGGAGAATCCGAACGAGGCGAAGCGCAACCTGATCTATGGCAGCACCGAGATCCGTAACATGCTCCGCCAGCGTCCGGCCCAGAGCTGGTTCTATAAAGATCTGGACGAGTACTTCCATCACGGTGCGCTAGCGTTGCCCGGCACCCTCCTGTCGGCCATCAGGTTGTACCGTCGAAATGGCAGGGTCTTCTATTTCACCGGCTTCCGGGATTGTGTGCGGGCGATCTACAACTCCACGCCTTTCCATTCCTATGTGGAGCAGCAGAAATGAACATCTTCGTGATTTCCCAGGAGTCGGCGCGAGGCCAGCAATCGAAAATGGCCGCCTACCTATCGCAGGTGCGATTGCAGCCCTCGCGGCTCACCTCCGTTGTAGTGATCGACGAATGTGCGTGGTCCACACCTCAGGAACTTCCCGTACCGACGTTCGGCAACTTCTTGCTGGATGATTTCCTGCACGAAAAGGGCAGCGTCAACAATGGCGAGTTCATTGCCGATGCCAATGTGATCGGGGCAAAACTTGGCGCGGCTTCCGAGTCGTGGCTGATCATCGACTTCGGTCTGCACGACTGCGGGATCGCATTGGATTTCATCCGCAAGCTGGCGACGTTCACGTTCCTCTCCAAGGATCTTCGCGAGAAGAACATCGCCCTGTTGATGCCTCGTCCGAAGCTGGGCTTCATGGGGCGCCACGTCAACGCTACGTTCAATAGCACGGCCAGTGGCAGCCCTGCGGCGGACGCGGATAGCTACCGGTTGTTCCTGCTTTCGATAATGCTGGAAAAGCTCTACTTGAACTGGCCGATCATTGCCTGGCCGATTGTCAAGGTGCGGCAGCTGGCCCGGTTCTTTTATCAGCGGGTTGTCCGCGTGAGAACGTGATCGGATGAAGCGTAGAGCATTCGTTGCGGGACTATGCGTATTCGCCAGTGGTACGAGCGCAGTGCTGGGGTATCGGCTGGGCCAGCGTTCGCCTGAAGAGCCGGTGGACTTCCGCGCCTTCCTGCAAGGCAACCCGGATGTGAAGTTCCACCACATGCCGCCTGATCTGCTGATCAAGCTGTATTCGCGCAATCTCACGGATCAGGACCGACAGTCGATCCTGCACCACCTGGTCCACCATAACCGCTCATTGTTCGTGGCCGAGCCCTATGCCCGCACTTTAGGTACGCCCGGCTTTTACAGAGTTACAGGTTAATGTTTGTTGAAACGCTGATTATCGGTAATGGCTTTGCCGGACGTACGGTTGCGCACGGACTCACGGGGCCCTGCCTGATCGTCGAGCGCGGAGAGAAGTTCAACATCTTCGAACGACGCGCTCGCTTCAATGCCATGGAAAAGGCGGATCGACATGATGCTCTGATCCGCCGTTCCTACGAGTCGGTGCATGCCTTCAATGTGCCCGAAAAACTGCCGGCGGATTGTGCATCAGACTACATCCTGGTCGATGGCGGCTGCTCCAATCACTGGGGCGGGCTGAGTTTCCGCTTGTCGAAGGCAATGTTCGACCAGAGCGCCGACACCTTTCGTTGGCCGTTCGATTTCCAGACGCTGCAACCCTTCTACCGCAATGCCGAGCGCCTGCTGCGCATCAGCGCCGATCCGCGTGACCCCGACGAGCGCAACCCGCTGTCCGAGATCCAGGGTAGCCAGCGCTGGCACAACGCCTTGGCGCCCTATTTTCCGCAAGCCTACATTGGCGCGCAGGCACACAACCTGAACGTGGAAAACCTGGAGGGACAAGGCCTCTGCGTGGGGGCCGGTGACTGCGAGTTGTGCCCCATGGACGCCAAGACCCGTTCGCTGCATATCCGCAACAAGGCACAAGTACTCAACGAGGTACTTGTCGAGCACCTGCGCTTCGAGGGTGACAAGGCGGTCGAAGCGATTTGCCATACCCCCAAGGGGCCGCTGAACATTCGCTTTAATCGCGTGGTGATTGCCGCCCACGGGGTCGAGTCGTTGAAGCTGCTGTGGAAGAGCAACCTGCCGCCGGATACGCCGCAAGCATTCATCGGCCGCTACTGCCAGGACCACGCGGTGGCAGAGCTGGCCTGCCATCTGCCGCAGGCGAAGATCCCGTTCTTCCAGGTCAACACCGCCGCGCAGGTGGTGATTCCGGAGCTCTGTGGTGAGCTTGATGGTATCGAGTACACCACGCTGGGGCTGATGACATCGGCCAATGACGAAGCCCTGCAAGGCTCCCTGGACCTGGAAAAACTGAACAACTGGGCGGTGCGTGAATCGGTGGAGGATCTGGCAGGCACCCTGAGCCTGTACATCCTCCTGGAAATCCCGCCGCAATGGGATATCTCGCTGTTTTACGAAGGCGGCAGCGTGCGCATGGATAGCGATGGATACCATGGCAACAAGCACCGCTACGACGCCGTGATCGAGGCCATCTATGCACAGATGGAAACCCTCGGCGTGGTACCGATTCGCGCTGCAGAACAGCCACACTACCGTGACGCCTTTGGCACCCATCACCTGGTCGGCATGTTGAACATGAGCGCGGGTGACAACGCGGTAGTCGATCCGGACTTCCGTCTCAAGGGCAGTGCCAACGTCTACATCGCCGGATCCTCACTGTTCCCGCGCTGCGGGTCGCGCAACCCCACCGTTACAGTGGTCGCCCTTGCCCTGATGCTGGCGGACACATTGAACGCCAGTGTATGAGCATCGACTCCAGCAGGCTTGCGGTGATTGTCCAGGGCCCTCTCAAGGAGGGAGCAGTGGATATTGCTGCGCGAGCCATACAGTCGGTGCGCCGATACCTGCCAGATGCGCAGATCATTCTGTCTACCACCGATGACTGCACCCATGTGTCATTCGAGAGTGTGCAGTGCGTGACCGATACCTCGGCCAGCCACTTCGACGACGTAAACGGTAATATCAACAACGTCAACAAGCTCATTGCCACCGTGGCCAATGGCCTGGCGCTGGTCGAGCGCGAGTACTCGCTGAAGCTGCGCACCGATCATGTGCTGCACAGTGACGCCTTGCTGGCCCTGATGGGCGATGAGCAGCCGGCAAACCTGCTGGGCGCAAGGGTTAGCGTATCGAACCTGTTCCTGCGCAATCCGACCAGGCTCTGCTACCTGTTCCATCTGAGCGACACCCTGCAGTTCGGTCGCAGCGACGATCTGCGCAAGCTCTGGAACCTCGGCCCACTTGCGGCTGATTTCGTCTACCTGGCAGGTGGGCCACGGGTCAATCCGCTTGGCACATTCCAGGGCTACACCGCATTTCGCCTGTTGCCCGAGCAGGCCATCCTGCTGCGCTTCATCCATACGTGTGGCATGTCGCTGGACCTGGAACACATCTCGCATAGCCGCTTCGATCTGTTCTGCGCCTGGGAAGATCTGCTGCTCGACAACTTCGAGGTTCATGACTGGCAGAGCCTTGGCGTTACCCCGCCTACGCGTTTTCTCAGTGCCCCTTACGCGCCCAAGTCGATCATCACGGCCCGCGACATGCGCACGCTGCGTATGCACCGCTCGAAGCCGCACAGGGCAAGACGCTATCTGCACCTGCTGCTCAACAAATACGCGCTGTGCTGGTTCCGCCGCCGCTGGCTGGTTTCAGTGTCTTCGCTACTGCTGTTCTCATTTTCGCCGAACGTCGCCACTGCAGCGCGTGATACCTATCGACGCCTTACAGGTGCTCAACGCTCCTGAGTGCCGACTGCGATTACCGGCAAAACCGTTCTTCCAAAACATCCCTAGGAGTATCGCTTCATGAACAAGATGTTCGTCGTTGGTGCCGCACTGTTGGCTCTCGTCGGTTGTGACAAACCAGCCGCGCCAACGCCACAAGCAGCGATCAATGTGCCGCAACAAGACGGTCAATACCTGCGCTTCAACCAGTTGGCAGACGGTGAGACTCGCCTGGAAGCCCACCGTGTCATCGGCAAAGTCTACAAGGTCATCAGCGGCTATCCGGGCTTCAGTGTCGAGACCGGCAAGTTTTCCGACGTCAGCCCGCTGGTGGTGCGTATCAAAGACTGCGGCGTGATCACCTTCAGCAAAATCGACGACAACCCCAAAGCGATGAAGGCCGAGCGTACCGACACCGAAGGTTTCAACGCCAATTGCCCAATCCAGAAGGTCGACGGCCTGTGGACCAAATTGTCGGCTGATGCCTGATAGCGCCAGGAGCACATTTGTCGTGAGAGTTCTGCACTTCTACAAAACCTTCGGGCCGGACCAGTTCGGAGGTGTCGAGATGTTCATTCGGCACCTGACACATGCCACATCGGCCCTGGGCTGCGAGAATACGGTGCTCTCACTGGCGGATGAGCCCCTGCCCCCCCTACAGACGCCCAGTTTCCGGATGTATCAGGCCAGACAGGACCTGAATCTTGCCTCGACAGGGTTCTCCTGGTCAGTATTCAAGGATTTCGCGCGCCTCGCCGAAGAGGCCGACGTGATCCATTACCATTTCCCGTGGCCGTTCATGGACCTGGTTCACTTGATCAAGGGGTTGAACAAACCCAGTGTGGTCACCTATCACTCCGACATCGTCCGCCAGAAAGTGCTGTTGCAGGTCTACCGGCCACTGATGCACGCCTTTCTCGGGCGAGTCGACGCCATTGCCGCGACCAGTCCGAACTACCTGCAGAGCTCGAACGTATTGCGCCGCTACCAGGACAAGGCCCTGTCAATTCCCATCGGCCTGGACCAGTCCCTCTACCCGATACCGGACGCCGGGGCAGTGGCGCAGTTGCAACGTCGTTACGGTGAGCGCTTTTTTCTCTTTGTCGGTGTGCAGCGCTACTACAAAGGCCTGCACTTCCTGCTCGAGGCCATGAAAACGGCGCCCTGGCCATTGCTCATCGTCGGTGTCGGCCCCATGGAGCAGGAGCTGATGCGCATGGCAGAGCGCTTCCAGCTCACCAACGTGCACTTCCTCGGACGCGTCGACGAGCAGAAAAAGATCAACCTGATGCAAGCCTGCTATTCGGTGATCTTCCCATCACATCTGCGCTCCGAGGCATTCGGTATCGGACTGCTTGAAGGGGCGATGTTCGGCAAGCCGCTGATCTGCTGCGAAGTCGGCACGGGCACCAGCTTCATCAATCAACACGAATCTACAGGTATCGTCGTGCCGCCGATGGACGCCAGCGCCTTGCGCCAGGCGATGCAGATACTCTGGGACAACCCTGCGCTGGCACAGCGCTTTGGTGAGGCCGCTCGTGCACGTTATCTGGAAGTGTTCACTGCGCAATACTTGGGGCAGGCATACACAGAGCTGTACATGCAGGTAGTGTCACGACGAAATGCACAAACGGGGCAGGAACGGCCGGCAACGCTGAAGCACGCATGTGCCGCTCGAGTAGTCGATCCGATAGCACAGCGCTCCCCAACCTATTCCCAGAGCGAAACGAAGCGAAAGACTCAGGCTGAGGGTTGAGCCAAAAATGGCCCTCCCCGTAAATACGGGGGTTCAGCTCGTGCTCCGTTTAATTTTTGATCCACAGTCAGGCGACGCACGACTGTGGATAACTCACTCCACTCCTGAAATCTATCCATGAACCTGCTGCCGATGGCTTGAAGAGTGGCTGGCAGCCGAGGTTACAGGCTGCCTTCGACATCCTCCAGGCTGAAGGTCTCGCTGTTGTCGTCGTAGGAGAAAATCTCCGCGTAACGACCCCAACTGATCACCGACTCCAGGGTTTCCTCCACCGCCGAGTCGTTCAGCGAATCCTCCAGTTCCTGCTCGAAACGCACCCGTGGCGCCCAATGCCCGCGGCGCTCCTGCAACACGCCGCGAATCCGTGCAGCCAGGGGTACATAGCGGATCAGGTGCTCGGCAAACAGGGTCTTGCGCTCCTGGGTGCCGTAATCGGCGAACAAACGGCCGGCCTCGGTCAAATGGATGTCGGCGCCCTTGAGCTCGACGAACCCCAGGTGTTCGAGTATTTCCGTCACCGGGAACAGGTCATCGACCTCCAACAGCAAGCGCTCAGCCACGCTGGAGAGCCCGGCCTGCCCGTGATAGGGCTCGACGGCCAGGGCACCGATCAGGCCGGCCATCAGGTTGGTGGAGACTTCCGGCAACGGGCTGCCAACTTGCAGCTCGGCCTTGCCACTGCCCGGTTCGGCGCTGCGCCGATCGGTCATCAGTGCATAAATGTCATCGACCATGCGCCGGAACGCCGGGTCCAGGCGGTTGCGCGGCTGGGCGAAAGGCACGGTGATCTGCGCCACCACTCGCCCTGGATTGGACGACAGCACCAGGATCCGGTCGCACATCAGCACCGCTTCCTCAATGTTGTGGGTGACGATCAGGATCGACTGGATCGGCAATTGGCCGCCGCTCCACAGGTCCAGCAAGTCGGTCCGGAGGGTTTCCGCAGTGAGCACATCCAGGGCAGAAAACGGCTCGTCCATCAGCAACAGGGTCGGGTTGACCACCAGGGCCCGGGCGAACCCGACCCGCTGCCGCATGCCGCCGGACAGCTCCCGGGGATAGGCGTTTTCAAAGCCGTCGAGGCCGATCAGGTCGATGGCCTCCAGCGCGCGCTTGCGGGAAGCCTTGGGTTCGACCTGCAGCGCTTGGAGCCCTGCCTCGACATTTTCCAGCACCGTCAGCCAGGGAAACAGGGCAAACGTCTGGAACACCATGGCCACGCCCTCGGCCGGCCCGCTGAGTAACGAGCCGTTGTAACGCACCTCGCCCGAGGACGCCTGGATCAGCCCGGCGATGATCCGCAACAGGGTCGACTTGCCGGACCCGGAGCGCCCGAGCATGCCGACGATCTCCCCTTCGTGCAGGCTCAGGTCGACGTCGCTCAATACCTGCAGCTCGTCCTTGCCCTTGCCGAAACCATGACTGACGTTGTTCAGCGAGTAGATTTCCCGCGCTGGAGCGGTTTTTTCGGTATGGCCATTCATCAGATCGACACCCGTCAGTTCAGTCGCAACTTGTTTTCCGCTATGGCATACAGCGGCCGCCACAGCAGACGATTGAAGGCCACGACAAAGAACGACATGACCACCACCCCGAGAGTGATTTTCGGAAAGTCGCCGGCGGCCGTGGTCTGGGCGATATAGGCCCCCAGGCCATGGGCAACCACCTTGTCCTGGCCCCAGGAAACGAATTCGGAAACGATGCTGGCGTTCCACGCCCCCCCGGACGCGGTGATCGCCCCGGTGATGTAGTAGGGGAAGATTCCCGGCAGCATTACCTGGCGCCACCACTGCCAGCCGCGAATACGGAAGTTGGCTGCGGCCTCGCGAAAGTCATTGGGGAAAGCGCTGGCCCCGGCGATCACGTTGAACAGGATGTACCACTGGGTGCCCAGTACGATCAGTGGGCTAAGCCAGATGTCCGGGTTGAGCTGGTAATGCAGGATGAAGATGACGAACACCGGAAACAGCAGGTTGGCCGGGAACGCCGCGAGAAACTGCGCCAGTGGCTGGATCTTCTCCGCCAGGTGCGGACGCAGGCCGATCATCACCCCCAGGGGCACCCAGACCAGCGACGCAAGGAAGATCAGCACCACCACCCGCAACAACGTGATGCACCCCAGCCAGAGCACATGCCAGAACTCGTCGAAGGTCACTTCGCTGCCGACGTAGAGGACGATGTGGTACAGCGCATAGAGGGTCAGTAGGCCAATGCCGGCGCCCCACAGCCAATCGATCAGGGTAGAAACCTGCGGGCTGGCGACCATGCTCCGCCGCGGCGAACGCAGCGGGCTCAAACGCAGGTTGCCGAGTCGCGCCAGGCTTCGGGTCAGCGGGCGCAGCAAGCGCTGCACGACCCGGGTGCGCTGGATCAGATTAAGCACCCAGGACTCGGGAGCGCCACCCTGGGCGGCGGTGTTTTCCATGCGGAACTTGTCGGCCCAGGCCACCAGCGGGCGAAACAGGAACTGATCGTAGATCAGGATCACCACGATCATGGTCAGGATCACATAGCCCACCGCATGCAGGTCGCGCTGCTCGATAGCGGTGGCCAGGTAGGCCCCCACGCCCGGCAGGGTGATGGTCTTGTCGCCGACGGTGATCGCCTCCGAGGCCACCACGAAGAACCAACCGCCGGACATGCTCATCATCATGTTCCACACCAGCCCGGGGATGGCGAACGGCACGTCGAGCTTGCAGAACTTCTGCCAGCTGGAGAACTGCAGGTTACTCGCCACCTCCTCCAGGTCCCGCGGCAAGGTGCGCAGGGACTGGTAGAAACTGAAGGTCATGTTCCACGCCTGGCTGGTGAAGATGGCGAAGATCGCCGCGCACTCGGCACCCAGCACCCGGCCGGGGAACAACAGCAGGAAGAAGGTCACGGTAAAGGAGATGTAGCCCAGCACCGGCACCGACTGGAGGATATCCAGCACCGGCACCAGGAGCTTGCCGGCACGTCGGCTCTTGGCGGCGAGAGTGCCATAGACCAGGGTGAAAATCAGCGAGGCGACCATCGCCGCGAGCATGCGCAAGGTGGTACGGATGGCGTACTCGGGCAAGTCACTGGGGTCCAGGGAGATGGCCTGGGTTTCCAGGGTCGAGATCGGCGCCCAGGTCTGGTGTGCGCCGATCGAGAAGAACAGCAAGAAGCCTATCACCAGAGGCAGGGCGATCAGGTCCCAGCGGTTGGGCAACAAGCGCCGGGTAGTAGCCGGTATGTAGTGACGCAATACCCTGTTCATGGTCAGTCAGGTTCCCGGTTGCGTTCAGAAAGCGGTCCAGGACCGCCCATCAACACCCACTAGCATGGCCCAGCGCAGCGGCGCTCGACTGGCGACCACAGCGCTCTACCTACACTCTAGCGGGGCAGCGAAATCACGGAGGAAGGCCACAGCAGGAAAAACCACGAAGTGCGACGGCACCGTTTGCAACGGCCTCAGGCAAGGCATGCACTGAAGCGTTGAACAGCGCCGATGTTGACCTCGGTGTCCCCTGGGGTGGCCCATCGAGAATGGACAGGCTCCATCGACTGTTGGGTCCTCGAAGGTCGTCAAATGAAAGTTTGCAAGGGTCGGCAGCTTTTGGATCAGCCACAGCTGTAGCCACCTACCTGGCAGTGAAGACCGAGTATAAGTTTCAAAATGTTACAAAAGTATAAAGCTGACGTAACTTTTACACAGGCCTATCCAGCTGTGGATAGATCGCTGCCAGGGGGGCATTGGTAAAACAGCGGACAAAGAAAAAGGAGCGCCTGTTATCAACAGGACGCTCCTTGATCCGGGGGGCTTCAGTCAGGCGAGGCCCAACTGTGGATAACTCACTCCACGGTAACCGACTTGGCCAGGTTGCGTGGCTGGTCGACGTCGGTGCCCTTGAGTACCGCCACGTAGTAGGACAGCAACTGCAGCGGGATGGTGTAGAGAATCGGCGAGAGGATGTCGTGGATGTGCGGCATCTGGATCACGTGGGTGCCTTCGCCGTTGCTCATGCCGGCCTGTTCGTCGGCGAACACGATCAGTTCACCGCCCCGGGCCCGCACTTCCTGCAGGTTGGATTTGAGCTTTTCCAACAGCTCGTTGTTCGGCGCCACGGTGACCACCGGCATGTCGTTATCCACAAGCGCCAGCGGGCCGTGCTTGAGCTCACCGGCCGGGTAGGCTTCGGCGTGGATGTAGGAAATCTCCTTGAGCTTGAGCGAGCCTTCCATTGCCACCGGATACTGGGCGCCACGGCCGAGGAACAGGGTGTGGTGCTTGTCGGCGAACAGTTCGGCGGTCTTTTCCACCACGCTGTCCATCGCCAGGGCTTCGCCAAGGCGGATCGGCAAGCGGCGCAGTTCTTCCACCAGCTCGGCTTCAACGCCGGCAGCCAATGTGCCGCGGACTTGGCCCAATGACAGGGTCAGCAGCAGCAGGCCCACCAGTTGGGTGGTGAAGGCCTTGGTCGAGGCCACGCCAATCTCGCGACCGGCCTGGGTCAGCAGGGTCAGGTCCGATTCACGCACCAGGGAGCTGATGCCAACGTTGCAGATTGCCAGGCTGGCGAGGAAACCCAGCTCCTTGGCATTGCGCAAGGCGGCCAGGGTGTCGGCGGTTTCACCGGACTGGGAGATCGTCACGAACAGGCTGTCGGGTTGCACCACCACCTTGCGGTAGCGGAACTCGCTCGCCACTTCGACCTGGCACGGAATGCCGGCCAGTTCTTCCAGCCAGTAACGGGCAACCATGCCGGCGTGGTAACTGGTGCCGCAGGCGACGATCTGCACATTGCGCACTTTGGCGAACAGCTCGGCGGCCTGAGGACCGAAGGCCTGGACCAATACCTGATTGGCACTCAGGCGACCTTCCAGGGTGCGTTGCACCACGGACGGCTGCTCATGGATTTCCTTGAGCATGTAGTGACGGTACTCGCCCTTGTCCGCTGCTTCGGCACCATCGCGGTACTGCACCGCTTCACGCTCCACGGCCTTGCCGTCGATGTCCCAGATCTGCACGCTGTCACGGCGGATTTCAGCGATATCGCCTTCTTCCAGGTACATGAAGCGGTCGGTGACCTGGCGCAGGGCCAGTTGGTCGGAAGCCAGGAAGTTCTCCCCCAGGCCAAGGCCGATCACCAGCGGGCTGCCGCTGCGGGCGGCAACCAGGCGATCCGGCTGACTAGCGCTGATCACTGCCAGGCCATAGGCGCCATGCAGTTCCTTGACCGTGGCCTTGAGGGCGACAGTCAGATCCCCCAGGTCCTTGAGCTTGTGGTTCAGCAAGTGGGCGATGACTTCGGTGTCGGTGTCCGAAGTGAACACATAACCCAGGGCCTTGAGCTGTTCGCGCAGGCTTTCGTGGTTCTCGATGATGCCGTTGTGCACCACCGACAGATCGCCGGAGAAATGCGGGTGAGCGTTACGCTCGCACGGCGCGCCGTGGGTGGCCCAGCGGGTGTGGGCGATGCCCAGGCGACCCACCAGCGGCTCGCTGTTCAGGGCTTGTTCCAGCTCGCTGACCTTGCCCGGACGGCGCATGCGCTCGAGCTTGCCGGCGTTGGTGAAGACCGCCACCCCGGCACTGTCGTAACCGCGGTATTCGAGGCGCTTGAGGCCTTCCAGCAAAATGGCGGTGATATTGCGTTCAGCAACGGCGCCAACAATTCCACACATGGTTTCTCTCCTAGCTGACAGCCGCGCAAATCAAAGTTATGCCGCGGGCCTGAATCTGGTCGCGGACCTCAAAGGGCAGGCGATCATCGGTAATAAGGGTATGGATGCTGCTCCACGGCAGCTCCAGGTTGGGAATCTTGCGGCCGATCTTGTCGGATTCGACCATCACCACCACTTCACGGGCCACTTCGGCCATCACTCGGCTCAATCCCAGCAGCTCGTTGAAGGTGGTGGTGCCACGGGCCAGGTCGATGCCGTCGGCACCGATAAACAGTTGGTCAAAGTCGTAAGAGCGTAGAACCTGTTCGGCCACCTGGCCCTGGAAGGACTCGGAGTGCGGGTCCCAGGTGCCGCCGGTCATCAACAGCACCGGTTCATGCTCCAACTCGCTCAGGGCGTTGGCTACATGCAGCGAGTTGGTCATGACCACCAGCCCGGGCTGCAGGCCCAGTTGGGGAATCATCGCGGCGGTGGTGCTGCCACTGTCGATGATGATTCGGGCGTGTTCACGGATACGCTGCACCGCAGCCCGGGCGATGGCCTGCTTGAAAAGGGATACCGGTTGGCCAAGGTCGCTGACCAGTTCCTGGGGCATGGTAATCGCGCCGCCGTAACGGCGCAGCAGCAAGCCATTGCTCTCCAGGGCAGCCAGGTCCTTTCGAATCGTAACTTCAGAAGTTTCGAAACGTTTGGCCAACTCGTCGACACTCACTTCACCCTGTTCATTGAGCAAGGCAAGGATATTGTGACGACGCTGGGGCGTATTGCGCTTCGACATGGAGGCTCTAAGTTTCGATTCGAAAGATAATGCGCGCATTTAAAACCCATGATCGAAACTTCGTCAAGCGCGGAGGTGAAAAAAATTGCTGGCGCGGCATTCGCCGGCAAGCCGGCTCCTACACCGATCGGTAGGAGCCGGCTTGCCGGCGAAAGAGTTGTGGATAACTTCAGCCCTTGGTGATTTTCTCCGGCCGCTTCCAGCCGTCGATGTTCTTCTGCCGCGCCCGACCCACTGCAAGCTGGGCTTGTGCGACATGCTGGGTGATGGTGGAACCGGCAGCCGTGGTGGCCCCGGAAGAGATATCCACAGGCGCCACCAAGGAGTTGTTGGAGCCGATGAACACGTCCTCGCCCATCACCGTCTTGTGCTTGTTCACCCCGTCGTAGTTGCAGGTGATGGTGCCAGCGCCAATATTGGTGCGGGCGCCGATCACTGCATCCCCCAGGTAGCTCAGGTGGCCGGCCTTGGCACCCTGCCCCAGATGGGCGTTCTTCAGTTCAACGAAGTTACCCACATGGGCCTTGGCCTCCAGCACGGTGCCGGGACGCAGGCGCGCGAACGGCCCGGCATCGCTGCCCTCGCCGAGCACAGCGCCGTCGAGATGACTATTGGCCTTGATCACCACGCCCTTACGCAGGGTGCTGTCCTTGATCACGCAGTTGGGACCGATCACTACGTCGTCCTCGATCACCACCCGGCCTTCGAGGATCACGTTGATGTCGATCAGCACATCGCGACCCACAGTGACCTCGCCGCGTACATCGAAACGCGCCGGGTCGCGCAAGGTCACGCCCTGGGCCATCAGCCGGCGAGCAGCACGCAGTTGGTAGTGCCGCTCCAGCTCCGCCAGTTGCTTGCGGTCGTTGGCGCCCTGCACTTCCATGGCGTCGTGCGGTTGCTCGGTGGCGACGATCAGGCCGTCGCTGACCGCCATGGCGATCACGTCGGTCAGGTAGTACTCGCCCTGGACGTTGTTGTTCGACAAGCGGCTCATCCAGTCACCCAGCCGATGAGTCGGGACCGCGAGGATGCCGGTATTGCCTTCGGTGATCGCCCGTTCGGCATCATTGGCGTCTTTTTGCTCAACGATGGCCATTACCTGGCCTTCGGCGTTACGCACAATACGCCCGTAGCCGGTCGGATCGTCCAGCTCGACGGTGAGCAGGCCCAGTTGTTCGGAACCGACCTTTTTGAGCAGGCGTTGCAGAGTCTCGACTTCAATCAGCGGTACGTCGCCATAGAGGATCAGCAACGTGTCTGCGGTAATGAAGGGTACGGCTTGAGCCACGGCATGACCGGTGCCCAGTTGCTTGTCCTGCAGCACGAAATTCAGGTCATCTGCGGCCAGACGTTCACGAACCGCGTCCGCACCATGGCCGATCACCACATGGATCTTTTGTGGATCAAGTTGCCGGGCGCTGTGGATAACATGTCCCAGCATGGAGTTGCCGGCGACCGGGTGAAGGACCTTCGGCAGCGCCGAGCGCATGCGGGTGCCTTGACCGGCAGCGAGGATAACGATTTCGAGAGACATGACTGGCTACCAATCCTGGGTGGTCAGCGACTGTGACCGGGGGGTGAATTGCAGAAAAAGAAAAAGGGTAGCCGAGGCTACCCTTTTTAATCAATCACGCATGGAGCGAGCGGCTTAGCCGCCGAACTTCTTGCGGATCTGCTGGACGGTACGCAGCTGAGCTGCGGCCTCGGCCAGACGTGCAGCAGCAGAACCGTAGTCGAAATCTGCGCCTTTTTCATTCAGGGCCTTCTCAGCAGCCTTGACGGCTTCCTGAGCGGAGGCTTCGTCCAGGTCGGCAGCACGTTGCACGGTGTCGGCAAGAACCTTGACCATGTTCGGCTGAACCTCGAGGAAACCACCGGAGATGTAGAACACCTCAGCTTCCCCGCCCTGCTTGATCAAGCGGATCGGACCTGGTTTCAGATTAGTGATCAGCGGTGCGTGACCCAGAGCGATACCAAGATCACCCAGTTCGCCGTGCGCGATCACCATCTCGACCAGACCGGAGAAAATCTCTCCTTCCGCGCTGACGATATCGCAATGGACTGTCATAGCCATCTGCTTGCCTCAACCTAAATTAGCGCCCGTTGCCGGGCGCCTGGATTACAGTTTCTTGGCTTTCTCGATCGCTTCTTCGATGCCGCCGACCATGTAGAACGCTTGTTCTGGCAGGTGGTCGTAGTCACCGTTGAGGATGCCTTTGAAGCCAGCAATGGTGTCTTTCAGGGAAACGTATTTACCCGAAGCACCGGTGAAGACTTCAGCCACGAAGAACGGTTGCGACAAGAAGCGCTGGATCTTACGAGCACGGGATACCAACTGCTTGTCGGCTTCCGACAGCTCGTCCATACCCAGGATCGCAATGATGTCCTTCAGCTCTTTGTAGCGCTGCAGCACGTACTGAACGCCGCGAGCGGTGTCGTAGTGCTCCTGGCCGATCACGTTCGGATCCAGCTGACGCGAAGTCGAGTCCAGTGGGTCTACCGCTGGGTAGATACCCAGGGAAGCGATGTCACGGGACAGAACGACAGTGGCGTCCAAGTGGGCGAAGGTGGTCGCTGGCGACGGGTCGGTCAAGTCATCCGCAGGTACGTATACCGCTTGGATCGAAGTGATCGAACCTTCCTTGGTCGAAGTGATGCGCTCTTGCAGCACGCCCATCTCTTCAGCCAGGGTCGGCTGGTAACCTACTGCCGAAGGCATACGGCCCAGCAGTGCGGATACTTCAGTACCGGCCAGGGTGTAACGATAGATGTTGTCGACGAACAGCAGAACGTCGTTACCTTCGTCACGGAACTTCTCGGCCATGGTCAGGCCGGTCAGGGCTACGCGCAGACGGTTACCCGGCGGCTCGTTCATCTGACCGTAAACCAGTGCCACTTTGTCCAGAACGTTGGAATCCTTCATCTCGTGGTAGAAGTCGTTACCCTCACGAGTACGCTCACCCACACCGGCGAACACGGAATAACCGCTGTGCTCGATGGCGATGTTACGGATCAGTTCCATCATGTTTACGGTCTTGCCTACACCGGCACCACCGAACAGACCAACCTTGCCGCCTTTGGCAAACGGGCAAACCAGGTCGATAACCTTGATGCCGGTTTCCAGCAGGTCGTTGCCGCCTGCCTGGTCTGCGAAAGATGGTGCAGCGCGGTGAATACCCCAGCGCTCGTCGGTGTCGATCGGACCAGCTTCGTCGATCGGGTTGCCCAGAACGTCCATGATCCGGCCCAGGGTCGCTTTACCGACCGGTACGGAGATGGCTGCCTTGGTGTCGATAACGTCCAGACCGCGCTTCAAGCCTTCGGTGGAACCCATCGCAATGGTACGAACCACGCCGTCGCCCAGCTGTTGCTGAACTTCCAGAGTGGTTTCCGCGCCTTGAACTTTCAGCGCGTTGTAGATGCTCGGTACGCTGTCGCGTGGAAATTCCACGTCGATAACGGCGCCGATGATTTGAACGATACGTCCGCTACTCATAGCTGGATCCTCTGAATATTTGAACCGTTAAACCGCGGCAGCGCCGCCGACGATTTCCGAGATCTCTTGGGTGATCGCAGCCTGACGCGCCTTGTTGTAGATCAGCTGCAAATCGCTGATCAGATCACCGGCGTTGTCGGTAGCGTTCTTCATTGCGATCATCCGCGCGGCTTGTTCAGCTGCGTTGTTCTCGACCACCGCCTGGTAGACCTGCGACTCCACGTAACGGACCATCAAGCCGTCCAGCAGCTCCTTGGCATCCGGTTCATAGAGATAGTCCCAGTGGTGCTTGAGTTCTTGATCCGGGGTTGCCTCCAGTGGAATCAACTGCTCCACGGTCGGCTGCTGGGTCATGGTGTTGATGAACTTGTTGGATACCACGGACAGGCGGTCAATCCGGCCTTCCAGGTACGCATCCAGCATCACCTTGACGCTGCCGATCAGGTCATTGATCGACGGTTCTTCACCCAGATGGCTGATAGCTGCAACGACGTTACCGCCGAAGTTGCGGAAGAAGGCCGCACCCTTGCTACCGACCACACACAGATCGATCTCGACGCCTTGTTCGCGGTTTACCGCCATGTCCTTGACCAGGGCCTTGAACAGGTTGGTGTTCAAGCCACCACACAGACCACGGTCACTGCTCACCACAACGTAACCGACGCGCTTGATAGCACGGTCGATCATGAATGGGTGACGATATTCCGGGTTGGCGTTGGCCAGATGACCAATAACCTGGCGGATGCGCTCCGCATAAGGACGGCTAGCAGCCATGCGCATTTGTGCCTTGCGCATTTTGCTGACCGCCACTTTTTCCATGGCGCTGGTAATTTTTTGCGTGCTTTTGATGCTCGCAATCTTACTGCGAATCTCTTTTGCGCCTGCCATGTAACACCTATCAGGTTAGCAAGCGGGAGCCTTGCGGCTCCCGCTGCGGCTTACCAGGTTTGGGTGGCTTTGAACTTCTCGATACCGGCTTTGAGGCCAGCGTCGATTTCGTCATTGAAGTCACCCTTCACGTTGATCTTCGCCATCAATTCGGCGTGATCGCGGTTGAAGTAAGCAATCATGGCCTGTTCGAAGCTACCAACTTTGGCAATCTCGACGTCCGTCAGGAAGCCACGTTCAGCGGCATACAGGGACAAGGACATGTCGGCGATGGACATCGGCGCGTATTGCTTCTGCTTCATCAGCTCGGTAACGCGCTGACCATGCTCAAGTTGCTTACGGGTCGCTTCGTCCAGGTCAGAAGCGAACTGGGCGAATGCCGCCAGTTCACGGTACTGAGCCAGAGCGGTACGGATACCACCGGAGAGCTTCTTGATGATCTTGGTCTGAGCGGCACCACCCACACGGGATACCGAAACACCGGCGTTCACAGCTGGACGGATGCCAGAGTTGAACATGGCCGATTCCAGGAAGATCTGACCGTCGGTGATGGAAATCACGTTGGTCGGAACGAACGCGGAAACGTCGCCAGCTTGAGTTTCGATGATCGGCAGTGCGGTCAGGGAACCGGTTTTGCCGGTCACTGCGCCGTTGGTGAACTTCTCTACGTACTCTTCGGAAACGCGAGATGCGCGCTCCAGCAGACGGGAGTGGAGATAGAACACGTCGCCTGGGTAAGCTTCACGGCCTGGTGGACGGCGCAGCAGCAGGGAAATCTGGCGGTAAGCCACTGCTTGCTTGGACAGATCGTCATAAACGATCAGCGCGTCTTCACCGCGGTCGCGGAAGTACTCGCCCATGGTGCAACCGGAGTACGGTGCCAGGAACTGCAGCGCAGGAGATTCCGAAGCACTGGCAGCCACGATGATCGTGTTGGCCAGGGCGCCGTTTTCTTCCAGTTTGCGAACCACGTTGGCGATGGTCGATTGTTTCTGACCGATTGCTACGTAGACGCAGAAGATGCCGCTGTCTTTCTGGTTGATGATCGCGTCGATCGCCAGAGCGGTTTTACCGATCTGACGGTCACCGATGATCAGCTCACGCTGGCCACGGCCGACAGGAATCATGGCATCGACAGCCTTGTAGCCAGTCTGTACAGGCTGGTCTACCGACTTACGCCAGATCACGCCTGGAGCAACTTTCTCGACCGCATCGGTCTCGGTGTTGTTCAGCGGACCTTTGCCGTCAACTGGGTTACCCAATGCATCGACTACGCGACCCAGCAGTTCCTTACCAACCGGAACTTCGAGGATGCGGCCAGTGCACTTGGCGCTCATGCCTTCAGCCAGAGACTGGTAAGCGCCCAATACAACGGCACCTACAGAATCTTGCTCAAGGTTGAGGGCCATACCGTAGACACCGCCCGGAAACTCGATCATCTCGCCGTACATGACGTCGGCCAGACCGTGAATCCGCACGATACCGTCAGAAACGCTGACGACTGTGCCTTCGTTACGGGCTTGGGAGGTCACATCGAGCTTGTCGATGCGGCCCTTGATAATTTCACTTATTTCGGAAGGATTGAGTTGCTGCATTGCTCTGCTGCCCCTTCAAACTCAAGATTTCAATGCTTCGGCAAGGTTCGCGAGTTTGCCGCGAATCGAGCCATCGATAACCAGGTCGCCGGCGCGGATTACGACGCCACCAATCAAGCTGGCATCCTCCGCAGCGTGCAGTCGCACTTCCCGGCCGAGCCGTGCACTGAGAACCTTGGCGAGTTTGTCTTGCTGTTCTTGGTTCAATGCGTAAGCACTGGTGACGTCCACATCTACCGACTTCTCTTGTTCAGCCTTGTACAGGTCGAACAGAGCCGAGATCTCCGGCAACAGCAGGAGACGGTCGTTTTCGGCGGCAATGTGAATGAAATTCTGTGCCTGTGCATCAAACTTGTCGCCACACACTTCGATAAAAGTGTTGGCCTTTTCTGCGCTCGTCAGTCGCGGGGCCTTAAGCACGCGCTGCATGGTGTCATCTTGTGACACCGCTGCAGCCAGGCCGAGCATGGCTGACCAAGAGGCCAGCTGCTGGTGGGCCTGAGCGTGCTCGAAGGCCGCCTTAGCGTAAGGTCGGGCCAACGTGGTCAATTCTGCCATGATCGCCCTCGCTTAAATTTCAGCAGCCAGTTTGTTAACCAGCTCTGCGTGCGCGTTTTGATCGATTGTGGCACCCAGGATCTTCTCTGCGCCATTGACTGCCAGGCTACCCAGTTGGGCACGCAGCGCGTCTTTGACACCGTTCAGTTCCTGTTCGATCTCGGCCTGAGCCTGAGCCTTCACACGATCAGCTTCGACACGAGCCTGTTCACGGGCTTCGTCGACGATCTGAGAACCGCGCTTCTTGGCTTGCTCAATGATTTCAGCTGCCTGAGCTTTAGCTTCGCGCAGTTGCTGACCCGCTTTATCTTGGGCCAGCTCCAGGTCACGAGCTGCTCGGCTGGCAGCGTCCAATCCATCCGCGATCTTCTTTTGACGTTCGTGCAAAGCAGCAATGACCGGAGGCCAAATGAACTTCATGCAGAACAATACAAAAATTAAGAACGCAACGGACTGGCCAATCAGGGTTGCATTAATGTTCACGCCAACACCTCGCTCGTTCGTTGTCCGTCACACCAATCAACTCGAATAATCGAGTGATTAGCCAGCGAGTTGACCAACGAAGGGGTTTGCGAAGGTGAAGAACAGAGCGATACCAACACCGATCATGGTTACGGCGTCGAGCAGACCGGCAACGATGAACATTTTAACTTGCAGCATTGGAACCATTTCTGGCTGACGCGCTGCGCCTTCCAGGAACTTGCCGCCCAACAGGCCGAAACCAATTGCGGTACCCAGTGCGCCCAGGCCGATCAACAGTGCAACAGCGATAGCGGTTAGACCAACTACAGTTTCCATCTTTCCTCCCGACTTTTACGTCGTATGGTTTAGGTTTTTTAGATTAAAGCGGTAAAACAAATCGTTTCATCGAGCCCGAGAAGGGCCCCCTCTCGCCGCAACGAGAGGGACATCAGACTAGTCGAGACTGGTCTTAATGGTTCTCTTCGTGCGCCATCGACAGGTAGACGATGGTCAGCATCATGAAGATGAAGGCCTGCAGGGTGATGATCAGGATGTGGAACACTGCCCACGCCCATTGCAGAACCACACCCAGGCCGCTGAGCCACAGCAGGCCACTGCCGAACATCACAGCGATCAGGATGAACACCAGTTCGCCGGCATACATGTTGCCGAACAGACGCAGTGCCAGAGAGATCGGCTTGGCAATCAGGGTCACGAATTCCAGCAGGAAGTTCACCGGAATCAACAGCGCCTGAACCACAATGTTCTTGCTGCCGAACGGGTGCAGGGTCAGTTCGCCGATGAAGCCGCCGATGCCCTTGATCTTGATGCTGTAGAAAATGATCAGCGCGAATACCGACAGGGCCATGCCCAGGGTCGCATTCGGGTCTGTGGTCGATACGGCACGGAATGGAATGTGCGAATCACCGGTGATCAACATGGCCAGTTGTGGAATCCAGTCCACTGGAACCAGGTCGATGGCGTTCATCAGGAACACCCAGACGAAAATGGTCAGTGCCAGCGGCGCGATTACCGGGCTGCGGCCGTGGAAGCTGTCCTTCACGCTGCCATCGACGAAGCCAACCATGACTTCAACGAAGTTCTGCAAAGCGCCCGGCACACCGGAAGTCGCTTTCTTCGCCGCCATGCGGAACAGAAGAATGAAGATCACACCCAGTGCGACAGACCAGCCGAGGGTATCGACGTGGAATGCCCAGAAGCCCATTTCCTTGGCTTCTGCTGCGGAGTGGGCAAAGCCCCAGCTCCCATTGGGTAGCTGACCGAAGGTCAGGTTCTGCAAGTGGTGCTGGATATAGCCCGAAGCGGTTGTTTCTGCTGACATGGTTGCCTCAAACGCCCTAAGGTCTCGAAAGTCTTGTTCTCATTAGCAGGGGAGCGAACCAGCTGACCATCTGGGTCAGCACGAAGGCGCCGAATACAGCTAGCGGCGCCAATGGCTTCACACCTGCAAACGTCAGTGCAAACAGCACCGCCGTCAAAATCAATTTGCCCGCCTCACCGGCATAAAAAGACCGGACGATGGCTTGGGCTGCTCGGGCGCCGGAAAACCGAAATGCCCTGTGAGCAAAATACACATTGGGTAGCAAGGCTATCAGTCCTCCGCAAAGGCCTGAATATCCGGCTACGACTCCCCGCCATTGCCAGAGCGCCAGAGCGGCTATCAGTAGAATGACCAACTGCGCCAATAAAACCGGAAAAACCGCCAAGCGATGAAACGGCAAGCGGTTTGGCGTGCGGGTTTCCATCGCTCTTGCTCCTCATGGGTCGGCTGCCAGAATTCAATAACTTGGCATAATTTGTGCCGACAAAATGCGCGCAGAGTATAGGGGCGGTTCAGCCCCTATTCAACTGCCAGGTAGTGATTTCCGACTGCGCGCTACATAAGGAAATGTTTCAGCGGATGTGAGCGAGGACGCCTTGTAGCTCATCCAGGGAGTTGTAGCCAATCACCAACTGCCCTTTGCCCTTCTTACCGTGGCGGATCTGCACCGCAGAGCCCAGGCGCTCGGCCAGGCGCTGCTCGAGACGGGCAATATCCGGGTCTGTCTTGACCGGTTCAGCAGGCTCCTGGTTGCCACTCAACCACTGGCGTACCAGGGCTTCGGTCTGGCGCACAGTGAGGCCTCGTGCGACAACGTGTCGCGCCCCTTCAACCTGTTGATTTTCCGGCAATCCGAGCAATGCACGGGCATGACCCATTTCCAGGTCGCCGTGGGACAGCATGGTCTTGATCACCTCAGGCAAGGCAATCAGGCGCAGCAGGTTGGCTACGCTGACACGGGACTTGCCCACTGCTTCGGCGACCTGCTGCTGAGTCAGCTGGAATTCCTGCTGCAAACGCTGCAGGGCAACTGCCTCTTCGATGGGATTGAGATCTTCGCGCTGGATGTTCTCGATCAGCGCCATGGCGATGGCGGTTTCATCCGGTACATCGCGGACCATTGCCGGGATGGTTTCCTGGCCAGCCTGCTGGCTGGCACGCCAGCGGCGTTCACCGGCGATGATTTCAAAGCGACCGGAACCGATGGGACGCACCACGATCGGCTGCATCACGCCCTGGGCCTTGATGGAGTTAGCCAGTTCCTCCAGCGCCTGGGGGTCCATGTCGCGGCGTGGCTGGTACTTGCCACGCTGGATCAGGTCCAGCGGCAGGTGTTGCAGCTCGCGCTGGTCAGCCTGCACCGCTTGTTCTTCCAGTGCACTGACAGTCGGACCACTCAACAGTGCATCCAGTCCACGTCCGAGACCACGTTTCTTGACGGCCATGGGGATTCCTTAAGTTGGCTGGGCGGCTGCGGCGCGGGATTGTTTACGTTGCCGGCGAACCATCTCGCCCGCCAGGGCCAGATAGGCCAGCGCGCCACGGGATTGTTTGTCGTACGCCAATGCCGGCATGCCGTAACTCGGCGCCTCGGCCAAACGGATGTTGCGCGGAATCACGGTGTCGTACAGCTGCTCACCGAAGTGCTCTTTGAGCTGCGCGGAAACATCGTTCATCAGGCTCAGGCGCGGATCGAACATGGTGCGCAGCAAACCTTCGATTTTCAGCTGAGGATTGAGCAATTCAGCAATGCGCTTGATGTTATCCACAAGGTCGCTCAGGCCTTCCAGTGCGAAGTATTCGCACTGCATGGGGATAATTACCCCGTCGGCGGCCACCAGGGCATTGAGGGTGAGCATCGACAGCGACGGTGGGCAGTCGATCAGAATGTAGTCGTAGTTCTCACGGATAGGCGCCAAAGCACTGCGCAGGCGGCTTTCCTTCATCTGCATTTCCAGCAGGACCACTTCCGCCGCAGTCAGGTCGCGGTTGGCCGGCAGCAGTTGATAACCGCCGTGCTCGGAGAAATGCATGGCCTGGGCCAGGTCGCATTCACCGATCAGCAAGTCATAGACCGAGTTTTCCAAACCGTGTTTATCCACACCGCTACCCATGGTGGCGTTGCCCTGTGGATCAAGATCGATCAACAGCACCCGGCGCTTGGTTGCGACCAGGGATGCTGCGAGGTTGATGCAGGTGGTGGTCTTGCCCACGCCACCTTTTTGGTTCGCTATCGCGAATACCTTAGCCATTCTTGCTTGTGTTCCCAATCATGCCGTGCGGCGCAGTATCAGCAGATGGCGTTGGCCTTGGCAACCAGGTACGGCCAAGGCGTGTTCGCTATCGAGGTGGAAGTCTGCCGGCAATGCTACCAGCTCATCAGCGGGATGAACGCCCTTCATTGCCAGCCAACGTGTATCGCGATCGCCAAGGTGGCGAGTCCAGTTGCTGAAGTTCTCCATGCTGCTGAAAGCCCGGGAGATGATCCCGTTAAACGGCTGTTCAGGCTGGAAAGCTTCAACACGACTGTGGATAACTTGCAGGTTATCCAGTTTCAATTCGAGTTTGACCTGGGTCAGGAAGCGAGTTTTCTTGCCGTTGCTGTCCAGGCAGGTCACTTGCGAGTCTGGAAACAGGATAGCCAGCGGAATACCAGGCATCCCGCCGCCACTGCCAACATCCAGCCAGCGGCCATTTTCGATGAAGGACATCACGCTCAGGCTATCGAGCAAGTGGCGCGAAACCATTTCATCCGGATCGCGGACAGCTGTGAGGTTGTAAGCCTTGTTCCATTTGATCAACAGGGCCAGATAACCCAGCAGCAACTCGTGCTGGGTTTGTGTCAGGTTGACACCGAGCTGGCGAGCACCTGTGGATAACTCTTCGGCGTGTTGCGAGGTGACCAACGAACTCAAGCGCTTTGCTCCAACTGACGGCCCGCGCCGCGTTTTTTCAAATGAATCATCAACAGGGAAATCGCCGCAGGCGTCACACCTGGAATACGTGAAGCCTGGCCCAAGGTCTCTGGACGGGTAGCGCCCAACTTGCTCTGGATCTCTTTGGAGAGCCCAGAAATGTTGGTGTAATCGATATCCACAGGCAGCTTGGTGTCTTCACTGGCCCGCAGACGAGCAATCTCATCCTGCTGGCGATCGATGTAACCGGCGTATTTGGTCTTGATTTCAACCTGTTCGGCGACCTGTGGATCTTCTGCGCCCTGCCCGGTCACTTCGACCAGACCAGCGTAGTCGATTTCCGGACGGCTCAGCAGGTTCAGCAGGTTGTATTCGTGAGTCAGCGGCGTACCGAATTTTTCGGCAATGGCATCGCCCTGCTCGGTACCTGGACGAACCCAGGTGCTTTTCAGACGTTGTTCTTCCAGCGTAATGCTTTCGCGTTTTTTGCAGAACGCAGCCCAGCGAACGTCATCCACCAAACCCAGCTCGCGACCTTTCTCGGTCAGGCGCAGGTCGGCGTTATCTTCACGCAGGATCAGGCGGTATTCAGCACGGGAAGTGAACATCCGATACGGTTCCTGGGTCCCCAGGGTAATCAGGTCGTCGACCAATACTCCGATGTACGCCTCATCGCGACGCGGGCACCAGCTGTCTTTGCCCTGTGCACGCAATGCTGCGTTGGCGCCAGCCAGCAAACCTTGGGCGCCGGCTTCTTCGTAGCCGGTGGTGCCATTGATTTGCCCGGCAAAGAACAGGCCGCCGATAACTTTGGTTTCCAGGCTGTACTTCAGGTCCCGCGGATCGAAGTAGTCGTACTCGATCGCATAACCAGGACGCACGATATGAGCATTCTCCATACCGCGGATCGACTGGACGATCTGCAACTGCACATCGAACGGCAAGGATGTGGATATCCCGTTCGGGTACAGCTCGTGAGTGGTAAGACCTTCCGGTTCGATAAAGACCTGATGGCTTTCCTTGTCGGCGAAGCGATGGATCTTGTCTTCAATCGACGGGCAGTAACGCGGGCCAATACCTTCGATCACGCCGGAATACATCGGCGAACGATCAAGGTTGGAGGCAATGATTTCGTGGGTGCGGGCATTGGTGTGAGTGATCCAGCAGCTGACTTGCTGTGGATGCTGCTCTTTGGAACCCATGAACGACATGACCGGAATCGGCGTATCGCCCGGTTGCTCGGTCATTACCGAGAAATCCACAGAACGCCCATCGATACGCGGTGGGGTACCGGTTTTCAGACGACCGACGCGTAAAGGCAATTCGCGCAGACGCTGAGCCAGGGCAATCGACGGAGGATCACCGGCACGGCCACCGGAATAGTTCTGCATGCCGATGTGGATAAGTCCACCCAGGAAGGTACCGGTGGTCAACACCACGGACTCCGCGAAGAAACGCAGGCCCATCTGGGTGACCACACCCCGTACCTGATCCTGTTCAACGATCAGGTCATCAGCGGCCTGTTGAAATATCCACAGGTTCGGCTGGTTTTCCAGCGCTTCGCGGACAGCTGCCTTGTACAGAACCCGGTCGGCCTGGGCGCGAGTAGCGCGCACGGCCGGGCCTTTACGGCTGTTCAATACGCGAAATTGAATACCACCTTTATCTGTAGCCATGGCCATCGCGCCGCCCAGGGCATCGATTTCCTTGACCAGATGGCTTTTACCAATCCCACCGATTGCGGGATTGCAGCTCATTGCTCCGAGGGTTTCCACGTTATGCGTCAGCAACAGGGTTTTTGCCCCCATGCGTGCTGATGCAAGTGCTGCCTCGGTACCGGCATGACCGCCGCCGATGACGATCACTTCAAAACGGGAAGGGAAATCCACCACGCACCTCGTGCCTGCTTCAAGTAGGAGTAATTAGGAATAGTTGTTGGGTTGGTTTTTGGACCAAGGCGGCAAGTATAGGGACTTCGCCCTTTCTAAAGAACCCTTTGCACAAAATTTAACCAGCTGTGGATGACTCACGGACAATAGAAATTAAAAGAGAGAGATTTATTAAATCTTTGTTTTTATGTTTATTCTTATGCACCACCTTATCTGTGGATAGATTGCTGCAGACCTTTATATTCAATGTGTACAGAGAATTTAAACTCTGTGGTTAGGTACTGATGAGCCCCTTGGATAAGCGCTTTAAACCTGTGGATGAATGGGGCTGTTATCCACAGGGGTAGTTATCATCAGTTTTCAGGTCCTGTTATCAACTGAGCTAAAGGGCAGTTATGCACAGGGCTTAATCCACAGAAATGGCCACCCGAGCGCCCACAGCAATACCCTTCGAAGGACCAAGCTCCCGCGAAGATCGAAAAAAACCGTAGGGCAGGCAAAAAAATAGGTCGCCGGAGCGACCTATCTGTGGGTAACCGCTTACTCAGGCCAGAGTTGCGGAAACAACTCATGCTCCAGGGGTGCCCCGGCCGACAATTGCTCGACCAGGCCGGGAAACTCCGGAGACGTGCGCCAGGGCCTAGGAGCATGGCGCATGTCTTCCCCGAGGAAGCGCAGGGAGAACGCCCGTCGCCGTCGATCTCCTCCGACGCCCCCGGCTCCGTGCAGGGTCAGCATGTGAAAAAACACGGCATCTCCGGGCTGCAGTTCCCAGCCAAGAATATTCCACGCCGAACGATCGGCCTCGATATCCGGAAGATCCGCCAGGCTACCTTCCGGAAACCATTTAGCTTGATTGTCGAGAAAGGTTCGGGGCATCAGCCAGGGTCCCAAGTGAGAACCCGCGACAAACTCCAGGGTCGACTCTCGGGCAACCGGGTCCACCGGCATCCACATGCTGCAATTCTGTCGTCCCTCGACGTTGTAGTAAGGCTGATCCTGGTGCCAGGGCGTGCGCTGTCGAGTGTTGGGTTCCTTGACCAGCAAATGATCGTGATACAGCCGGGCCTGTTCACTGTCCATCAACTGCGCTGCCACATGACCGACCCGGCTTTCGAAAATGAACCGCCGATAGGCCGGATTTTCGCTCCAGTTGCAGAAGTCCTCGAAGAACCAGCCAGGATCATCAGGCCGGCTGGCGACCTTGGCCCGTTCGCTGGGAAGTGCCAGGTTGTGCTCGATGCCCTGCTCCAGCAGGGCGACTTCATCAGTGTTGAACAGTTGGCGAATGCAAACCGCACCATCGCGCTGGAAGGCTTCAACAGTTGAACGCGGCAACTCGAATGATCGCATGGGGTTATCCCTTTTCATGAGCTTCAATACCGGCCTCGCTCGCAGCATTGCCCGGTTTTATCCATATCCAATAGGCCAGCGACAGCAGTGCCAGCCAACCCAGTCCTACATACAACGCCAAACGAGTCTCGGGGAATACGCCCAGCACCACGAAAATGAACAGCATGAAGACCGCAGTGCAGTACTGGCCAGCGGCCCCCAGCGGCACTGGAAAGTGCAGTGCTTCGATCTCATTGGCGGTCATGCCACGGCGCATGGCCATCTGCGACAGCAGGATCATCAGCCAGACCCAGACCACCGAAAAGGTCACCAGCGAAGCGAAGATCAGGAACAGTTCTTCCGGTACCCAGTAATTGAGTAGTACTGCCAACAGCAGCGCCACTGACATCACCAGCACCGTCATCCAGGGCACGCCGAATTGTGAGGTCCTGGCGAACACTGCTGGGGCCTGGCCAATGGCGGCCATGCCGTACATCATCCGGCCGGCGCTGAAAATGTCGCTGTTGATCGCCGAGACCACTGCAGAAATCACCACGATATTCAGCACAGTGGCCGCCGAGTCTATTCCCAGGCTGCTGAATATCTGCACGAAAGGACTGCCCTGGCTGCCAATGCTCGACCAAGGAAACAATGTCAGCAGAACCAGCAAGGTAAGGACATAGAAGATCAGGATCCGCAGCGGCACCGAGTTGATGGCCTTGGGAATCATGCGTTGCGGATCCTTGGCCTCGCCGGCGGCGATGCCAATCACTTCGATCCCGCCGAACGCGAACATGACAATGCTGAAGGAGGCAATCATGCCCTCCAAGCCATTGGGGAAAAAGCCGCCATAGTTCCAGAGATTGCCCAGCCCCCCACTGCTATGGCCTTCTCCCAACTGGATACCAAACAGCAATACGCAAAACCCGCCAACGATCATCGCGATGATGGCACTGACCTTGAGCAGCGACAGCCAGAACTCCATCTCGCCAAACACCCGCACGCTGCACAGATTCAAAGCACCGATCCCCAGGACGATGCTCAGCACCCAGATCCATCTGGGTGTATCGGGGAACCACAACCCCATGTAGACACCGAAGGCCGTGACATCCGCCAGGCACACCATGAGCATCGAGAAGGCATAGGTCCAACCGGTGAGAAATCCTGCGAAGCGTCCCAGATAGTTGCTGGCATAGTGCCCAAAGGAGCCGGATACCGGAGTTCTGACGGCCATTTCTCCCAAGGCACGCATGGTCAGGTAAATGGCTGCACCACCAATCAGGTAAGCCAGCAGGACCGAAGGGCCGGCCCGCTGGATGGCGGCCGCCGAACCATAGAACAATCCGGTACCGATAGCCGAGCCCAAGGCAATGAAACGAATATGTCGAGTACTCAAGCCACGGTGTAAAGCAGAGCCCACGTTAGCCATGTCTGTTCCTTGAATGCGTTCACATCACGAGCCGGCGTCCATTGGCCGACATGCAGGCTCAATATCAAGGTTTTTCCTAGATGTATGAACCTGTACAAAACAGTGATGCAAATTGGGAACCACTTTGTAAAACCGGCTAACTTCGTCGATTAGTCAGGCATTTACCGATTTAACAGCGATAAACGAGTGATCTATGGATAGAGGCTGTTACTCAAGGTCGCAGGTCCGGAGGTGGATAGCTGCAGGGGGGATAAAGGTAACGCCCGTAGACAGTGCTCCGGGCAAAGTTACCCACAGGCAGAAAACCCCAGCTGTCACCGCCGGGGACTTCGATGAGCCCGTAACTACTTGCCGATGCAGAAGCTGGAGAAAATACGTCCCAGCAGATCATCGGAACTGAATGCCCCAGTGATTTCCCCCAACGACTGCTGGGCCTGGCGCAGATCTTCAGCCAGCAATTCACCGGCTCCGGCCAAGGTCAGTTGCGCCCGGCCATGTTCCAGCGCGGCGCTGGCATAGCGCAGGGCTTCCAGATGCCGGCGGCGGGCACTGAAGCTGCTCTCGGAGGTCTGCTCGTAACCCATGCAGGCCTTGAGATGGTCACGCAACAACTCCAGCCCAGCCCCTGCGGACATGGCGCTGAGGCTGATGGTGACGTGGCCATCGTCACAGGTTTCCAGGGCGATGGGTTCGCCAGTCAAATCCGCCTTGTTGCGGATCAGGGTGACCTTGGCCGGATCCGGACGTTGTTCGAGAAACTCTGGCCACAAGGCGAAGGGATCAGCAGCCTCTGCTGCAGTGGCGTCCACTACCAACAGCACCCGGTCGGCTTCGCTGATGGCCTTGAGGGCCCGCTCGACACCGATCTTTTCCACCTGATCCTCGGTGTCCCGCAGGCCAGCGGTGTCGACCACGTGCAACGGCATGCCATCGATGTGGATATGTTCACGCAGGATGTCCCGCGTGGTGCCGGCGATTTCGGTGACGATAGCGGCCTCACGCCCGGCCAGGGCATTGAGCAAGCTGGATTTTCCCGCGTTCGGCCGGCCAGCAATCACTACCGTCATGCCATCACGGAGCAAGGCGCCTTGACCGGCTTCGCGCAGCACTGTGGATAACTCGTCGCGAACCGCATCGAGCATGCTCAATACGTGGCCGTCGGCCAGAAAGTCGATTTCCTCTTCAGGAAAATCAATCGCCGCTTCGACATAGATTCGTAGGGCGATCAGCTGTTCGGTCAACTTATGCACACGCAGGGAGAAGGCTCCCTGCAGCGAGCGCAAGGCATTGCGCGCGGCCTGTGCGGAGCTGGCTTCGATCAGGTCGGCAATGGCTTCGGCCTGAGCCAGGTCGAGTTTGTCATTGAGGAAGGCGCGTTCGCTGAACTCACCCGGCCGGGCCAGACGGCAGCCCAGTTCCAGGCAACGCTGCAGCAGCATGTCGAGAACGATGGGACCGCCGTGTCCCTGGAGCTCCAGCACGTCTTCCCCGGTGAAGGAGTTCGGCCCCGGAAAATACAGGGCAATGCCTTCATCCAGCACCTCTTCCTGCTCACTGAGAAACGCGCCGTAATGGGCAAACCGTGGCTTCAACTCGCGGCCACTGATGGCCTTGGCCGCCGCGCCCGCCAGAGGCCCGGAAATCCGTACGATGCCCACGCCGCCGCGGCCTTGGGCGGTAGCAATAGCGGCGATGGTTTCACGAGGGACATTCATAACCCGACATCCAGACAAAAGTGACAGATAGCAAAACGCCCCACTAGGGGGCGTCTTGTGTGGTTATCCACAGCGTAGGTCAGGCAGCAGCTTTGGTCGCCGCTTCGATCTTACGAGTGATGTACCACTGTTGTGCGATCGACAGGCAGTTGTTCACTACCCAGTACAGCACCAGACCGGCTGGGAACCACAGGAAGAAGAAGGTGAAGATGATCGGCATCATTTTCATCACCTTGGCCTGCATCGGGTCCGGAGGCGTCGGGTTCAGCTGCTGCTGGATGAACATGGTAGCGCCCATGATAATCGGCAGAATGAAGAACGGATCCTTGATCGACAGGTCAGTAATCCACAGCATGAACGGTGCTTGACGCATTTCCACGCTTTCCAGGAGTACCCAGTACAAGGACAGGAAAACCGGCATCTGCACGAGGATTGGCAAGCAACCACCCAGCGGATTGATCTTCTCTTTCTTGTACAGCTCCATCATCGCCTGGGACATTTTCTGACGATCGTCGCCAAACTTTTCCTTCAGCGCAGCCAGTTTCGGCGCCACTGCACGCATACGTGCCATGGACTTGTAGCTGGCGGCCGACAGTGGGAAGAAGATCCCCTTGATCAGCATGGTCAGGAAAATGATCGACCAGCCCCAGTTACCCACCAGGCTGTGGATATGTTGCAGCAGCCAGAAGATTGGCTGAGCAATGAACCACAGGAAGCCGTAATCCACAGTCAATTCCAGACCTGGGGACAACTCTTTCAGCACGGCCTGGCTTTTCGGACCGGCGTACAGAGTAGCGCTGGTTTCAGCCTTGGCACCTGGAGCAACGGTCATCGAAGGGCCGGTGTAGCCGATGATGTAGTTGCCTTTGCTGTCTTTACGCGCCAGGACCTGATTGTTCTCGCCTTTTGGCGGAATCCAGGCGGTCACGAAGTAGTGTTGCAACCAGGCTACCCAACCACCCTGAACATTTTCAGTGATCGGCGCCTTGGTTTTGTCCTCGTTCACCTTGTCCATGTCTTTCATGGACACTTTTTTGTACGGCTCGGAACTTGTCCACAGGGCTGCGCCCAGGTAAGTCGCGGTGCCGGTGGCGGTGCTGGAGGACGGATCGGAACTGGCGTCGCGCTTGAGCTGGGCGAACATCGCACCGGTCCAAGGTTGAGCGCTTTCGTTATCGATCAAGTAGGAAACGGTGATGTCATACAGGCCGCGCTTGAGGGTGAAGCGCTTGATGTAGTTGACGCCGTCCTTGCTGAACTTCAGGTCGACCACCAGTTGGTCCTGACCGTCAGCCAGTTGATAACTTTTCTTCTCCGAGGAGTAGACAGGGCGACCAGTTGGGCTGGCGTCCGGACCATTGCTGCCAATCAGGCCACTTTGTGCCAGATAAGTCCGTTCGTTGCCGTTATCGAACAGCTGGAAAGGAATTTCCGGGTGGTCCTGACGACGTGGATACAGTGGCAAACGCAGTTGTGCGATATCCCCACCTTGTGGATCGACAGCCAAGTCGAGCACATCCGTCTTGATCTGGATGAGATCTTTACTTGCCGCTACTGGCGCTTCGGCGGGTGCAGTGTTGTCGCTTGCTGCGCGCGGAATGTCGTCATTGGCAGCAGAAGTGCCAGTTTGAGTATCCGGCAAGCCCGGAGTGGTCGTGCTGGAAGCAACATTCTGAGTCGGCAGGGCAGCCTGGCCATAATCCTGGTTCCATTGAAGAACCATGACATAGGACACGATTGCCAGGGCGACGATCAGGATCGTGCGTTTGATATCCATGATTACTCGGCCATCGAAGAAGAACGGGAGGTAGGGATAGGTGGAACCGGGTCATAACCACCGGGATTCCACGGATGACAGCGACCTAAACGACGAAAGGTCAGCCAGCCACCGCGCAGAAGGCCATGATTTTCGATGGCTTCATACGCGTAGCAGGAACAACTGGGGTAGAAACGACAGTGACTGGCCATCAGAGGACTAATGGCATAGCGATAAAACTGGATCGGAACGAGGGCCAGTTTACGCATCTGGACTGTCTACCCCTACAGTTTCGGATTTGACTTCTGGTACCGGCTTGCTGCGCGCCAGGCGTTTCCAGAGCTTACCGAAATGCTGAATCAATTCGGGGTTTTCTACATCGCCCAAACCTTTGCGCGCGACGATAACGATATCCCATCCGACCAGTGAATCCTGGTGGAGACGAAACGATTCGCGCATCAGGCGCTTGAGGCGATTGCGCTCAACGGAGAGCTTTACGCTCTTTTTCCCGATCACAAGCCCCAGACGGGGATGATCAAGATCGTTATTGCGCGCAAGGAGCAGGAGATTTTTCCCCGGAACCTTGCCGGTAGGGGAGTCAAAGACCGCCTTGAAGTGCCGGGGAGTAAGCAGACGCTTATCCCGACTGAAGTCCTGACTCACCTCCAGTACCGGATTATCAAACTGCCAGACGCGCACGACCTTTGGCGCGACGACGCGACAGGACAGCCCGACCGTTCTTGGTAGCCATGCGAGCACGGAAACCGTGGGTACGAGCGCGTTTGATAGTGCTTGGTTGGAAAGTACGTTTCATGTCGTGTTACCTGGTTCGTCCACAACGGGCCGGAATGGCCCCCGTTTTAAGAGATCGGCGATTCTAGAGAAAGCAAGCCTCTAGGTCAATTTCCAACCAGCTTTTCCTTTATCTATCTATGTCCGGGTTCAGGATTGTGAGCTCAGGTCAGCTAGATATAAAAATAAAGAAGGAAAGTATTTAAAGCTTTTCTGTAAAGCTTATAAAAGCTAGGGACGCCATCTTCTGTGGATAACTACCTTTAGCCCTTATAGTCCGTACTGTACAGAGAATGACAACACGGTTGAGAAGCAGTGTTCTGCCTGTGCTGCACTGTCGGAAAAGCTGTGTGTGGAAAGGGTTGTTATCCACAGGCGAGTTACCCACAGAGTTCAACCCCGAGTTGTGCAACGACCTCAAGCAGGGTTATCCACAGAGCTTATGCACATACCATTGGTCGTGTTTATTCAGGGTAAGGCGTTGATTCTTAGCGTTCTCAAGGCACGCTACATGTGGATAAGTGGGCGGCTGATCGCTACAATAGCCGCTTGTTTTTGCCTCACCGGCTTTCAACTTAGGGGATATCCGTGTCAGTGGAACTTTGGCAGCAGTGCGTGGAGCTTCTGCGTGATGAGCTGCCTGCCCAGCAATTCAACACTTGGATCCGTCCGCTACAGGTCGAAGCCGAAGGCGACGAGTTGCGTGTATACGCACCGAATCGTTTTGTTCTCGATTGGGTCAACGAAAAGTACCTGGGGCGTGTGCTCGAGCTACTGGATGAGCACGGCAACGGTATGGCGCCGGCTCTTTCCTTATTAATAGGCAGCAAACGCAGTTCGGCGCCTCGCGCTGCGCCCAATGCCCCGCTGGCCGCCGCCGCTTCCCAGGCGTTGCAAGCTAACGCGGCTCCGGCAGCTCCGGCACCCGTCTCTGCTCCGGCGAAAAAAGCCGCGACGCAGAAGGCCGCCGAGGTCAGTACAGAGCCCTCTCGTGACAGTTTCGACCCGATGGCGGGCGCCAGCTCCCAGCAGGCACCGGTACGTGCAGAGCAACGTACCGTCCAGGTAGAAGGTGCGCTCAAGCACACCAGCTACCTGAACCGCACATTCACCTTTGAGAATTTTGTCGAAGGCAAGTCCAACCAGCTGGCCCGCGCAGCGGCCTGGCAGGTGGCGGATAATCCCAAGCATGGCTACAACCCGCTTTTCCTTTATGGCGGCGTCGGTCTGGGTAAGACCCACTTGATGCATGCCGTGGGTAACCACCTATTAAAGAAGAATCCGAATGCCAAGGTCGTGTACCTGCATTCCGAGCGGTTTGTGGCAGACATGGTCAAGGCGTTGCAGCTCAACGCGATCAATGAATTCAAACGCTTCTATCGTTCGGTCGACGCGCTGCTGATCGACGATATTCAGTTCTTCGCCCGTAAAGAGCGTTCCCAGGAAGAGTTCTTCCACACCTTCAACGCCCTGCTCGAAGGCGGCCAGCAGGTGATTCTCACCAGCGACCGTTATCCAAAGGAAATCGAAGGGCTGGAAGAGCGCCTCAAGTCCCGCTTCGGCTGGGGCCTGACGGTGGCGGTAGAACCGCCGGAACTGGAAACCCGGGTGGCGATCCTGATGAAGAAGGCCGACCAGGCCAAAGTCGAACTGCCTCATGATGCGGCGTTCTTCATCGCCCAGCGGATTCGCTCCAACGTCCGTGAACTGGAAGGCGCACTCAAGCGGGTCATCGCGCACTCGCACTTCATGGGTCGCGACATCACCATCGAGTTGATTCGCGAATCCCTGAAGGACCTGCTGGCCCTGCAGGACAAACTGGTGTCTGTGGATAACATCCAGCGCACCGTCGCCGAATACTACAAGATCAAGATTTCCGATCTGCTGTCCAAGCGACGCTCGCGTTCGGTGGCCCGTCCGCGTCAGGTGGCCATGGCCTTGTCCAAGGAGCTGACCAACCACAGCCTGCCGGAAATCGGCGATGTGTTCGGCGGCCGCGACCACACCACCGTGTTGCACGCCTGCCGCAAGATCAATGAACTTAAGGAATCCGACGCGGACATCCGCGAGGACTACAAGAACCTGCTGCGTACTCTGACCACTTGATGACACCAACGCAGCTTATTAAGGCAAGGGACTAGACCATGCATTTCACCATTCAACGCGAAGCCCTGTTGAAACCCCTGCAACTGGTCGCCGGCGTCGTCGAACGCCGTCAGACCTTGCCGGTGCTTTCCAACGTGCTGTTGGTTGTCGAAGGCCAGCAACTGTCGCTGACCGGTACCGACCTGGAAGTCGAGCTGGTCGGTCGTGTGCAGCTTGAAGAGCCGGCAGAGCCGGGGGAAATTACCGTTCCCGCGCGCAAGCTGATGGACATCTGCAAGAGCTTGCCCAACGACGCCCTGATCGACATCAAGGTCGACGAGCAGAAGCTGGTGGTAAAGGCCGGTCGTAGCCGCTTTACCCTGTCGACCCTGCCAGCCAACGACTTCCCGACTGTGGAAGAAGGCCCGGGCTCGCTGACCTGCCAGCTGGAGCAGAGTCGGTTGCGTCGCTTGATCGAGCGCACCAGCTTCGCCATGGCCCAGCAGGACGTGCGCTACTACCTCAACGGCATGCTGCTGGAAGTTTCTGCCGGAATCATCCGTGCCGTGGCCACCGACGGTCACCGCCTGGCCATGTGTTCGATGCAGGTGGATATCGGCCAGCCGGATCGCCATCAGGTGATCGTGCCGCGTAAAGGTATCCTCGAACTGGCCCGCTTGCTCACCGAGCCCGATGGCAGTGTCAGCATTGTCCTGGGTCAGCACCATATCCGTGCCACGACTGGTGAATTCACCTTCACCTCCAAGCTGGTGGACGGCAAGTTCCCGGATTACGAGCGTGTGCTGCCCAAAGGTGGCGACAAGCTGGTACTGGGCGATCGTCAGGCCCTGCGTGAAGCCTTCAGCCGTACTGCGATCCTGTCCAACGAGAAGTACCGCGGCATCCGTCTGCAATTGGCCAATGGTCAGTTGAAGATCCAGGCCAACAACCCGGAGCAGGAAGAAGCGGAAGAAGAAGTGGGTGTGGAATACAACGGCGGTGCGCTGGAGATCGGCTTCAACGTCAGCTACCTGCTGGACGTGTTGGGGGTGATGACTACCGAGCAGGTGCGCCTGATCTTGTCCGACTCCAACAGCAGTGCGCTGGTGCAGGAATCCGACAACGACGACTCGGCTTACGTTGTCATGCCGATGCGCCTGTAATCATGCTCAGCGGAAGCTAGATGTCCCTCAGTCGCGTCTCGGTCACCGCGGTGCGCAATCTGCACCCGGTGACCTTCTCCCCCTCCCCCCGCATCAACCTTCTCTACGGCGCCAATGGCAGTGGCAAAACCAGCGTGCTGGAAGCCATCCACCTGCTGGGGCTTGCCCGCTCGTTTCGCAGTGCGCGCCTGTTACCGGTGATCCAGTATGAGCAGCTGGCCTGTACCGTATTTGGCCAGGTGGAGTTGGCTCAGGGTGGGCACAGCAGCCTGGGAATCTCCCGGGATCGCCAGGGGGAATTCCAGATCCGCATCGATGGTCAGAATGCCCGCAGTGCGGCACAGCTGGCGGAGATCCTGCCGCTGCAACTGATCAACCCCGACAGCTTTCGCCTGCTGGAAGGTGCACCGAAGATCCGTCGGCAGTTCCTCGACTGGGGTGTGTTCCATGTGGAACCTCGTTTCATGTCCACCTGGCAGCGCTTGCAGAAGGCCCTGCGGCAGCGGAACTCATGGCTGCGGCATGGTACACTTGACGCCGCTTCGCAAGCGGCCTGGGACCGGGAACTGTGTCAGGCCAGCGCTGAAATCGATGAATACCGCCGCGCTTACATCAAAGCCTTGAAACCAGTCTTTGAGCGGACCTTGAGCGAACTGTTGGAGCTCGAGGGCCTGACGCTTAGCTATTACCGTGGTTGGGACAAGGAACGAGAGCTCAGCGAAGTACTCGCGACCTCCCTGCACCGTGATCAGCAAATGGGTCATACCCAGGCCGGTCCCCAACGTGCTGATCTGCGTCTGCGCTTGAGTGGGCACAACGCCGCGGACATCTTGTCCCGTGGCCAGCAGAAGTTGGTGGTCTGTGCCTTGCGCATTGCCCAGGGGCACCTGGTCAGCCAGGCCCGCCGCGGTCAGTGTATTTATCTAGTGGATGACTTGCCGTCCGAGCTGGACGAGCAGCACCGCCGCGCTCTATGTCGCTTGTTGGAAGACTTACGCTGCCAGGTGTTTATCACCTGTGTAGATCACGAATTATTGAGGGAAGGCTGGCAGACGGAAACGCCAGTCGCTTTGTTCCACGTGGAACAAGGCCGTATCACCCAGACCCACGACCATCGGGAGTGAAGGCATGAGCGAAGAAAATACGTACGACTCGACCAGCATCAAGGTGCTAAAAGGTTTGGATGCCGTACGCAAACGTCCCGGTATGTACATTGGCGACACCGATGACGGTAGCGGTCTGCACCACATGGTGTTCGAGGTGGTCGATAACTCGATCGACGAAGCTTTGGCCGGCCATTGCGACGACATCAGCATCATCATCCACCCGGACGAATCCATCACCGTGCGCGACAACGGTCGCGGCATCCCGGTGGATGTGCATAAAGAGGAAGGCGTTTCCGCAGCAGAGGTCATCATGACCGTGCTCCACGCCGGCGGTAAGTTCGATGACAACTCCTACAAGGTATCCGGCGGTCTGCACGGTGTAGGTGTGTCGGTAGTGAACGCGCTGTCCGAGGAACTGATCCTCACCGTACGCCGCAGCGGCAAGATCTGGGAACAGACCTACGTCCACGGTGTACCGCAAGATCGGATGAAGATCGTTGGCGACAGCGAAACCACCGGTACCCAGATCCACTTCAAGCCTTCGGCTGATACCTTCAAGAACATCCACTTCAGCTGGGACGTCCTGGCCAAGCGGATTCGTGAACTGTCGTTCCTCAACTCCGGTGTCGGCATCGTCCTCAAGGATGAACGCAGCGGCAAGGAAGAGCTGTTCAAGTACGAAGGCGGCCTGCGTGCGTTCGTTGATTACCTGAACACCAACAAGACGCCGGTCAACCAGGTGTTCCACTTCAATGTCCAACGTGAAGACGGCATTGGTGTAGAAATCGCCCTGCAGTGGAATGACAGCTTCAACGAGAACCTGTTGTGCTTCACCAACAACATTCCGCAGCGCGACGGCGGCACCCACTTGGTGGGCTTCCGTTCGGCACTGACCCGGAACCTGAACACCTACATCGAACAGGAAGGCCTGGCCAAGAAGCACAAGGTTGCCACCACCGGTGACGACGCTCGTGAAGGCCTGACCGCGATTATCTCGGTGAAGGTACCGGATCCGAAGTTCAGCTCCCAGACCAAAGACAAGCTGGTGTCTTCCGAAGTGAAGACCGCTGTCGAGCAGGAGATGGGCAAGTTCTTCTCCGACTTCCTGCTGGAAAACCCCAACGAAGCCAAGTTGGTGGTGGGCAAGATGATCGATGCTGCGCGTGCTCGTGAAGCGGCGCGTAAAGCCCGTGAAATGACCCGCCGCAAGGGCGCGCTGGATATTGCCGGCCTGCCGGGCAAACTGGCGGACTGCCAGGAAAAAGACCCTGCCCTGTCCGAACTCTACCTGGTGGAAGGTGACTCTGCTGGCGGCTCCGCCAAGCAGGGACGCAACCGCAAGACCCAGGCGATCCTGCCGCTCAAGGGCAAGATCCTCAACGTTGAGAAGGCGCGCTTCGACAAGATGATCTCCTCGCAAGAGGTCGGCACCTTGATCACCGCGCTGGGCTGTGGCATCGGCCGCGACGAGTACAACATCGACAAGCTGCGTTATCACAACATCATCATCATGACCGATGCTGACGTCGATGGTTCGCACATCCGTACCCTGTTGCTGACCTTCTTCTTCCGTCAGTTGCCAGAGCTGATTGAGCGTGGCTACATCTACATCGCTCAGCCGCCGCTGTACAAGGTCAAGAAGGGCAAGCAAGAGCAATACATCAAAGACGACGAGGCCATGGAAGACTACATGACCCAGTCGGCGCTTGAAGATGCCAGCCTGCACTTGAACGACGAAGCCCCTGGGATTTCCGGCCCTGCGCTGGAGGCTCTGGTGAATGACTTCCGCATGGTGATGAAGACCCTCAAGCGTTTGTCGCGCCTGTACCCGCAGGAGCTGACCGAGCACTTCATCTACCTGCCGGCCGTGAGCATGGAGCAATTGTCCGATCACGCGGCCATGCAGGATTGGTTGGCCAAGTTCGACGTCCGTCTGCGCACTTCCGAGAAGTCCGGCCTGGTCTACAAGGCCAGCCTGCGTGAAGACCGTGAGCGTAATGTCTGGCTGCCAGAGGTCGAGCTGATCTCCCATGGCCTGTCCAACTATGTCACCTTCAACCGCGACTTCTTCGGCAGTAATGACTACAAGACCGTCGTCTCTCTCGGCGCTCAACTGAGCACCTTGCTGGACGAAGGTGCTTATGTTCAGCGTGGCGAGCGCAAGAAAGCGGTGACCGAGTTCAAGGAAGCCCTGGATTGGTTGATGGCGGAAAGCACCAAGCGTCACACCATCCAGCGATACAAAGGTCTGGGCGAAATGAACCCTGAGCAACTGTGGGAAACCACCATGGACCCAAGCATGCGCCGCATGCTCAAGGTGACCATTGAAGACGCCATCGGCGCCGACCAGATCTTCAACACCCTGATGGGTGATGCGGTTGAGCCACGTCGCGACTTCATCGAAAGCAATGCCCTGGCGGTGTCCAACCTGGATTTCTGATCCGCAGTGGCACCTCAAAAGCCAACGCCTAGCGTTGGCTTTTTTTTGCGCGGACATCATGGCGTTGTCTGTGGATCATGTAGCTGTTCTGCTCAACAGGAAGGCAAGGAGCCTATGAGTCGATTCAAGATTTCTCCATGGCTGTCCAGTTCCGGTGGCCCCTTGGTGGTGATGGGGGAAGGCTTGGCCGGTCTGTGGCGTGGCCTCGACGGTGATCCCTCGGATTACCACAGGGCGTGTCAGATGGATGACTATGCCGGCCGGCTGGCGGGTGTCGATGACGACATTCTTGTCCTGGGTGACGAGCCTTTGGACACGGCGATTGCCACGGCAGACGATGCCTTGCTGATTATCCGATGGATGTGCGCCCCATCTGAGGCCGAGGTGCTGGCGCAGCTTGAGTTGCTTGAGCTTGGTCCACTGAACCCGATCGAGCGATTGAGTATTGATTGGTCAAGCGACGCGCTGGTGCTGTTTGATGGGGTCGACCGGTTTGATCCACAGGCTTGTCTGCACCTTCAACTGCTGTCGCCGCACAGCGAGGTATCGACATTCCGCTACCAGCCCACGCCCGATACCGCCCTGTTGATCCACCAGATAGTGCCTCGCCAGTGGGCCCATCCGCACTGAGGTTTGGCATGCATGGATAGGCAGCATTACCTTTTTGATGAGCAACGCTACCCCATTGCCTGGCGGTTCAATGCTCGGGATTGTGGGTTGTCCGATAGCGACAAACAGCGTCTGTGCTTGTACCAGCAGGCGCAGTCCCAGGCGCTATGGGATGAGTGGGTTGCGGTTTCGCACCTGATGAGCGTCAGCGCCGGGACGTTTCAGGTCAGCGAAACGACCACCCTGGATTTCAAGCGTCGGGCAGACGGCGCCGGGTTTTTCCAGAAGACCCTAGAGGGTGAAAAATGGCTCTGGTTGTTCTGGGGCAGGTGCTGCGCAGCACAGGTGCCCAGGGATATTTTAATAAAATGCTGGGACGACTTTTTCTATCCGTCCGATGAGAATACGGTCCTGGTCATGCCGGGCAGTGCAGAGGTCATATTTTCCTTCGAGGAAAACTTCTTTCGCGGACAGTTTGTGAGGCCCATGGCGGCGCCTTTGTGAGATGGGATGGAAAACTCGACAGCACATGCTTTTAGACGTGTTTGTCGAGCCGTTGACCCCGCTACTCAGCTGAGCCCGGCTCGACCCTTTTCACCCTTTGTCAAAACAGCAATCGCTCGGAAATTGGTTATGGATGATGAAAACCAGGAAATATCGATTCGGGTTGTCGCGGGGCAGAACAACCACGGCCCGGTCTACGAGCCGCTGCATGTACGGCGGATCAATGAGGACAGCTACGAGATTCTCTATTCACCAGGGCTGACGCTGAACCTGGCCAAGGGCGACATCATCTCGATCAAGGACCCCAAGGCCCCCGCCGTGGTGCTCAAGCGTGGCGGCAACTTCTGCATCCATATTTATGCCAATCACATCCCTGAAGAACACATCGTTGCCCTGGCGGCGGATGTGGCGACCGAATTGGGCGGCATGCTCGACGGGCGCTACAAGGGCAATCTGACATTGTCGGTTCCAGCGCTAAATGGCATGGACAACATCGCCTTGTTCTTCAACCGCTTCCGTGAGATCACGGGCATCGAGTGGTACTACGCCAACATCTATAAAAACCTCGATGACACCGATGACGAGACCTTGCTCAATTGGTGGCTGGATAGCTGATCGCGAACGGAGTGAAGACGAGCATGGGCTACGAATATTGCCTGGTGTTTGATGAGCCGCTGGACGCGCGGCAGGTCATGCATAGACTGCGCGGCAGTGCGGATTGTGTGCGGGCTGCAGAGCAGGTGGTCGAGTTCAAGGACCCTGGCCTGGGCAGCAGCGCCGACTATGATCTGCGCCTGACCTTCGAGAGTGACCATAGGCTCTGGATGGAGCTGCTGTTCCGGACCGCGGCGTTACACAAGTGCCTGGAGCCGGCGCTGCGGGGGCGTCGTTTCCGGTGTTTCGAAGAGGGTGACAGCGATGACGAGGTTGCACTCGAACAGGTCTTTGCGCTGGGCCGTATTCTCCCCGTTTTCCCTTGATGGCTGGCCCAATGAACCCAAGACAGCAGCTTATCTGTGAACGCTACGACCTTGCTCCCCAGGCACCGGAGCCGATGATTGCACTGGCCACCGGCTCCCTTGCGCAGTCGCCCATCTACGGCACCCGGGTCGAGTTGCCGGAGAACGGCACGGTCAGTTGGTTTTTCCACTGCGGCGAACATTCCGCCGCTGCGGATTTCTACCAGCCTCTGTGCGCCGAGCATCTGCTCGAGCTGTTGCCGGAGGTGATCGATTACCTGTATCTGCCGAGCGGGACGCATTTCATCATCGACCGCGGCGGCTATGAAGATGTCTGGCGGGACCCGGAATGATATCAAGCCGCTTTTGACGGCAAGCAGTCAGTTGCCCTGCTCGTCAGGCGACGCGACACTTTCCAGGCGATAGCCATAGCCGTAGATCGTCAGCAGTTGCCAGCCCCGATCGGCCGTCAGCCCCAGCTTGTTACGCAGGCGGTAGATGTGGGTATCCAGAGGCCGTGAGGAAACGATTTCCTCATGGGTCCAGAAACGCTCATAGAGGTACTCCCGGGACAGCGGTCGCCCCAGGTTGGCGAACAGGCAGCGGGCCAGGCGGTACTCGCGTTCGGTGAGGCTGATGGGGGCGCCGGCGCGGGTGACGGTCAGCTCGGCATCGTCGAAGTTCAGGTCGTTGAAGCTCTGCACCTCTTCACTGTTGTTACGCTGCAAGCCGTGGCGGCGCAGCACCGCGTTGACCCGGGCCTTGAGCTCGTTGGGACGAAAGGGCTTGCTCAGGTAGTCGTCAGCCCCGGTGTTCAGGGCCTGGACGATGTCGCTCTCGGCATCGCGGCTGGTGAGCATGATGGCCGGTGGGGGCGAGTCCATGTGTTCCCGGGTCCAGCGCAGCAATGACAGGCCACTGAGGTCCGGTACTTGCCAATCGAGAATCAGCAGGTCGAAGGTTTCCCGCCGCAGTTGGCGCAACAGGTCTTCACCGCGCTCGAAGCTGTGCAGGGTCCAGGGCTGTTCGCCAGCGCCGGGAATTTCTCGCAGTGTCTGTTCCACCCGTGCCAGTTCTGCGGGTTCGTCATCCAGTATTGCGACACGCATGCGAGGCAGTTCCTTATGGTTCGGGGAGCGCACGAGGCGGTGGCTTGCGCTCTGTGGGCTAGGCAGAAGTTTAGGCTCCAGACCTGAATCTGAACAATTGTGGCGAATTGCTCTTGGGGCCCTGCTCCCTCGGTACGCTGATATCAAATAGCCGGTAATACGCCAGGAGCACTGGTGTCGCCGGACTGTTGCAGCGGCACGATACCGGCTCGAACACGCAAGGAAAACAATCATGGGGAACATGTTCAGGAAAGGCCAGGCCGCCGTTGTTGGAATCTTCAGCGGTAAGGATCCGATACGCTTTTTCAGTCTGTTGCTGGCCGCCTATCTCGGGGTCAATGCCAGCACTATGCATTCATCTGCAGCGCCTTCCTACACGGCAGTGATGCCCGAGTACACGCGAATGGCGTTGCCCAGCCCTGTCGATTCATCACTGACCCTGGATGCAGAACCGGTGATGGGGCGCATAGCACTGCCTTCCCGCGCCCAGCAGCCGGTTCAACGCTGGGTTTTCTAGGGGCGCTGTGGATGATTCTGAACAAATATTGCAAATCCGTCGCAGCCGCCCAGGCAGCGTTACATTGCTTGCCGCTGAGTGGCACACGGGGGCACCTGGAAGTGCTCCGACACAGGGAGTGTCAACCGCCAGGCTGGCGGGACAACGCGCGCCTGCGTGCGTCGTTGAAGGGGAAAACAGGGAGTGCCTCCTCAGGACTCTGGATCGGGCGACTGGTCGCTTCGATCCCGACACAAGGATGTGTCACTTTTTTCTCCCCTGACTCTCCTCCCCCCTTTGCCTCACCACCACCTCCCGCTCCTGAACGGGCGGCATCATGCAGTGTCCGGCTTTCTGCCAGTGACCAGCCTCAGGTATGGTGCGTAGGATTTCGCCGTGGTTTCCCCAAAGGCTCAAAGCATATCCATGAATGACCTCTGCCCTTCTCCGTCCGCTGGCCGGTCTCAGGTGGCGCGAGCCGCACTGCTGTTGGCGGGGTTGATCCTGCCGCTGTGCACCGTGCAGGCCGCCCCGCAACGCCTGCCCTATATCGATGACAACCAGCAATGTCGTGGCCAGCCGCTACCGGCCACGGTCGAACACTTGACCGGTGAAGCCTGGAAGCTGGACGCCAAGGGCCGTGAGGTGGCTCTGGAAGAAGGCATGAGCATTGATGAAAAGGAGGGCGTCAAGACGTCGCCATCGGCGTTTGTCAGCTTGTCCTTGGGGGATGGCTCACGGGTGGTGCTGCCCTCCAGCTCACAGATCACCTTGCAACTGAACAACCAGTACCGGATTCCTCAGGTGGTCCTGGAACAGGGGCAGATCGAGTCCTATGTGATCAAGCGCAGCAGCGACCATGATCGCTTCCAGATCGTCACTCCGGTGGGTGTGTTGGGGGTGCGCGGCACCCATTTCCGAGTGCGCAATGATGATCAACAAGCGCTGGTGGAGGTGCTCAACGGGCAGGTGGCGGTGAGCCGGGAGGAAGACTCACCGGGCAAGGCTGCGCCGCGTGCTCGCAAGCGTCCTGTGGATAAACCCGCAGGGCCGGTGCCGGGCGAGGTCCAGGTCATGGCGCGCCAGGGCCTACGGATTCAGAAACAAGGTGAGTTGAAGCCGGTGGAACTGCTGGCGGCGCCCAGGTTGTTGGGGCAGGCCGGTCAAATCGCCGCGCTGCCGGTTTGGCAACTGATCCTGCAACCCTTGCCGGGTGCCCGTCGTTACCGAGCCCAGGTGGCCACTGACAAGGATTTCCTGAATATCAAGCAGGAGCAGTTCTCCAGTACCCCGGAAGTCAACTTCACTGGTTTGAAGGCATTTTTCTATCACGTGCGCCTTTCGGCGTTCGACGAGCATGGCCTGGAAGGAGAGACCGGGGTTTATGACATCTTCTATTACCCCAGAACCACCCGTGTCCAATAACCCGTCGGCAGACCGCTGATGGGCCTGTGGAGCCGCCGCACCGATGGCCGTGAGTCAACCCAGGCCCAGCATCTGTTCCGGCGCCTGGTGCGGCAGTGGTTGTGGGTCAGCCTGATTCTGCTGCCACTGACGGCGGTGCTGTCCCTGAGCCACGGCCTGGCCCTGAACAACCTGTTCTATGACAATCTGCGGCGTTTTACCCCGCTGCCGGTAGACCCGCGAATTCTGCTGGTGACCATCGATGACTACAGCCTTCAGCAATTGGGTCGTTGGCCCTGGCCCCGGGCGATCCATGGCGAGTTGCTGGACCGGCTGACTGCCGCCGAGGTCAAGGGCGTGCTGTTCGATGTGATCCTCAGTGAGCCTGGCGCTACGCAGGAGAACGATACCCGTCTGGCGGCTGCCCTCTGTCGCGCCGGCAACGTATTCCTGCCAGTGCTGCGTGAGGGCGCCGCCCGCTATGGCCAGGACCTGGCCGAGATCCCTCCGGTAGCGCTGCTGCGCAACTGTGCCCGGGGCCTGGGTCACATCAATGCTGAAGCGGATGCCGATGGCACGGTCCGCAGTGTCTACCTGCAGGAAGGTCCGCAGCAGGCGCCTCGAGCGCAACTGTCCTGGTTGCTTTACCAACTCACCGAAGCCGACCCGCTTTTACCGCTGATGCCGGGTTCCGGGAGTCCCCTGGTTGCCCAGGGCTGGCTGCGTGCCAACCTGGTACGTATTCCCTTTATCAGCAAGGCCGCGGGCTTTCCCAGCGTGCCTTATGCCAGTGTGTTGCGGGGCGAGGTGCCAGCGCAGCTGCTGCGGGGTCGGTTGATCCTGGTGGGGTCCACGGCTCCAGGGCTGGGGGATCGCTACGTGACGCCGCAATCCGGCAGCCAGGGCACCACCCCGGGAGTCGAGATCCAGGCCAACCTGCTTAACGGCCTGTTGCAGCATCGCAGTATTGTCGCCCTGGGCAAATGGTCGGGAATGCTCTTATCCATGGCCTTGACCGCCGCCCTGCTCGGTCTGCTGCTTTGGCGTCCGCGCCACGCCTTGTGGATAACCCTGGGTTGCATAGGCTTGGCGTTGCTGGGGTCGGTACTGATGCTGCGCCTGGGGTTCTGGTGGTCGCCGGTAGCGAGCCTATTGGGCATGCTGCTGGCGTATCTGATCTGGAACTGGCGCCGGCTGAGCGTGATCCTGGCCTACTTCGGCTGGGAGCTTGCGCGCCTCGACAGCGAACCCAAGGTGCTACCGGAGCGACGCCGTAGTCAGACGCCGGTGGGTGATGTGTTGCAAGGGCAGATTGTCGCCCTGGAGCAGGCTTTGAGCCGGACCCGGGATACCCGGCGCTTTATTGCCGACGGCCTGGAATATCTGCCGGTAGCGACCCTGATCAGTGATCCGGACGGCAAGATCCTGCTGGCCAATCGCAATGCCCGTGATGTGTTTGCCCATTCGCTGATCGGGCAGGCCCTGATCCCGCAACTGGCGCTCCTGGGGTATCCGGGGTTGGCAGAACCGGCCTTGTACCCGAGCCTGGCGCAGTTGCCCGCAATAGAATTCCGCGATGTTCAGCAACGCAGTTTGCGCATGGAGTTGGCGCCTTTGCTGCCGGTGGACAGCGACACACCGATCGGCTGGTTGTTGAGCCTGACCGACCTGAGTGTCGAGCGCGATGCCGAACAGCAGCGCGGAGTGCTGCTGCGGTTTCTTTCCCACGATTTGCGCGCGCCCCACTCAGCGATCCTTGCGCTGCTGGATGTCCAGCGTCATCAACCCTCGCTGCCCAAGCAGGTATACGCCCAGATCGAGCAGCAGGTTCGCCGGGCGCTGGGGCTGACCGACGCCTTCGTGCAACTGGCCAAGGCCGAATCGGAGGCCTATCAGTTCGAGCCGAGCATGTTCGCCATGCTGGTACTGGATGTCTTCGATCAGGCCACCACCTTGGCTCAGTTGAAGAATATCGGTCTGCGGCATGATCTGGATGAAGAAGCGGAAGGCCTGGTCCTGGCGGATCAGTCGCTGCTGACCCGAGCCCTGTTCAATCTGCTGGAGAATGCCATCAAGTACAGCCCGGCAGGCTCCACCGTAAGCGTGCAAGTCAGTTGTGCCGAAGGTTGGCTGCGTTGCGAGATCAGCGATGAAGGCCAGGGGATTGCGACTGCGGATCTGCCCCTGCTGTTCGGCCAATACCAGCGCTTTGCCTCGGCCAAGGGCATCGACGGCCTGGGCCTGGGCTTGTCCATGGTCAAGGCGGTGGTGGATCGGCATCACGGGCGCATCAGCTGCAAGAGCGTGGTGGGCCAGGGCTCGTGCTTCATCCTCGAGCTGCCCCTGCTGGAGGACCTGTAGCTGCTGGAATGCCGCAGATCATCCCGGTACTTGAGGCCCTCGGAAGGCGCAGTGCGCCTTATCTCAGCCAGCAGTCATTGCGGATCGATTTCTTGCCTTCAGAAAAACTTATGCACGTTTTTCAGTATTTTATGAGCTCTTGAAATATACATATAAATCAGTGATTTATACGTAAATTTTAGCCATTGTACGAAAAGTCGTACACAGGTTATCCACAGAAGCTCATACAGCAATCTTATCTGCAGGAGTGGCCAATGGTGGCAATGAGCCCATATCCCGCTGAGCCTGTTCGTTCCATGCTGCCACCCGGTCATTGAGCTCGGCGATGGCCCGTGGGCCGCTGCCTTCTGCATACATCGGTGCGCCAATGGTCACGGTGATGGTGCCGGGACGCTTGGCCCAGCCGCTCTTCGGCCAGTACTTGCCAGCATTGTGGGCCACCGGCAGCACCGGCAGATCGGCGTTCACCGCCAGGGCGCTGCCGCTGCGGGAAAATTTGCCGACCTGGCCGAACGGCACACGGGTGCCCTCAGGGAAAATCAGCACCCAGACGTTGTCCTTGAGCAGCTCGTTGCCCTTGCTCGCCACTTGCTTGAGGGCGGCTTTGGGGTTGTCCCGATCAATGGCGATGGGCCGCAGCATGGCCATCGCCCAGCCGAAGAACGGCACAAACAGCAACTCGCGCTTGAGCACCTGGCTCAGGGGCTCGAAGTAGGCCGAGAGGAAGAACGTTTCCCAGGTGCTCTGGTGGTTCGAGACGATCACGCAAGGCCGCTCGGGAACGTTTTCCGCGCCCTGTACTTCCACGCGGATGTTCAGAAATACCTTGGTCAGCCACAGTGCGCAGCGGCACCAATAGACGTTGATAAAGCGATAGCGCGCCTTGAATGGCAGGAACGGCGCGATAAAAAAGCTCAAGGAGCACCACAGCAAGGAACTGGTGCCCAGCAGCAGGTAAAAGAAGAAGGTTCTGATGGCCTGCAGGATCGACATAGCGGCATTTACCATTGCGGGCATGCCCGCCTGTTAAAAAGCGCTCTCCCAAACAGTCCTTGGTCAGGATGCCAGAAGGGGCCTAATTGTGGATAAGTTCAGCGGCAATGGCCGCCAGGTCGTCAAATATCAGGGTGCCTACCGGCAGGGTTTTCCCCAGGGTCTTTTGGCCTTTCCCGGTCTTTACCAATACTGGCTGAGAGTCGACGGCTTTTGCGGCCTCCAGGTCACTGAGACTGTCACCAACAAACCATAGACCGGTCAGATCCGCCTGGTAGTGCTCGGCAATGGTTCGCAGCATGCCCGGTTTCGGTTTGCGACAGGCGCACCCTTCGTCGGGGCCGTGGGGGCAGTAGACGATCAGCCCAACCTCACCACCCTGCTCGGCCACCAGCTCGCGCAGGCGCGCGTGCATGGCATCGAGAGTGGCCAGGTCGTAGTAGCCGCGAGCGATGCCGGACTGGTTGGTGGCAATCGCCACCGTCCAGCCGGCCTTGCTCAACTGCACGATGGCTTCGATCGAGCCGGGGATTGGAATCCACTCCTGCACCGATTTGATGTAGGCATCGGAGTCGTGATTGATCACGCCGTCACGATCGAGTATCAGCAGTTTCACAGCAATTCCCTACCTGTCAGCTCAGTACCGAAATGTCCGCCACGCCCAGGAACAGGCCCCGCAGCCGCGCCAGCAGCGCATAGCGGTTGGCCCGTACCTTGGCGTCTTCAGCATTGACCATTACCGCCTCGAAGAAGGCGTCCACCGGTTCGCGCAGGGCGGCCAGGCGGGCCAGGGTCTCGCTGTACTGACGGGCCGCGGCCATTGGCTGTACAGCCTGATCTGCCTGCTGGATTGCCGAGTACAGGGAGAACTCGTTGGCGTTGTCGAAGTACTTGGCTTCGATGGTGGTCGGCACATTGCCTTCGACTTTGCTCAACAGGTTCGACACGCGCTTGTTCACCGCAGCCAGGGCGGCGGCTTCCGGCAACTTGCGGAACGCCTGTACGGCTTGCACGCGCTGGTCGAAGTCCAGGGCCGAGCCCGGCTTCAGGGCTCGCACCGACAGGTAAGTGGCTACATCCACGCCTTCGTCTTCGTAACGGGCACGCAGACGGTCGAAGATGAACTCCAGCACCTGCTCGGCCAGGCCGGCGGCCTTGACCTTGGTGCCGAAAGCGCTGACGGCGAATGCCACGGCGTCGGTCAGGTCGAGGTCGAACTTCTTGTCGATCAGGATGCGCAGTACACCCAGGGCTGCACGACGCAGGGCGTAGGGGTCCTTGCTGCCGGTGGGCAGCATGCCGATACCGAAGATACCCACCAGGGTGTCCAGCTTGTCAGCGATGGCCACGGCGGCACCGGTGATGGTGCTCGGCAGCTCGGCGCCGGCGCCACGAGGCATGTACTGCTCGTTCAGGGCCAGGGCCACGTCTTGCGGCTCGCCGTCATTGAGGGCGTAGTAGTAACCGGCAACACCTTGCATTTCCGGGAACTCGCCGACCATCTCGGTGGCGAGGTCGCACTTGGAGAGCAGGCCGGCGCGGGCTGCGCGCTGGGCGTCGCCACCGATGCGCGGGGCAATGAACGCTGCCAGCTTGGAAATGCGCTCGGCCTTGTCGTAGACGCTGCCGAGTTTTTCCTGGAAGACCACGTTCTGCAGGCGCAGGTTGAAGTCTTCGAGCTTGTGCTTCTTGTCTTGCTTGAAGAAGAACTCGGCGTCGGTCAGACGCGGGCGCACGACTTTCTCGTTGCCCTCGATGATCTGGCGCGGGTCCTTGCTTTCGATGTTGGCCACGGTGATGAAGCGCGGCAGCAGCTTGCCGTCGATGTCCAGCAGGCAGAAGTACTTCTGGTTGTCCTGCATGGTGGTGATCAAGGCTTCCTGGGGCACGTCGAGGAAACGTTCCTCGAACGAGCACACCAGTGGCACTGGCCATTCCACCAGCGCGGTGACTTCGTCCAGCAGGTCTGCCGGCACGATCGCCGTGCCTTCCTGCAGGGTTGCCAGCTCTGCGGTGCGCTTGCTGATCAGCTCGCGGCGCTCGTTGGCGTCGGCCAGTACGTAGGCGGCACGCAGGTCATTGAGGTAGTTGGCCGGCGCCGTGATGCGTACGTTTTCCGGGTGATGGAAACGGTGACCGCGGGAGTCGCGACCGGCTTTCTGGGCGAGGATGGTGCAGTCGATGACTTCATCGCCCAGCAGCATTACCAACCACTGGGTCGGACGCACGAACTCTTCCTTGCGCGCAGCCCAGCGCATGCGCTTGGGGATTGGCAGGTCGTTCAGCGAGTCTTCGACGATGGTCGGCAGCAGGCTGGCGGTGGGCTTGCCCTGGATGCTCTGGCTGTAGCGCAGCTTGGGGCCGCTCTGGTCGATTTCGCTCAGGTCCACGCCGCACTTCTTGGCGAAGCCGAGGGCGGCCTGGGTCGGGTTGCCGTCGGCATCGAAGGCGGCCTGGCGCGGTGGGCCGTCGAGGTTGATGCTGCGGTCTGGCTGCTGGGTAGCCAGACCAGTGATCAGCACTGCCAGGCGCCGTGGCGCGGCATAGACCTGCTTGGCCTCGAAGCTCAGGCCAGCGCTCTGCAGGCCTTTCTCGATGCCGGCCAGGAAGGCGTCGGCCAGGGTGTTCAGGGCTTTTGGGGGCAGCTCTTCAGTGCCCAGTTCAACCAGAAAATCTTGCGCACTCATTGTGCCGCCTCCAACTTAGCCAACACTTCATCACGCAGGTCCGGGGTCGCCATCGGGAAGCCCAGCTTGGCGCGAGCCATCAGGTAGGCTTGGGCCACGGAGCGCGCGAGGGTGCGTACACGCAGGATGTACTGCTGACGGGCCGTCACCGAAATTGCTCGGCGCGCGTCCAGCAGGTTGAAGGTGTGCGAGGCCTTGAGGACCATTTCATAGCTTGGCAGTGGCAGCGGCTGATCCAGCTCGATCAGGCGCTTGGCTTCGCTTTCGTAGAAGTCGAACAGTTCGAACAGCTTCTCGACGTTGGCGTGTTCGAAGTTGTAGGTCGACTGCTCCACTTCGTTCTGGTGGAACACGTCGCCGTAGGTGACCTTGCCGAACGGGCCGTCGGCCCAGACCAGGTCGTACACCGAGTCCACGCCCTGCAGGTACATGGCCAGGCGCTCCAGGCCATAGGTGATCTCGCCGGTCACCGGATAGCACTCGATGCCGCCCGCTTGCTGGAAGTAGGTGAATTGGGTCACTTCCATGCCGTTGAGCCAGACTTCCCAGCCCAGGCCCCAGGCGCCTAGGGTCGGCGACTCCCAGTTGTCTTCGACGAAACGGATGTCGTGCACCAGCGGGTCCAGGCCCACGTGCTTCAGGGAACCCAGGTACAGCTCCTGGAAGTTCTCCGGGTTGGGCTTCAAGACCACCTGGAACTGATAGTAGTGCTGCAGGCGGTTGGGGTTTTCGCCGTAGCGGCCGTCAGTCGGGCGACGACTGGGCTGCACATAAGCGGCGTTCCAGGTTTCCGGGCCGATGGCCCGCAGGAAGGTAGCGGTGTGGAAAGTGCCGGCGCCTACTTCCATATCGTAGGGCTGAAGTACCACACAACCTTGCTCGGCCCAGTACTGCTGGAGGGCGAGGATCAAGTCTTGGAAGGTACGCACGGCTGGCGTAGGCTGGCTCACGAAATTCACCTGTTACTTGGGCTGCGATTTAAGGAGCGGGAGTATACCCGATTCAGTCCTGCGCACGCCCCCTGGAGCCTTATGCCACGCTGCTTTTGGTGTTCCGAAGATCCGCTGTACATGGCATATCACGATCAGGAGTGGGGCGTGCCGCTGCGCGATGGGCAGCGCTTGTTCGAGTTGTTATTGCTCGAAGGGTTCCAGGCCGGCTTGTCATGGATCACCGTGCTGAAGAAACGCGAGCGTTATCGCCAGGTGCTGTTCGGCTTCGATGTGCAGCGAGTGGCGCAGATGAGCGATGCGGAGATTGACGAACTGATGCTCGATCCGGGCATCATCCGCAACCGTCTCAAGCTCAACGCCGCCCGGCGCAATGCCCAGGCCTGGCTGGAGCTGGAAGACCCGGTGGGGTTGCTCTGGTCGTTCGTCGGCGGCGTGCCGAAGATCAACCACTTCAAGGACCGCAGCGAAGTTCCGGCGGTGACCCCGGAAGCCGAGGCCATGAGCCGCGGACTGCAGAAAGCCGGCTTCACCTTCGTCGGTCCGACCATCTGTTATGCCTTGATGCAGGCCTCGGGCATGGTCATGGATCACACTCGCGACTGTGATCGCTACGCCATCCTTGCGGATGCGCGGTTAGAATAGTCGGCTGCGACTAGATCATGACCTACAGATCAGGAGTCATTTGTGGATAAGTTCAAAGGCGCCCTGCTGGTGGGCGCTCTGCGGTTGTTTGCCTTGCTGCCCTGGCGTGCGGTGCAGGCGGTCGGCACGGCCATCGGCTGGATCATGTGGAAGACCCCCAACCGCTCCCGCGACGTGGTGCGCATCAACCTGGCCAAATGCTTTCCGCAGATGGACCCGGTCGAGCGCGAGCGGCTAGTCGGACAGAGCCTCAAGGACATCGGCAAATCCCTGACCGAAAGCGCCTGTGCCTGGATCTGGCCGGCGCAGCGCTCGATCGAGCTGGTGCGTGAAGTCGAGGGCCTCGATGTGCTCAAGGATGCCCTGGCCTCGGGCAAGGGTGTGGTCGGCATCACCAGCCACCTGGGCAACTGGGAAGTGCTCAACCACTTCTACTGCAGCCAATGCAAACCGATCATTTTCTACCGTCCGCCGAAGCTCAAGGCGGTGGACGAACTGCTGCGCAAGCAGCGGGTGCAACTGGGCAACCGCGTGGCGGCCTCCACCAAGGAAGGCATCCTCAGCGTCATCAAGGAAGTGCGCAAAGGGGGGGCAGTGGGCATCCCCGCCGACCCGGAACCGGCCGAATCCGCCGGGATCTTCGTGCCCTTCTTCGCCACCCAGGCGCTGACCAGCAAGTTTGTGCCGAACATGCTGGCCGGCGGCAAGGCCGTCGGCGTGTTCCTGCATGCCCTGCGCCTGCCTGATGGGTCGGGATACAAGGTGATCCTCGAAGCGGCCCCGGAAGAGATGTACAGCACCGATACCGAAACCTCCTGCGCCGCCATGAGCAAGGTGGTCGAGCGTTATGTCGGGGCTTATCCGAGCCAGTACATGTGGAGCATGAAGCGCTTCAAGAAACGCCCGCCGGGTGAGGCGCGCTGGTACTGACAAGAGCTGGCACGATCTGTGGATAACCCCAGCGGGGAATTATCCACAGCACACTGAACAAGGGCGCAGAAGATGTCCGAGCACCGCAAGTCGTTTCGTATCAAGATTCAGCACGAGAGCATTGGCGAATGCCTGGGGCAGACCCGCAACCTGTCCGCCAGCGGCGTCTATGTGCAAAGTCCGGTCCTGGCGAAGTTGCCTAAGGGCGCAGTGGTCTATGGCCAGGTGCAGGGCCTGTCGGAGAGCGCTCCGCGGGTGCGCATGGAAGTGATCCAGGTGGATGCGCAAGGGATTGCCCTGCGTTACCTGTGAAAGGCAGCGGCTATAGGGGCTTCAGGACTGGCGATCGAGCTTCTTGAGGAACACGGTCATTTCCTTTTCCGCCTGCTTGTCACCGTGGCCACGGGCTGCTTCCAGCCCCTGCTCCCAGGCCTGGCGCGCTGCTTGAGTGTCGCCCTGCCCCTGGCAAGCCTTGCCCAGCAGCTTCCAGGCCGCTGAATACTTGGGATCAAAGGCCACGCAGTGTTGCAGGTGCTCGGCGGCCTTGGCGTACTCGCCCTGATCCAGGTAACCCTTGCCCAGGCCGAAGCGCAGCAGCGCGTTATCCACACCCTTGGCGAGCATTTTTTCCAGCGATTCAAGCATCGTTGTCACTCCTGTGGGTTGGTGCAGCAGCGCCGGATTTTTTGCGGGCCGCACCCTTATTGGGCAATCCCAGCCTGTGGCAGAGGCCACAGGGCCGCGTTTGATCAGAAGAAGCTCAGGCCAACGTGGAACAGTTTCTCCACATCACGGATGTGCTTTTTATCCACAAGGAACAGGATCACATGGTCCCCTGCCTCGATCACGGTGTCGTCGTGGGCGATCAGCACTTCTTCATCACGAATGATCGCGCCGATGGTGGTGCCCGGCGGCAGGCCGATGTTCTCGATGGCCCGGCCGATCACCTTGCTCGACTTGGCGTCGCCATGGGCGATGGCCTCGATGGCTTCTGCCGCGCCCCGGCGCAGGGAGTGCACGCTGACGATGTCGCCACGGCGCACGTGGGTCAGCAGGGTGCCGATGGTCGCCAACTGCGGGCTGATGGCGATGTCGATGTCGCCACCCTGGATCAGGTCGACATAGGCCGGGTTGTTGATGATGGTCATGACCTTTTTCGCCCCCAGGCGCTTGGCCAGCAGCGAGGACATGATGTTGGCCTCGTCGTCGTTGGTCAGGGCCAGGAAGATGTCGGCGTCGGCAATGTTCTCTTCCAGCAGCAGGTCGCGGTCCGAGGCGCTGCCCTGCAGCACCACGGTGCTGTCCAGGGTGTCCGACAGATAGCGGCAACGGGCCGGGTTCATCTCGATGATCTTTACCTGGTAGCGGCTTTCGATGGCTTCGGCCAGGCGCTCGCCGATCTGCCCACCACCGGCGATGACGATGCGCTTGTAGGACTCTTCGAGACGGCGCATTTCGCTCATCACCGCCCGGATGTGGGCCTTGGCAGCGATGAAGAACACCTCGTCGTCGGCCTCGATCACCGTATCGCCCTTGGGCATGATCGGCCGGTCGCGACGGAAGATCGCCGCTACCCGGGTATCGACGTTGGGCATGTGCTCGCGCAGTTGGCGCAACTGCTGACCCACCAGTGGGCCGCCGTAGTAGGCCTTGACCGCCACCAGCTGGGCCTTGCCCTCGGCGAAGTCGATCACCTGCAGGGCGCCGGGGTGCTCGATCAGGCGCTTGATGTAGTTGGTCACCACCTGTTCGGGGCTGATCAGCACGTCCACCGGGATCGCGTCGTTGTCGAACAACCCGGCGCGGGTCAGGTAGGCGGCCTCGCGCACCCGGGCGATCTTGGTCGGGGTGTGGAACAAGGTGTGGGCGACCTGGCAGGCGACCATGTTGGTTTCGTCGCTGTTGGTCACCGCCACCAGCATGTCGGCGTCATCGGCGCCGGCCTGGCGCAGCACCGTGGGAAAGGAGGCACGGCCTTGCACGGTGCGAATGTCCAGGCGATCGCCGAGGTCGCGCAGGCGTTCGCCGTCGGTGTCCACCACGGTAATGTCGTTGGCTTCGCTGGCCAGGTGTTCCGCCAGCGTGCCACCGACTTGGCCGGCACCGAGGATGATGATCTTCATCCAGTCACTCCCTTAAAACCGTTTAGCCGCGAGCCGCGGCAATCTTGATCAGCTTGGCGTAGTAGAAGCCGTCGTGGCCGCCCTCTTGCGCCAGCAGCTGGCGCCCGTGGGGCTGCTTGAGGCCGGCCGCAGGCTGCCCCAGTTGGCCGCCGATGTCCAATTCACGAGCGCCCGGGGTGCGGGCCAGGAACGCCTCGATCACTTCGGTGTTCTCGGTGGGCAGGGTCGAACAGGTGGCGTAGAGCAGGATGCCGCCGACTTCCAGGGCCTGCCACATGGCGTCCAGCAGCTCGCCTTGCAGTTGCGCCAGGGCGGCGATGTCTTCGGGCTGACGGGTCAGCTTGATGTCCGGATGGCGGCGGATCACCCCAGTGGCCGAGCACGGCGCGTCCAGCAGGATCCGCTGGAACGGTTTGCCGTCCCACCAGACCTGGGTGTTGCGGCCATCGGCGGCGATCAATTGGGCGTCGAGCCCCAAGCGATCGAGGTTCTCCCGGACCCGTACCAGGCGCTTGGCTTCCAGGTCGACCGCCACCACACCGGCCAGGGCCGGCTCGACTTCGAGGATATGGCAGGTCTTGCCTCCCGGTGCGCAGCAGGCGTCCAGCACCCGTTGTCCCGGTGCCAGTTCCAGCAGGTCGGCGGCCAGCTGTGCGGCTTCGTCCTGCACGCTGACCCAGCCCTCGGCAAAGCCCGGCAGGCTGCGGACGTCACCGGCCTCGTCGAGAACGATGCCGTCCTGGCTGTAGACGCACGGCTTGGCGGCTACGCCGGCCTCGCTCAGCAGCTTGAGGTAGGCGTCCCGGGATTGGTGACGGCGGTTGACCCGCAGGATCATCGGCGGGTGGGCGTTGTTGGCGGCGCAGATGGCTTCCCACTGCTCGGGCCAGAACGCCTTGAGGGATTTTTGCAGCCAACGTGGGTGCGCGGTACGCACCACCGGGTCGTGTTCCAGTTCGGCCAGCAGGGCTTCGCTTTCGCGCTGGGCGCGGCGCAGCACGGCATTGAGCAGGGCCTTGGCCCAGGGCTTCTTCAGCTTGTCGGCGCAGCCTACGGTTTCGCCGATGGCGGCGTGGGCCGGCACCCGGGTGTAGAGCAGTTGATAGAGGCCCACCAGCAGCAGCGCCTCGACATCGGCATCCGCCGCCTTGAAGGGCTTCTGCAGCAGCTTGGCCGCCAGTGCCGACAGCCGTGGCTGCCAGCGTGCGGTGCCAAATGCCAGGTCCTGGGTGAAGCCGCGATCGCGCACTTCGACCTTGTCCAGCTGGATCGGCAACGAGCTGTTGAGCGAGGCCTTGCCGTTGAGGACCGCGGTCAGTGCCTTGGCGGCGGCCAGGCGCGGGTTCATTGGGCGTCCGCCGTTTGGCCGAGCAGCGTGCCGATGGCGAATTTCTCGCGGCGGCTGTTGAACAGGTCGCTGAAGTTCAGCGCCTTGCCACCGGGCAGTTGCAGGCGGGTCAGGCACAGTGCCTGCTCACCACAGGCAACGAGCAGGCCGTCCTTGCTGGCGTCGAGGATCTGCCCCGGAGCGCCTTGGCCTTCAGCCAGTGTGGCGGCCAGGACTTTCAGGGCCTCGCCATTCAAGGTGCTGTGGCAGATCGGCCAGGGATTGAAGGCCCGTACCAGACGCTCCAGCTCCACGGCGGGGCGCTGCCAGTCGATGCGTGCCTCGTCCTTGTTCAACTTGTGGGCGTAGGTGGCCAGGCTGTCGTCCTGGATTTCGCCTTCCAGGGTGCCGGCGGCCAGGCCCTGGATGGCTTGCAGTACGGCCGGCGGGCCCATTTCGGCGAGGCGGTCGTGCAGGCTGCCGCCGGTGTCCTGGGTGCTGATCGGGGTGCTGACCTTGAGCAGCATCGGCCCGGTATCCAGCCCGGCTTCCATGCGCATCACGGTCACCCCGCTGTGTGCGTCACCGGCTTGCACGGCGCGCTGGATCGGCGCCGCACCGCGCCAGCGTGGCAGCAGGGAGGCGTGGCTGTTGATGCAACCCTGGCGTGGAATATCCAGCACCACCTGCGGCAGGATCAGGCCGTAGGCCACCACCACCATCAGGTCCGGCTTGAGCGCCGCCAGTTCGGCTTGGGCCTCGGCGTTACGCAGGGTCGGCGGTTGCAGCACGACAATGTTGTGCTCCAGCGCAAGCTGCTTGACCGGGCTGGGCATCAGTTTTTGTCCACGGCCGGCCGGGCGATCCGGTTGGGTGTAGACCGCGACGATCTCATAAGGGCTGTCGAGCAGGGCCTTGAGGTGTTCGGCGGCGAACTCGGGAGTGCCGGCAAAGACGATGCGCAGTGGCTCAGTCATGGGAATTCTCGGTAGTAAACATGCGGAAAAGAAAAAGGCTTGCCGCTGCAAGCCTTTGGAAGAGGAGCATCAAGCGTTCTGGCGATGCTGCTTTTCCAGTTTCTTCTTGATCCGGTCACGTTTGAGTGTGGACAGGTAGTCGACGAACAACTTGCCGTTGAGGTGGTCGCATTCGTGTTGGATACACACCGCGAGCAAGCCTTCGGCGATCAGTTCGTAAGGCTGGCCATCACGGTCCAGAGCCTTGACTTTGACGCGTTGCGGACGGTCGACGTTCTCATAGAAGCCCGGTACCGAGAGGCAACCTTCCTGATACTGGTCCATCTCGTCGGTCAGGGCTTCGAACTCGGGGTTGATGAACACCCGGGGTTCAGTGCGGTCTTCGGACAGGTCCATGACCACGATGCGTTTGTGCACGTTGACCTGGGTCGCCGCCAGGCCAATGCCTGGGGCCTCATACATTGTTTCAAACATGTCATCGACCAACTGACGCACTTCGTCGTCCACTACCTCCACCGGTTTGGCGATAGTGCGCAGGCGCGAATCGGGGAATTCGAGGATGTTTAAAATGGCCATAAGCGTAATTGCTACACGTGTGAAGTAAGGGCGGAGTCGGCGTCCTGGCAGGTCCTGGACCTGGGTCGCCGATGCAAAACGTGCTCAGGGAAGGAGCGAGCCGCGCAGGCTCTGGCGTTTTACGCGAACCTACATAATAAAGGGATTCAGCCCATGAGGAAATCACTGATCGCCTTGCTGCTGTTGGGCTGGACTGCCATCGGTCAGGCCCAGGTGCATCTCAAGGACGGTTATCCACAGCATTGTTGGGTGACGGCGGGCGATACCCCGTGAAGCAGTGCCAGCCGCTATCTGCAACAGCCCTGGCGATGGAGCGAGTTTCGACCGGTGGATTGCCGTTGCTAGGACAAACTCAGCGATGGGCTCGTACTCCAGGCCTTGCGCGCGCTGGCGCCGCTGGACACGGCGCGCGCCCCTTGCGGGCAGCCTTTCCTCAACAAGTTACCAACAGACTTATCCACAGCTTGTTCCGGTGCCGAGCGGCCCGATGACGATCAAGGATGATCCATGTCGCACTCGAATGCTGCTGCCATTTCCCCGGCCGAACTGGAGGCCCGTCTACGTTTGCATGGCCTGCCCGGCTTGGGTGCCATGCGCTTTCAGCGTTTGCTTCAGGCCTTCGGTTCTGCTTCCAAAGCCCTGGTCGCTCCCGCGGCTGCCTGGCACTCGCTGGGCCTGCCGAAGGCCTGTAGCGATGCCCGGCGCAGCGTCGAAGTCCGTGATGGTGCCCGCCGCGCGTTGGCCTGGATAGACAACCAGGCCCAGCATTTGCTGATGTGGGACCAGCCCGGCTACCCGGCCTTGCTGGCGCAGTTGGAGGATGCGCCACCGCTGTTGTTCGTGGCCGGTGATCCGTCGATCCTGGAGTTGCCGCAGTTGGCGATGGTGGGCAGCCGCCGTGCTTCGCGGCCGGGACTGGACACCGCTGCAGCGTTTTCCCGGAGCCTGGCCGGGGCCGGTTTCGTGATCACCAGTGGCCTTGCCCTGGGCATCGACGGTGCTGCGCACCAGGCGGCCCTGGAGGTTGGTGGACGTACCGTGGGGGTGCTGGGGACGGGCCTGGAAAATTTTTATCCACAGCGGCATCGGGCCTTGGCCAAGACGATGATCGAGCAGGGCAGCGCGGTGATTTCCGAGCTCCCGCTGGACACCGCAGCGCGTCCGGAACACTTCCCCCGGCGTAACCGGATCATCAGTGGCCTGTCCCTGGGCGTGCTGGTGGTGGAGGCCAGCGTGGCCAGCGGTTCCTTGATCACCGCTCGCCTGGCGGCGGAGCAAGGCCGCGAGGTGTATGCCATTCCCGGCTCTATCCACCACCCGGCAGCCCGGGGCTGTCATCAACTGATCCGCGATGGCGCGGTGCTGGTGGAAAGCGTTCAGCACATACTTGAGACCCTGAGAGGCTGGCAGCACTTGCCGCCGACCACTTTCCCCCTGGCCGAGACCTGCGCGGATCCATTGCTGGCCCTGCTACAGGCCGCGCCCCACAGCAGCGAGGCCTTGGCCGCTGCCTGCGGATGGCCCTTGCCCCGGGTGTTGGCGGCCCTGACCGAGCTGGAGATCGAAGGTCGCGCGGTCAATGAAAACGGGCGTTGGTTTGCACGCCTGAGCTAGGTTTTATAAGCAGGATCGGTAAACTGCGCACAGCTTTTATCTGGAGAGTCGGCAATGGTCAGCAGTTGGCGTGTGCAACAAGCCGCACGAGAGATTCGCGCAGGGGCGGTGATTGCCTATCCAACCGAAGCGGTCTGGGGCCTGGGGTGCGATCCTTGGAATGAAGAGGCGGTGGATCGCCTGCTGGCGATCAAGTCACGGTCAGTGGACAAGGGTCTGATCCTGATCGCTGACAATATCCGTCAGTTCGACTTCCTCTTCGAGGACTTCCCGGACACTTGGATCGATCGCATGTCGAGCACCTGGCCGGGACCCAATACCTGGCTGGTGCCCCACCAGGATCTGCTGCCCGAATGGGTTACCGGGGTACACGACACCGTGGCCCTGCGGGTCAGTGATCATCCGCAGGTGCGTGAGTTGTGCGCCTTGGTCGGGCCGTTGATTTCTACCTCGGCCAATCCCCAGGGGCGGCCGGCGGCTCGGACGCGGATTCGCATCGAGCAGTATTTCCGCGGGCAGTTGGACATGGTCCTGGGCGGCAGCCTGGGTGGGCGCAAGAACCCGAGCCTGATTCGTGATCTGGCTACGGGCAAGGTGGTGCGGCCTTCTTGAACAGCGGTGCCGGCCAGCCGGCTCCTGCAGGAATTGCATTGCAGGAGCGGCCGGGCGGCCTGCGCTTGCCGCCGCAGACGTCTAGGGCAACAACACCGTCGAGCCGGTAGTACGCCGCGCCGACAGTTCGATGTGGGCCTTGGCTGCGTCCGCCAGGGGGAAGCGCTGGCCAATCTCGATCTTCAGCTTGCCGCTGGTGATCATGCCGAACAGCTCGTCGGCCATGATCTGCAGGTTCTCGGCGTTGTTGGCGTAACTGGCCAGGGTCGGCCGGGTCACGTACAGCGAGCCCTTGGCCGAGAGAATGCCCAGGTTCACCCCGTCCACCGCGCCCGAGGCATTGCCGAAGCTGACCATCAGGCCACGCGGTGCCAGGCAGTCCAGGGATGTCAGCCAGGTGTCCTTGCCCACGCCGTCATAGACCACCGGGCACTTCTTGCCATCGGTCAGTTCCAGTACCCGCTTGGCGACATCTTCATGGCTGTAGTCGATGGTTTCCCAGGCGCCCAGGGCCTTGGCGATGGCGGCTTTCTCCGGCGAACTGACGGTGCCGATCAGCTTTACCCCAAGCGCCTTGGCCCACTGACAGGCCAGGGAACCGACGCCGCCCGCTGCGGCATGGAACAGCACGGTTTCGCCGCCCTTGAGTTCATAGGTCTGGCGCAGCAGGTACTGCACGGTGAGGCCCTTGAGCATCACTGCGGCCGCTTGTTCGAAGCTGATGCTGTCCGGCAGGTGCACCAGGTTGGCTTCCGGCAACACATGCACTTCGCTGTAGGCGCCCAGCGGCCCGCTGCCATAGGCCACCCGGTCGCCGATCTTGAAGCGGGTCACGGCACTGCCGACGGCCTCGACCACCCCAGCCCCTTCGGCCCCGAGGCCCGATGGCAGTGTCGGTGGCGCATACAGGCCGCTGCGGAAATAGGTGTCGATGAAATTCAGGCCGATGGCCTGGTTGCTGACGCGAACCTGCTGCGGGCCGGGTTCGGTTGGTTGGTAATCCACATACTCGAGTACTTCGGGGCCGCCATGGGCACGGAACTGGATTCGTTTGGCCATCTGCACTCTCTCCTCGGTCGTCGCGTGAAAGTGCTCTATCGGACTCCTCCGCTTGACCTTCGTCAACTGCGGCAGGCCCCGGGGCGGTGTTATGCTACGCGCCCATTTGCGCCGGCCTGCGTTTCATCCCTAGCGCCGCGTAGCTTTGCCCGATCCAAGGTGATGCCATGACTACCCGCACCGAGGCCGTAAAAGCCTACCTGCTCGACCTGCAAGACCGCATTTGCGCTGCACTGGAAACCGAAGACGGTAGTGCACGCTTCATCGAGGACGCCTGGACCCGCCCTGCTGGCGGCGGCGGCCGTACCCGGGTGATCGGCGACGGTGCGGTGATCGAAAAGGGCGGGGTCAACTTCTCCCATGTGTTCGGCAGCGGTCTGCCGCCATCGGCCAGCGCCCACCGTCCGGAACTGGCCGGTCGTGGTTTCGAGGCCCTGGGCGTGTCGCTGGTGATTCACCCGCACAACCCGCATGTGCCGACGTCCCACGCCAACGTACGTTTTTTCATCGCCGAGAAGGAAGGTGAAGAACCAGTCTGGTGGTTCGGTGGCGGCTTCGACCTGACCCCTTACTACGGCAACATCGATGACTGCGTGCACTGGCACCGGGTTGCCGAGCGTGCCTGCGCGCCTTTCGGTCCCGAGGTCTATCCGCGCTACAAGGCCTGGTGCGACAGCTACTTCCACATCAAGCACCGCAACGAGCCCCGGGGCATTGGTGGTCTGTTCTTCGATGACCTGAACGAGTGGGACTTCGACACCAGCTTCGCCTTCATGCGGGCGATTGGCGATGCCTATATCGAGGCTTACCTGCCCATCGTCCAGCGGCGCAAGGCTACTGCCTACAGCGTACAGCAGCGGGAATTCCAGGAGTTCCGCCGTGGCCGTTATGTGGAGTTCAACCTGGTCTATGACCGTGGCACCCTGTTCGGCCTGCAATCGGGTGGCCGCACCGAATCGATCCTCATGTCGCTGCCGCCGCAAGTGCGCTGGGGCTACGACTGGAAGGCCGAGCCGGGCAGCGAAGAAGCGCGCCTGACCGAGTACTTCCTGCAGGATCGCGACTGGCTGGCTGGCAGCAACTAAATACCGCGCCTGCCGTAGGCGCTGGCCAGCCAGTGCCTGGAGGTTGCCGTTGGACAAAGGGTTGAGAGATGGATCAGTACGTCGTTTTTGGTAATCCGATCGGCCACAGCAAGTCGCCGCTGATCCATCGGTTGTTCGCTGAACAGACCGGCCAGCGCCTGGAATACAACACCCTGCTGGCGCCCCTGGATGATTTCGCCGGCGCCGCCCGCAGCTTCTTTGCCCGCGGCTGCGGGGCCAATGTCACGGTACCGTTCAAGGAAGATGCCTATCGCTTGTGCGACCGCCTGACCGAGCGCGCCCAGCGGGCCGGTGCGGTGAACACCTTGCACAAGCAGGCCGATGGCAGCCTGCTGGGGGACAACACCGATGGCGCCGGATTGGTGCGTGACCTGACGGTGAACGCCGGGGTCAGCCTCAAGGGCAAGCGGATTCTGCTGCTGGGTGCCGGTGGTGCGGTGCGCGGTGCCCTCGAGCCTTTGTTGGCGGAGCAACCGGCGTCGGTGGTGATTGCCAACCGCACCGTAGAGAAGGCCGAATTGCTGGCGGAGCTGTTCGCCGACCTGGGGCCTGTGGCGGCCAGTGGTTTCAATTGGCTGCAAGAGTCGGTGGACCTGATCATCAACGCCACCTCCGCCAGCCTGTCGGGCGAGCTGCCGCCAATAGCCAGCAGCCTGATCGAACCGGGCCACACGGTGTGCTACGACATGATGTACGGCAAGGAGCCGACGCCATTCTGCCGCTGGGCCAGCGAACATGGCGCCGCACTGGCGCTGGACGGCCTGGGCATGCTGGCCGAGCAGGCCGCGGAAGCCTTCTACCTGTGGCGCGGTGTGCGTCCGGACAGCGCCCCGGTGCTGGCCGAACTGCGCCGCCAATTGGCTCTGTAGCCGCGGCACTGTGTAGGTGCTGGGTTGCCAGCGCCGACGGTCTTGCGGCAGATGCCGATTCTCCGGGGCCATGCGCTGGCCAGTCGGCAGCTACGGACCATGTTTCAGTCCTCGAAGTGGATCGGACACCGCTGCGGTCCTTCCAGCTTGATCAATTCCTCTTTCACCGTCTGCCGTGCCCGGCGCAGTGTCAGGCTGCGGCCCTGGCGCTTCAGCCGGCGTGCCTCCTGGTGCAGCATTTCCACGCCTGAGTAATCGATGAAGTTGATCTGCCGCGCGTCGATCACCAGCCTCGGCGCATGGCAGCGTTGCATGCGCACCTGCAGGTAGTGGCTGGCGCCGAAGAAGATCGAGCCGCCGACCCGCAGGATGTCTTCATCCCCTTCACTGGATTGCTGCACCCGGGGTTGCGAGGTGCGCTTGAGGTAGAAGAACAGCGATGCCAGGACTCCGGCATAGATCGCCGTCTGCAGTTCCAGGAGCAAGGTGGCGATGCAGGTCAGGCTCATCACCACGAACTCGGCGCGACTGACCCGGAACAAGGCGCGAATCCCCCGGTGATCCACCAGCCCCCAACAGATCAGCAGGATGCTCCCGGCCATGGCGGGGATCGGGATGTGGGCGATCAACCCGGCGCCGGTCACCGCGAACAGTGCCACCCAGAGTGCCGAGAACATCCCGGCCAGGGGCGAGCGTGCACCGGCTTCGTAACTCAGTCCGGAGCGGGTGAATGAGCCCGAGGACAAGTAGCCGGAGAAGAACGCGCCGACGATGTTCGACAGTCCCTGGGCGCGGACTTCCTGATTGGCGTCCAGCAGTTGTTCCGAGCGGGCCGCCAGCGAGCGGGCAATTGACAAGCTGGTCACCAGCCCGAGCATGCCCACTGCCACGGCGCTGGGCAGTAGGCGCAGGATCAGTTCCAGATCCAGTGGCAGCGGGCTCAACGGTGGCAGTTGGCCGACGAAGGCACTGACCAGCCGGACCTGGCCAAACATCCCCGGCAGCAGCCATACCACCAGCCCGCTGAGCAGCAGGCTGAGCAACAGGCTCGGCCAGCGTGGCGCCAGCAGCTTCAAGGTGAGCCCGACCACCAGGGTGCCAAGCCCCAGCAGCAGCGAAGGCGGGTCCACGGCGTCCAAGTGTTCCAGCAGCAAGGTCAGGCTATTGAGGGCAGTGGCCTGGTTCGGCAGGTCCAGGCCCATCAGGTTGGGCATCTGGCCCAGGGCGATCACCACCGCCGCACCGAGGGTGAAGCCCAGCACCACCGAGTGCGAGACGAAGTTCACCAGGGCCCCGAAACGCAGCATCCCCAGCAGCCACTGGAAGACCCCGGCCAACAGGGTCAGCAGTAGGATCAGGGTGATGTAGTCCTCGGACGCCGGCACCGCCAGGGGGCTGACACTGGCGTAGAGCACAATGGAAATCGCCGCCGTGGGGCCACAGATCAAGTGCCAGGACGAGCCCCAGAGGCAGGCGATCAGCACCGGAACAATGGCCGCGTACAGCCCGTATTCCGCAGGCAGGCCGGCGATCAAGGCGTAGGCGATGGATTGCGGCAGGGCGAGGATCGCGCCGCTCAGGCCCACCAGCAGATCGCGGCCGACACTGGTGCGGGTCTGCTGTGGCAGCCAGCTCAGGAAAGGCAGGAGTGAATGGCGGTTGGGCCAGGCCATGGTTCCTCGCGGGGTGGGGACGGGACGAAGTGTCAGGGTGGAGCGTCAGTGGATGGGGTGCAAGTCTTGAGAGCCGTTCGCCCGTATGAACTGGCTTGCCAGCGAATGGCCAAGGCGAACGGCGCGTCTCGATCTACAACCTGGCCTTGACCGCCGTCAGGGCATCCTTGTCGTCGAGGGTCCGGACCCCTTCCAGCCATTGCTCCAGCACCGCCGGGTTGGCCTTGATCCAGGCCTTGGCCGCTTCGGTATTGCTCAGCTTGTTGTTCGCTACCTCGGCCATGATGCTGTTCTCCATGTCCTGGGTGAAGCGCAGGTTGCCCAGCAGCTTGGCGACATTCGGGCAGGCCTGTGCATAACCCTTGCGGGTCAGGGTATAGACGCTGCCGCTGGTGCCAAAGTACTTATCGCCGCCGCTGAGGTAATGCATTTTCAGTTGCACGTTCATCGGGTGTGGGGTCCAGCCGAGGAAGGTCACGAAGCGCTGTTTCCGGGTGGCCCGGGACACTTCGGCAAGCATTGCCTGTTCGCTGGACTCGATCAGCTTCCACTGGCCGAGGTTGAATTGGTTGTTCTTGATGATTTCCTGCAGCGACAGGTTGGCCGGGGCGCCGGAGCCGATGCCATAGATTTTCTTGTCAAACTGGTCGGCGAACTTGTTCAGGTCGGCAAAGTCATGCACGCCCGCGTCCCAGACGTAGTCCGGCACCGCCAGGGTGAACTCGGTGCCCTCCAGGTTCTTCGCCAGTTGGATGACTTCGCCGTTGGCCACGAACTTGTCGTAGAAGCCCTGCTGCGCCGGCATCCAGTTTCCCAGGAATATGTCTACCTGGCCGTCCTTGAGACCGCCATAGATGATGGGTACGGCCAGGGTGTCGACCTTTGTCTTGTAGCCCATGCCGTCCAACAGCAAGCCGGTGATGGCGTTGGTGGCGGCAATGTCGCTCCAGCCCGGATCGGCCATTTTCACCGTTTCGCATGAGTCGGCCCTGGCAGATGTGCTGCCCAGGGCCAGGAGCCCGACCGCCAGTGCTGTGGATAACCTTTGCATGCTCTTCCCCTTACATTATTGGTTTTGGCAGGGTTGTGGATAACGAGCCTTGCGCTCCAGGTCATCGAGGTCGATGTGGTTGCGCATGTATTGCGCACTGGCGTCCACCAGTGGTTGGTGATCCCAGCTCTTGAGCTTGCCCCGGCTCAGCGCCTCGGCCACCAGGCGGCGGCGGCGCTGGCTGGCCAGGACCTGTTGATGTATGGCCGGGATGTCCCACTTGGCCCGGGCTTCGGCAAGGAAGGCTGCGAATACTGGCCGATGTTCGGCTGACTGGCTGAGGTCGCTGTGTTCTTGCGGGTCGTTGTGCACATCGAAGAGTAGGCACGGGTCGTCTTCGCTGTAGATGAACTTGTAGGCGCCACGGCGAATCATCATCAGCGGGCTGATGGTGCCTTCGGCCATGTATTCGCCGAACACTTCATCATGCCCGCCGCGCCCTTGCAGATGTGGGATCAGCGAGCGGCCGTCCAGGGGCAGATCGGCTTGCACCTGGCCGCCGGCCAGCTCCACCAGGGTCGGCAACAGGTCGGCCGTGGACACCGCGGCGCTGACCCGTCCGGCGGCGAATTGCCCTGGTGCGCAAATCAGCAGCGGCACCCGTGCGGCCATTTCGAACCAGTGCATTTTGTACCAGAGGCCGCGTTCGCCGAGCATGTCGCCGTGGTCGCCGGAAAATACGATCAGTGTGTCGTCCGCCAATCCGGTGTCTTCCAGGGTCTGCAGCAGCTTGCCGACGTTGCTGTCGATGTAGCTGCAGGCACCGAAGTAGGCGCGGCGCGCATCGCGGATCTTATCCACAGGCAAGGGCTTGTCCCACAGGTCGTAGACCTTGAGCAGGCGCTGGGAGTGTGGATCCAGCTGGCTTTGCGGAGGGGTTTGCGGCAGTGGAATTTCATCGTCGTGGTACAGGTCCCAGAACGCCTTGGGAATGGTGTACGGGTCGTGAGGATGGGTCATTGAGACGGTGAGGCAGAATGGCTGCTCACCAGCCTCGCGGACATGGTCGAACAGATACTGCTGGGCCTTGAACACCACCTCTTCGTCGAAATCCAGCTGGTTGGTGCGTATGCAGGGCCCGGCCTGCAACACCGAGGACATGTTGTGGTACCAGCTGGGGCGCACCTCGGGCTGGTCCCAATTCACCGCCCAGCCGTAGTCGGCGGGGTAGATGTCGCTGGTCAGGCGTTCTTCGTAGCCGTGCAACTGGTCCGGTCCACAGAAGTGCATCTTGCCCGAGAGCGCTGTGCGATAGCCCAGACGTCGCAAGTAGTGGGCGTAGGTGGGCACGTCGGCAGGGAAGTCGGCGGCGTTGTCATAGGCGCCGATCTTGCTCGGCAATTGACCGCTCACCAGGGTGAAGCGCGACGGTGCGCACAGCGGGCTGTTGCAGTAGGCGGCATCGAATACCACGCCTTTAGCAGCCAGGCGGCTGAGGTGTGGCAGCTGGATCGGCGATGAACCGTAGAACGGCAGCAAGGGCGCGGCCATCTGGTCGGCCATGATGAAAAGAATGTTCTTGCGCTTCATGGGTTCGCGGCATTCCATAGTCGATGGTTATGCGAGAGTGCTGCGATTGAGCATGGATTCCCTGTCTTTTGCGGTAAAGCCCATGCAAGGCAATGACTAGGATAAGTGCAGCTTATGTATGAAGCCCTTGGCGATTTGTCCCTGGACCTGTTCCGAGTGTTTGAAGCGGCGGCCCGTTTGCGCAGTTTCACTGCCGCGGCGCTGGAGCTGGGCACCACCCAGCCGGCTATCAGCCAGCAGATCAAGCGGCTGGAGGAGCAATTGAACGTGCGCCTGTTCGACCGGATCTACCGGGGCATCGAACTGACCGAGTCCGGGGCCTTGCTGCTGGAGCAGGTGCAGGCTGGTTTGCAGAGTATCGATGCCGGCTTGAGTGCCCTCAGCCAACAGCATCAGCACGAGGTGTTGCAGGTGGCCACGGATTTCGCCTTTGCCGCCTACTGGTTGATGCCGCGCCTGCACCGTTTTCATCAGGCCAACCCGCAGGTGGACGTCAGCCTGGTCACCAGCGAACGCAGCCACAGCATGCTGCGCAGTGATATCGACGTGGCGGTGCTGTTTGGCGATGGGCGTTTCAAGCAGGGGCAAAGTCGCTGGCTGTTCGGAGAGGAAGTGTTTCCGGTGTGCAGCCCGCTGCTGCTCAAGGAGCGCATCGCGCCCCTGCCCGTGCGCTCCTTGCTGGAGTTGCCGCTGCTGCACCTGCGTGGCGAAAACAGCAGCCATTGGTTCGACTGGAATGGGGTGTTCCGTGAGTTGGGCATTGCCACCGCGCCGGCCCCGGGGCAATTGCGCTTCGATAACTACACCTTGCTGATCCAGGCGGCTATCGGCGGCCAGGGCGTGGCCATCGGCTGGCGCCACTTGGTGGACAACCTGCTGGATCAGGGCCTGCTATGCCGGCCGATCGCCGAAACGCAGATCTCCAGCTACGGCTACTACGTGGTGCTGCCCCAGCGTAAACGCCGGGGACCGTTGATCCAGCGTTTCGTTGACTGGCTGATGAGCGAGCAGGCCGACAGCGCTCAATCCCTCAAGGGGCTGTCGCTGCCATCCATCGCCCAGTAATCGGCGCCTTGAGCAGGCGTCACAGGGTTGCATGTGGTTGCCCTGGCTGCTCAGTGATACCGACGCCTGCGCAAGGACGACTAACCATTCCGGTCACTCACTGGCCTGGGCGGGTTGAACTTCAGCAAGGCCCGGGAGATTGATGACCTGCGCGCGTCAGCATGGACGCACTGACTGGACGACTCATGGCACCATGGCGCATTTGCTTGAACAGCGGATCTGCCGTCCTCATGAGGTGATGGCCTGTTTTTCACAGGCTGAGCGGGACATCTGAGGCAAGCCGGAAGGTTCGATTTTATCGAGAGGTTTTGCATGCAACGGATCAAGGGTTATCACGCCCACGTGTATTTTGACGCCAGCACCATCGACCAGGCCCGAGCTTTGTGCGAGCAGGCGGCGCAGCTGTTTGCCGTGAAAATGGGCCGGGTCCACGAGCGGCCGGTGGGGCCGCATCCGGACTGGAGTTGCCAACTGGCGTTCACGCCGCAAGTGTTTGCCGATGTGGTGCCATGGCTGGCGCTCAATCGCCAGGGGCTGGTGGTGTTTCTACATCCGGATACAGGCGATGACCTGCTGGATCACACTGATCATGCGATCTGGATGGGGGCGATGCGGCCGTTGGATTTGACGGGATTTTGAGGGGGGATGGCGCGTCGGCAAGCCGGCCCCTGCCAGGGCCGGCTTTGTACAAAAACTGATCAGTAGAGCACGCCGTCGAGTATGTCGTAGACGATGCCGCTGCCCACTTCGATCAGGAAGACGTCAGCGCCCATGCGTCGCCATTCATAACCCGGATACACCGGTAGGCGCGACAGTGCGCGGTTGTCCAGGCGTTCGCCGTAGTAGCCGCGAGGCAGCGGTTGGCCGCGCATCAGGTGAACGCCGGGAGGTGGAGGCGCGCCCCGCACGAAGTAGCCGTGGTTGTCGCGAATAGTCTCACGCACCGGACCGAAATCCCGGGGTGGGCCACCACGCCGGTCGTATTCCGGGCCGCGATGATCGCCGCCGCGGTTGTCCCAATGACCTTGTTGTGGACCTGCGCGATCACCCCCACGATCATAATCACCACGGTCGTCGGCCATGACGTGCAGCAACGGGCTGGCGCTAAGCATCAGCACTGCGGCACTGGCAATCAGACGTTTGGGCATTTTCATCAGGTATTCCTCGCAGCACAAACAGCAAAAAGGGTTTCAGAACATTGGTTCTGAAACCCTCGGTCTTGCCAGATTAGTCTGCATCCAGAGGCGCTAATTCCTCTGTATCAGGAACTTTACCTTCAGCTGACACGGGCCTTACGCACCCCTTCGGACAGGGCCGCGCACAGGTTCAGGACGCCGTCCACCGCTTGCTCGGAAGACTCGGCGTTGGCGATGTGGTCGATCAGCGCCGAACCCACTACCACGCCGTCTGCCAGGCGAGCGATGGCCGCTGCCTGTTCCGGAGTACGGATACCGAAACCGATGCTGACGGGCAGGTCGGTATGGCGGCGCAGACGGGCCACGGCCTCTTCCACATGCTCCAGGGTGGCAGCGCCGGCACCGGTCACCCCGGCCACCGAGACGTAGTAGACAAAGCCCGAGCTGCCGTCGAGCACTTTCGGCAGGCGCGCGTCGTCGGTGGTCGGGGTGGTCAGGCGGATGAAATCGATGCCCGCGGCCTGGGCCGGGTCGCACAGCTCGCTGTTATGTTCCGGCGGCATGTCCACCACGATCAGGCCATCGACACCGGCGGCCTTGGCGTCGGCGACAAAGCGTGGCACGCCGTAACGGTGGATCGGGTTGAAGTAGCCCATCAGCACCAGCGGCGTGTCGCTGTTGCCTTCGCGGAACTCGCGGACCATCTGCAGGGTTTTCGCCAGGTTTTGCTTGGCCCCCAGGGCGCGAATGTTGGCCAACTGGATTGCCGGGCCGTCGGCCATCGGGTCGGTAAAGGGCATGCCCAGTTCGATCACGTCGGCCCCGGCACCGGGCAGGCCCTTGAGGATCGCCAGGGAGGTGTCGTAGTTCGGGTCGCCGGCAGTGACGAAGGTCACCAGGGCGGCGCGGTTCTGTTGCTTCAGCTCGGCAAAGCGGGTTTGCAGGCGGCTCATCAGTGTTTCTCCTGCTTGGATTGCTCTTGTTGAGAGTGTTCCATGTGGTGCATCACGGTCTGCATGTCTTTGTCGCCACGGCCCGAGAGGTTGACCACCATCAGGTGATCCTTGGGCAGGGTCGGCGCGCGCTTGAACACTTCGGCCAGGGCGTGGGCGCTTTCCAGGGCCGGGATGATGCCTTCCAGGCGGCAGCACTGGTGGAACGCGGCCAGGGCTTCGTCATCGGTCACCGAGGTGTATTCGACGCGACCGATGTCATGCAACCAGGCGTGTTCAGGGCCGATGCCGGGATAGTCGAGACCGGCGGAAATCGAATGGGCGTCGATGATCTGGCCATCGTCGTCCTGCAGCAGGAAGGTGCGGTTGCCGTGCAATACGCCGGGTACGCCGCCGTTCAGGCTGGCGGCGTGCTTGCCGGTCTCGATGCCGTAGCCGGCGGCTTCGACGCCAATGATCTGCACGTCTTTGTCATCGAGGAACGGGTGGAACAGGCCCATGGCGTTGGAACCGCCGCCGATGCACGCCACCAGGCTGTCCGGCAGGCGGCCTTCCTGGGCTTGCAGCTGCTCGCGGGTTTCCTTGCCGATCACTGCCTGGAAGTCGCGGACCATGGCCGGGTATGGGTGCGGGCCGGCCACCGTACCGATCAGGTAGAAGGTGCTGTCGACGTTGGTCACCCAGTCGCGCAGGGCTTCGTTCATCGCGTCCTTCAGGGTGCCGGTGCCGGCCACCACCGGGATCACTTCGGCGCCCAGCAGCTTCATGCGGAACACGTTGGCCTGCTGGCGCTCGATGTCGGTGGTGCCCATGTAGATCACGCAGTCCAGGCCGAAGCGCGCGGCCACGGTGGCAGTGGCCACGCCGTGCATGCCGGCGCCGGTCTCGGCGATGATGCGTTTCTTGCCCATGCGCCGGGCCAGGAGGATCTGGCCGATGCAGTTGTTGATCTTGTGGGCACCGGTGTGGTTCAGCTCTTCGCGCTTGAGGTAGATCTTGGCGCCGCCACAGAACTCGGTCAGGCGCTCGGCGAAGTACAGTGGGCTGGGACGGCCGACGTAGTCGCGCTGGAAGTAGGCCAGTTCCTTGAGGAACTCGGGATCTTCCTTGGCTGTTTCGTATTCGCGGGCCAGGTCGAGGATCAGCGGCATCAGGGTTTCAGCCACGTAACGGCCGCCGAACGCGCCAAACAGGCCGTTGTCGTCAGGACCATTACGCAATTGGGACTGGGTCATTGGAGCGCTCCCGGGGAAGTTCGTAGTGATAAGCCTTCATGGAAAGAAAGCTTTGAAGAAAGACAATGAGGCTCACTCTACCCCTCACCCCCGGCGCTGAAAACCGATAAGATCGCCACAACCTGTCAGGAAAACTCAACTATCCCATGAGCCGCGAGCTGCCCCCCCTGAATGCCCTGCGGGCATTCGAAGCCACTGCCAGGCTCAACAGCGTCAGCCAGGCTGCCGAGCAATTGCACGTAACCCACGGCGCGGTCAGCCGGCAATTGAAGGTCCTCGAAGAGCACCTTGGGCTGAGTCTCTTCGTCAAGGAAGGCCGTGGCCTTAAACTCACAGATGCCGGGGGGCGCCTACGGGACGCCAGCAGCGAAGCCTTTGAGCGCCTGCGGGATGTCTGCGCCGAATTGACCCAGGGCAGCGCTGATGCGCCTTTCGTACTGGGCTGTTCTGGCAGCCTGCTGGCGCGCTGGCTGATTCCCCGTCTGGGGCGGTTGAATGCCGACTTGCCGGACCTGCGTCTGCACCTTTCTGCCGGTGAAGGAGATCTGGACCCCCGGCGCCCAGGGCTGGATGCCCTGCTGGTCTTTGCCGAGCCGCCGTGGCCGACGGACATGCAGGTCTATGAACTGGCCGGCGAGCGCATCGGCCCGGTGCTCAGCCCGCGTTACGCCGGTTACCCGGGCTTGCGCGAGGCGCCGGCCAGTGTGCTGGCGCAGGAGCCTTTACTGCACACTACATCGCGTCCCCAGGCCTGGCCCAGTTGGGCGCGGCACAACGGCATCGACGCCGACGGGCTGAAGTACGGGCAGGGTTTCGAGCATTTGTATTATTTGCTGGAGGCGGCCGTCGCCGGGCTGGGGGTGGCGATTGCCCCGGAGCCGCTGGTGACCGAGGACTTGCTGGCAGGCAGGCTGGTTGCCCCATGGGGTTTTTCCGACACCCCGGGGCAACTGGCGCTGTGGTTACCCAAGCGCGCCGCAGACGAGCGCGCTCGGCAATTGGCGCAGTGGCTGAAAAACGAACTGCGCCAGCAGGCTTAGTTGCCGCGTTTGCACAGCAGGTAAGCGGCCAGCAGGCCGATGGCCCCGACGGCGACGCCGGCAGTGGTCCAGGGGTGTTCCTGGGCGTAGTCGCGGGTGGCGATCCCGGTTTCACGGGTTTTCACTTTGACTTCTTCATAGGCATCGCTGAGCAGGCTACGGGAGTGCTTGAGTGCGCTCTCGGCATTGCTCTTGAGCGCCTTGAGGGTTTTGCGCGACTCATCAGAAGCGTCGTCCTTAAGGCTTTCCAGCGATTTGAGCAGGCTTTCGATCTCGGCTTCCATACTTTCCAGCGAGGCTTTGCGTAACGAGGTGTTGGCCATGTCGGCTCTCCTGCAGGGTGATGAGTGAGGTGTGTAGGTTCCGACTGCGGGGCTTGGGGAAAGTGCAGAAAATCTGAACGTCCACTTGGGATAGGGCGCCCCAAGTAATAAGAAAAATCACTGCTAGGCTGTAATTCACAGCTAAAAAGGAGAGCGCCATGACTGATCATCACACCTACAAGAAAGTCGAATTGGTGGGTTCGTCGCCGAACAGCATCGAAGATGCGATCAACAATGCCTTGGCCGAGGCATACAAGAGCATCAAGCACCTGGAGTGGTTCGAAGTGACCGAAACACGCGGTCATATCAAGGACGGTAAAGCGGCGCACTTCCAGGTCACGCTTAAGGTCGGCTTTCGGATTGCCAATAGTTAAAGGCTTGAGCTAGGCTCAGGAACTTGTGCGCTGGCCGAGTGCCATAGGAAGTGGCAAAGCGCTACAACTGTCTTGAGCTTTTGTCAGGCTGGCCTCAATGCCGCCTCTTTTGATCCGACCAGGGAATGTGACCGATGAAAAAACTAGTACTAGCAGCCGCTTTGTTGAGTCTTGCGGGAACTGCCCTTGCTGCCGCCAAGCCGTGCGAAGAGCTGAAAAGCGAAATTGCCGCGAAGATTGATGCCAAGGGCGCCAAGCATTACTCGCTGGAAGTGGTCGAGAAAGGTGCGGCGGCTGACGGCAAAGTGGTCGGCACCTGCGAAGCCGGCACCAAGGAAATTGTCTATAAGCGCAGTTGAGCCTTTGTAGATGCCCATTGAAAAGCCGACGCCAAGGCGTCGGCTTTTTTGTGCCTGAAAAAACAGCCTTCCTGCGGGTTCAGCCTTTCATCACCTGTGACAGCAGCTCATAGGAATGCAGGCGATCGGCGTGCTCGTACAGGTCGCAGGTGAAGATCAGCTCATCGGCACCGGTCTGTTCGATCAGCACTTGCAGCTTGGCGCGGATTTTCGCCGGGCTGCCGATCATCGCCAGTCCCAGGAAACTCATTACCGCTTCCTTCTCATGGGGCAGCCACAGGCCGTCCATGCTCTGCACCGGTTTGCGCTGCACCAGGCTCTGGCCACGCATCAACGCGAGGATTCGCTGGTACACCGAGGTGGCGAGGTAGTCGGCCTGCTCATCGGTATCCGCCGCTACCAGAGGCACGCCGAGCATCACGTAAGGTTTGTCGAGCACGGCCGAGGGTTTGAAATGATTGCGATAGACGCGAATCGCCTCATGCATGTAGCGCGGTGCGAAATGTGAGGCGAAGGCGTAAGGCAAACCCCGCTCTCCTGCCAATTGCGCGCTGAACAGGCTGGAACCCAGCAGCCACACAGGCACGTTGGTCCCGGTGCCCGGAACTGCAATCACCCGTTGTTCTGGCGTGCGAGGGCCGAGATAGGCCATCAGTTCGGCGACATCGTCGGGGAAATCATCGGCGCTGCCGGAGCGTTCCCGGCGCAGGGCACGGGCGGTCATCTGGTCTGAACCCGGAGCACGGCCCAGGCCCAGGTCGATACGTCCTGGGTACAGGCTTTCCAGGGTGCCGAACTGTTCGGCAATCACCAGCGGCGCGTGGTTGGGCAGCATGACCCCGCCGGAGCCGACACGAATGCTTGACGTGCCACCGGCCAGGTAGCCCAGCAATACCGAGGTGGCGGAGCTGGCGATGCCGTCCATGTTGTGGTGTTCAGCGACCCAGAAGCGGTTGTAGCCGAATTTTTCCACATGCTGCGCCAGGTCCAGGGAGTTGCGCAGGGACTGTGCGGGGCTGCCGTCTTCGCGGACGGGCACCAGGTCGAGGGTCGAGAATTTAACAGCGGACAGCGGTTTCATAAGCCTGCTTCTCCTGGAGGGCGAGCAGGCTTTTGTCATGAGCCAAAACCTGCCGAATTCTGTAAGTCAGACCTATGCAATGTGGGCATATACCCGAGTTTCAATAGTCAGAGTGAATTTGTCGGGTAAACAAGCGTCGATCACCCCGGCTGAACTTTGCCTGCGGATCTATCCTCAGAACCCTTAGGCAGCGCAAACCATAGCGGTGCGAGCCTTCGCACCGGTTCTTGAGGAGAAAGAGATGAGTATCAAAAAGAAAGCCTCGGCTCATTGGCAAGGTGATCTGAAAACCGGTATCGGCTCGATTTCGACTGAAACTGGGGTATTGCGTGAGGCGCCTTATGGCTTCAAGGCTCGCTTCGAGGGTGGCAAGGGCACTAATCCGGAAGAGTTGATCGGCGCCGCCCATGCGGGCTGCTTTTCCATGGCGCTGTCGATGATTCTCGGGGACGCCGGGCTCAAGGCCGAGAGCATCGACACCCAGGCGGAAGTGACCCTGGATCAGCTCGATGGCGGTTTTGCCATCACGGCGGTGCACCTGATCCTCAAGGCGAAGATCCCCGGGGCCAGCCAGCAGCAGTTCGATGAACTGACCAGCAAGGCCAAGGAGGGGTGCCCGGTGTCCAAGGTGCTCAATGCCAAGATCAGCCTGGAGGCAACCTTGGTCAGTTGACTCAAGGGCCTCGCCAGCCAGCCGGCTCCTATGCGCATCTGCTAGGAGCCGGGTGTTCCAGTCTGTGCGACAGATCAGAACTCGTTTCCCGCAAATGTGGTCGAATACGCGACTGCGGCTTCAGCGTACGCTCGTGCGCGCCGTAGCAAGGGAGCTTTAGATCATGAAACGTTTTGCCTTGGCGGTAGTTAGTTGCGCGCTGGCCACATCGGCCCTGGCTGCGCCCAAGCCCTGTGATGAACTCAAGGCCGAGATCGAAGCCAAGATTCAGGCTCAGGGCGTTGCGTCCTACACCCTGGAAATCGTCAGTAACGACGAAGTTCATGACAACAACATGGTGGTCGGCAGCTGTGAAAACGGCACGAAGAAGATTATCTACCAGAAGAACGATCGCTGAACCTGTTCAGGGCACACAGTTGATCATGCGCTCCTCGGCGACGATCTCGCGCTGGGCGTTGTACAACCGGGCGCTGGGGGTGAACGCCAGGTTGCGCGCCTCCAGGCGATAGCGCTGGCCGGCCTGGAAATGGTCATAGCGCACACTCAGATAGCACAGCCGCTCCTGAGGATCGGTGTTCATGCCCATGCCGCCGGCGGAGACTTCGAAGTCGAAACGCACCATCAATTCGTGGCTGCCGGGGCTGACCTGGAAGTAGCGGCCGTCGCTCAGGCGCTGGTTATCCAGGCGCTCGGCCATCACCAACTTGCCGCCCGGGGTCGGAGTGGCCAGGTCGATCCAGGCCTGCTGCGGATCGACGCTGGGCAACGGCGTGCTGCAAGCACTGAGGGTGGTAAGGGCGAGGATCAGCAGTGGCTGGCGCATGATGAAGGGCCGAATGAGCGAGAGGCTCTCAGCATAGCGCCGATCAGCTGCGCTGGCAGCCTGCGGGCTGGGCATTGCCAAGTAGAGTGTGCTGCTCGTCGTAGAGCCTGGCCCAAGGGTGGAAGCCAATGTTGCCGGCTTGTACCTGGTAGCGCTGGCCGGCGCTGAAATCGGTGAATTTCACATTCAGCTGACAGTCGCGCCACAGCGGCTCGGCGTCCGGGCCGATGTTGCTTGGCTGTACGGCGAACTGGTAGCGCAAGGTCAGTTCATGGCTGCCGGGCTGGACCTGGAAGTAGCGCGGGTCGAGGGTGCTCTGTTTGTCCACTTCCAGGGCTTGCAGGTGGCTGTCCCGGGGCGGTGTGAGGTCGATCCAGGCTTGCGCCGGGTCGGGAGCGGGTAGCCCAGCGCAACCGGCGAGGGTCAGCAGTCCGGCGCTCAATAGCAATACGCGCATGGCGAAACTCCAGGCAGGCGAGATAGTCTTGCGGGCAGACTCTCTCTGGATGATTCGATGTGAATAGGCCGCGTCCAAGCCATGGGGTACTTGATCCTCTTTTGCGCCTTTTGTTTCCGGCCCTGATGCTTTTGCTGCTCAACGGTTGCAGCAGCATCGGCTACTACAACCAGTTGGCCGGCGGTCAACTGCAGCTGTTGCGGGGGCGCACGCCGGTGGCCCAAGTGGCGGCCGACCCTTCCCGCGACCCGACCCTGCGCGCCCATCTGCTGCAGTCGCAACAGGCCCGGAGCTTTGCCAGTCAGCACCTGCATCTACCGGATAACCGCAGCTACCGCCTGTACGTCGACATCGGCCGGCCCTATGTGGTGTGGAACGTGTTCGCCACGCCGGAGTTTTCCCTGAGCCCGCAAACCCATTGCTTCCCCATTGCCGGCTGCGTGGCCTACCGCGGCTATTACAGCCAGGGCGCGGCCCGGGGTGAAGCGGCGTTGCAGAAGCAACAAGGCATGGACGTGGCGATTGGCGGTGTGGAGGCTTATTCGACCCTGGGCTGGTTCGATGACCCGATCATCAGCTCGATGATGCAGTGGGGCGATGAGCGCCTGGCGACCCTGATCTTTCATGAGCTGGCGCACCAGCGTTTTTATGTGAAGGACGACACTGAATTCAATGAGTCCTACGCCACTTTCGTCGAGCAGGAAGGTACCCGGCAGTGGCGGACTTACCGCGCCCTGCCGCCGCTCAACAACACTGAGTTGCGTCAGCGTGATCAATTCACCCAACTGGTGCTCGATACCCGTAAACGCCTGGAACAACTGTATGCCCTGCCCTTGCCCGCCGAGCAGATGCGTCAGCGCAAGGTGCAGGAGTTCGAGCGCATGCGCCGCGACTATCGTCAGTTGCGCGATAGCCAATGGGCTGGTTCCACGCGCTATGACGCCTGGATCAATGCCCCGTTGAACAACGCCCGTTTGCTGCCCTTCGGTCTGTACGACCAGTGGGTGCCGGCGTTTGCCGAGTTGTTCAAGCAGGTGAATGGGGATTGGCTGGCGTTCTTCCTGGCAGTGGAGAAGCTGGGGCGATTGCCGGCAGATCAGCGTAAGGCAGCCTTGATCAAGTTGCCGGATGCGTTCGCTGGCCAGCCGGTTGCTGCACCTGTCCAGTAGCTGGCCGGCGAAGGGATTGCCCTAACGCGGCAGAAACGCCTGGCGCAACTCGCTCAGGGTTTCGAAGTGATAGGCCGGCGCCTCTGCACTCAACTCTTCACGGCTACCAAAGCCATAACCCACCGCTGCTGCATCGAGCCCGTTGCGCCGGGCGCCGATCAGGTCGTGCTTGCGATCACCGATCATCAGGGTGCTGGCCGGGTCGAGCTGTTCCTGTTCCAGCAAATGCGCGATCAGCTCCACCTTGTCGGTGCGGGTGCCGTCCAGTTCGCTGCCGTAGATCACCTTGAAATGCCGGGCGAAGTCAAAGTGGCGGGCGATCTCCCGAGCGAACACCCAGGGCTTGGACGTTGCGATGTATAGCTGGCGCCCTTGTCCACCGAGGGTTTCCAGCAGCGGCGTGACGCCATCGAAGACGCGGTTTTCATACAGGCCGGTGACCTTGAAGCGCTCGCGGTAGAAATTCACCGCTTCCCAGGCCCGGGCTTCATCGAAGTCATAGAACTGCATAAAGGCTTGCAGCAGCGGTGGGCCGATGAAGTGCTCCAGTTTGGTCAGGTCTGGCTCATCGATCCCCAGCTTGGCCAGGGCAAACTGGATCGAGCGAGTGATGCCCTCACGAGGGGCGGTCAGGGTGCCGTCAAGGTCGAACAATACGGTTTGGTAATGCATGGGAGTTCCCGGGCAGAGCAACAGTTGATCAGGGGCGGTCGTAGCCTTCGGCCAGGTGCAGGTCTTTGAGTTTCACGTAGTTGGCGGCGCTGTAGGTGAAGAAGGCTCGCTCCTTGTCGGTCAATGGCCGCACTTGTTTCACCGGGCTGCCGACGTAGAGGAAGCCGCTTTCCAGGCGCTTGCCTGGCGGCACCAGGCTGCCGGCGCCGACGATCACCTCGTCCTCCACCACCGCGCCGTCCATGACGATGCTGCACATGCCGATCAGCACACGGCTGCCGATGCTGCAGCCGTGGAGCATGACCTTGTGGGCGATGGTCACGTCATCGCCGATCAGCAGCGGGAAGCCATCGGGGTTGAAGGGGCCGGCGTGGGTGATGTGCAGCACGCTGGCGTCCTGCACGCTGGTGCGCGCCCCGATGCGGATGCGCTGCATGTCGCCGCGGATCACGGTCATGGGCCAGACCGAGCTGTCGGCGCCGATCTGGACGTCGCCGATGACCACCGCCGAGTGGTCGACAAAGGCCCGCTCGCCAAGTTGTGGCGTCACGCCCTGATATTTTCTAATCGCTTTCATAGACATTCCTGTGGCTGCATCCGGCGCCGATTGTAATTTAAGATGGTCGCTATCGATCCGGGAAAATCGTCGAAAATGACGGATTTCCTTAGCTGAATGCCCTTCTTTGGCCAAAGTGTCAATAATCTGGCATAATGGCTGGCCGTCTCTGGAAAGGAGTATGTTTATGACCACCTTGCGCATCAGATCTTCTGCGAGCAAGGCCGGAAGTAAAGCGGCTATAGAAACCCGTGAATCAATCGCAGTGCATGTCGCGGTATATCTGCGTCGCGGTGGACAGATTGAAAAGATCGCCAAGGGCATCAGCGGTCTACCGAAAAACGGCTCCTGGCATCTGAACAGGAGACGAAAATAATTTCCGGAGGGGGCTTGCGCCCCCTCTCTGTTTCTTGCTGCTCTATAAACCTCTACCCAGACGCAATCTACAGGTGAATGCCTTGAGCTCCAGCAATCCCCTCCTGCAGGACTTCGACCTGCCGCCCTATTCCGCCATTCGTCCCGAGCACGTCCAGCCTGCTATCGAGACTCTGCTCGCGGATAACCGCGCCGCCACTGCCAAGCTGCTGGAGCAGCAGGAAGGCACGCCGACCTGGAAGGGCCTGGTGCTGGCGCTGGACGAACTGGGCGCACGCCTTGGCCGCGCCTGGAGTCCGGTGAGCCATCTGAACGCCGTGTGCAATAACGCCGAGCTGCGTGCTGCCTACGAGGCTTGCCTGCCGATGCTGTCCGAGTACTGGACCGAGCAGGGTCAGAATCGCGAGCTCTTCAAGGCCTACGAGGCCCTGGCCGGCAGCCCCGAAGCAGCTGGCTTCGATGTGGCGCAGAAGACCATTCTCGAGCACACCCTGCGTGACTTCCGCCTGTCTGGCATCGACCTGCCGGTGGATCAGCAGCAGCGCTACGGCGAAATCCAGATGAAGCTTTCCGAACTGGGCAGCCGCTTCTCCAACCAGCTGCTGGACGCTACCCAGGCCTGGACCAAGCACATCACTGACGAAACGGCCCTGGCCGGCCTGACCGATTCGGCCAAGGCGCAGATGGCCGCCGCGGCCCAGGCCAAGGAGCTGGATGGCTGGCTGATCACCCTGGAATTCCCCAGCTACTACGCAGTGATGACCTACGCCCAGGACCGTGCCCTGCGCGAAGAGGTCTACGCCGCCTATTGCACCCGCGCCTCGGACCAGGGCCCTAACGCCGGCCAGAACGACAACGGTCCGGTGATGGAAGAAATCCTCGACTTGCGTCAGGAACTGGCCAAGCTCCTGGGTTTTGCCAGCTTCTCCGAGCTGAGCCTGGCCACCAAGATGGCTGAGTCCAGCGATCAGGTGCTGAGTTTTCTGCGAGACCTGGCCAAGCGCAGCAAGCCGTTTGCCGCCCAGGACCTGGAGCTACTGCGGGCCTATGCCGCCGAACAAGGCTGCGCCGATCTGCAAAGCTGGGACAGCGGCTTCTACGGCGAGAAGCTGCGCGAGCAACGCTACAGCGTGTCCCAGGAAGCCCTGCGCGCCTACTTCCCCATCGACAAGGTGCTGAGCGGGCTGTTCGCCATCGTTCAGCGTCTGTATGGCATCGAGATCGCCGAGCAGAAAGGTTTCGATACCTGGCATCCCGATGTGCGCCTGTTCGAGATCAAGGAAAACGGCCAGCACGTGGGCCGTTTCTTCTTCGACCTTTACGCCCGCGCCAACAAGCGTGGCGGTGCCTGGATGGACGGTGCCCGTGATCGTCGCCGCACCGTTGACGGGGTGTTGCAGAGCCCGGTGGCCAACCTGGTGTGCAACTTCACTCCGGCTGACAGTGGCAAGCCCGCGCTGTTGACCCACGATGAAGTCACCACCCTGTTCCATGAGTTCGGCCACGGTCTGCATCACCTGCTGACCCGCGTCGAGCACGCCGGTGTGTCCGGGATCAACGGCGTGGCCTGGGATGCGGTGGAGCTGCCGAGCCAGTTCATGGAGAACTGGTGCTGGGAGCCGGAAGGCCTGGCGCTGATCTCCGGTCACTATGAAAGCGGCGAACCGTTGCCTGAGGATCTGTTGCAGAAGATGCTCGCGGCGAAGAACTTCCAGTCCGGGCTGATGATGGTGCGCCAGCTGGAGTTCTCGCTGTTCGACTTCGATCTGCATGCCACCCACGGCGACGGTCGCAGTGTGCTGCAGGTGCTGGAAACCGTGCGTGATGAGGTCTCGGTGATGCGTCCGCCGGCGTACAACCGCTTCCCCAACAGCTTTGCCCACATCTTCGCCGGCGGTTATGCCGCGGGTTACTACAGCTACAAGTGGGCGGAAGTGCTGTCGGCTGACGCTTTCTCCAAGTTCGAGGAAGACGGCGTGCTCAATCCGGCCACTGGGCGAGCGTTCCGCGAGGCGATCCTGGCTCGCGGCGGCTCCCAGGAACCGATGGTGTTGTTCGTCGATTTTCGCGGACGGGCACCGTCGATTGACGCACTCTTGCGCCACAGCGGCCTCAGTGAGGACGCGGCAGCATGAGTGAAGCACCCGTGAAGACCAAGAGACGCTTTATCGCCGGGGCGGTCTGCCCGGCGTGCAGTGAGCAGGACAAGCTGATGATGTGGAGTGAGGACAACGTGCCTCATCGCGAGTGCGTGGCCTGTGGTTACGCTGACACCCTCAACGAGCAGGGTTTGTCAGTGCCCAAGGAGCTCGGGACGCGGGTCAACATCACCACGCCGAAAGTGGCGGACACCAAGGTGCAATCGGTGCAGTTCTTCCCCAACCCCAAGTTGAAGAAAAAGCCTGACTGACCACGCAAGAAAAAGCCGGCTCCTGTGTAGGAGCCGGCTTGTCGGCGAATCGATTCGCCCCCCTTCCCTTCGCTAGAGCGCTCTCGCGAGCAAGCGCGCACCTACAAGGTTCTGCTGTGTATCAGTTGCTCAGCGGCTTGCTGGCGCCCACCGTCTCGAACCAGCTTTTCACCGAACAGGTGGCAAACACGCTGGTGCTGCAGTCGCCATTGGCCAGCGCAGTGCGCAATTTGTCGATATTGGCCTGCATCATGTAGCGAATGCCGTCCTTGAAGTGGGAACTGTCGCCGAACCCGCCCTGGGTCATTTCATTCAGCGCATCTTCTTTGCTCCAGCCCTGGACCACCACCCGATACATTGCCGACATCAGGCCGGTGCGGTCCGAACCATGCTTGCAGTGCATCAGCACCGGGCCTTGGGCTTCGGCGGTCTGGATGGCGCGCAGGGCCTTGAGCACGTCGGCGTCATCCACGTGGTTGGTGCGGTAGGGCAACTGCACCTGGTTGATGCCCGGGGCCGATAGCCAGCTGGAGTCGGACTCTGGGAGGAAGTTGATCACCGTCCCGACCTTGAGTTTCTCCAGCAACGGTACTGCGCCTTTGTCCGGCAGGGCGCTGCGGTACAGAGTCGGCGACATCTGATACAGGTTGTACTGTTTTTCCACCGGTTGGGCCCACTGCTCCGGGCGATTGGTGGGGGCATCAGCGGCTTGGGCCTGCGCCCCGGCGATCAGTGCCAGCAGCGACAGACAAAGTGCAGGAATGAAGCGAATTCTGGACATGTGAGGGGGTCACTGATTGGGGGCATTGAATGTCATGCAGTGTCCCTTGCACTCGGTCAAAGCCCCGTGAGCCCACTGTCAAAGAAACGTGAAGCTGAAGCGCATTTACAGCGGTTTCTGATCTTTTTTCCGACTGAAACGATTCATCTTGATGCTTAGCCTGCTACCATTTGTAACTAAAGTTTGCTGATGTGTTCATAAACCGGGGGCCTCCCCGGCCTTTTGCGTTGCCCAAACATAAAGTCGCGCCATGACGCGGCTGAACAATCCATCAATGCCTGATGAGGTGCACCCATGTCTGATCAAGATCGAGACAACCCGCGGCGTGAGTTCTTGCGTAAATCCTTGACCTTGATCCCTGTGGTCACCGTCGCCAGTACCGGCCTGGGCAGTTCCATGCTGGCGGCCGCGCCCGAGACTGTCGCCCCTGCCAAGCCGGCCGCCCCGGGCCAACTGCCCAGCGCCAGCCAGAGCTATGCGCCAAGTTACTTCAGCGCCGAAGAGTGGGCCTTCATCAAGGCGGCAGTGGAACGCCTGATCCCAGCGGACGAAATGGGGCCGGGCGCCCTGGAAGCCGGGGTGCCGGAGTACATCGACCGACAAATGAACACGCCTTACGCCGCCGGTGCCCTGTGGTACATGCAAGGCCCGTTCAAGGCTGACGCCGCGCCGGAGATGGGCTGGCAGAGCAAGCTGGTGCCCAAGGACATCTATCGCCTGGGCATTGCTGCTGTGGATGCATGGTGCAAAGACCTCAAGGGCCAAGTTTTTGCTGCGCAAGACAGCGCTACCCGAGACGCTTTGCTCAAGCAGCTGGAGGCCGGAATTCCGCAGTTCGATGCACTCCCGGCCAAGCTTTTCTTCAATCTGCTGCTGCAGAACACCAAGGAAGGCTTCTTCAGCGATCCGATCCACGGGGGCAATAAAGGCCTGGTGGGCTGGAGCCTGATCGGTTTTCCCGGCGCGCGCGCCGATTTCATGGATTGGGTGGAACGCAACGAGCAATACCCCTTCCCGGCAGTGTCGATTCGCGGCGAGAGGGCTTGAGCATGGCAACGGTAATGAAGAAGGTCGATGCGGTGATCGTCGGTTTTGGCTGGACCGGCGCGATCATGGCCAAGGAGCTGACCGAGGCCGGGCTCAACGTGCTGGCCCTGGAACGCGGGCCAATGCAGGACACCTACCCCGACGGCAACTATCCCCAGGTGATCGACGAACTCACCTACAGCGTGCGCAAGAAACTCTTCCAGGACATTTCCAAAGAGACGGTGACCATCCGCCACAGCGTCAACGATGTGGCCCTGCCCAACCGTCAGTTGGGTGCTTTCCTGCCGGGCAACGGCGTGGGCGGTGCCGGCCTGCACTGGTCCGGCGTGCACTTTCGCGTAGACCCCATCGAATTGCGCATGCGCAGTCACTATGAAGAACGCTACGGCAAGAATTTCATCCCCCAGGACATGACCATCCAGGACTTCGGCGTCAGCTATGAAGAGCTGGAGCCGTTCTTCGATTACGCGGAAAAAGTCTTCGGTACCTCGGGCCAGGCCTGGACCGTGAAGGGCCAGTTGGTCGGCGACGGCAAGGGTGGCAACCCTTATGCGCCGGATCGCTCGGACCACTTCCCGCTGGAGTCGCAGAAGAACACCTATTCCGCACAGCTGTTTCAGAAAGCAGCCAATGAGGTGGGCTACAAGCCTTACAACCTGCCATCGGCCAATACCTCTGGGCCTTACACCAATCCCTACGGCGCGCAGATGGGGCCGTGCAACTTCTGTGGTTTCTGCAGCGGCTACGTTTGCTACATGTATTCCAAGGCATCGCCCAATGTGAACATTCTGCCGGCCCTCAAGCCGCTGCCGAACTTCGAATTGCGGCCCAACTCCCACGTGCTCAAGGTCAACCTCGACAGCAGTAAGACCAAAGCCACAGGTGTCACCTACGTCGACGGCCAGGGCCGGGAAATCGAGCAGCCGGCGGACCTGGTGATCCTCGGTGCCTTCCAGTTCCACAACGTGCGTCTGATGCTGCTTTCGGGTATCGGCAAGCCCTACGACCCGATCACCGGCGAAGGCGTGGTGGGCAAGAACTTCGCCTACCAGAACATGGCCACCATCAAGGCCTACTTCGACAAGGACGTGCACACCAACAACTTCATCGGCGCCGGCGGCAACGGCGTGGCGGTGGACGACTTCAACGCCGACAACTTCGACCACGGCCCACACGGCTTCGTCGGCGGCTCGCCGATGTGGGTCAACCAGGCCGGCAGCCGGCCAATCGCCGGCACCTCCAACCCGCCGGGCACTCCGGCCTGGGGCGGCGCCTGGAAGAAAGCCACCGCCGACTACTACACCCACCAAGTGTCCATGGACGCCCACGGTGCGCATCAGTCCTACCGTGGCAACTACCTGGATCTGGACCCGGTGTACCGTGATGCCTACGGCCTGCCTCTGCTGCGAATGACCTTCGACTGGCAGGAAAACGACATCAAGATGAACCGCTTCATGGTCGAGAAGATGGGCAAGATCGCCGAGGCGATGAACCCCAAGGCCATTGCCCTGCTGGGCAAGAAGGTCGGTGAACACTTCAATACTGCGTCCTACCAGACCACTCACCTCAACGGTGGCGCGATCATGGGCGTCGACCCGAAAACCAGTGCCCTCAATCGCTATCTGCAGAGCTGGGACGTGCACAACGTCTTCGTTCCGGGGGCTTCGGCCTTCCCTCAGGGCCTGGGTTACAACCCCACCGGCCTGGTGGCGGCGCTGACCTATTGGTCGGCCCGGGCGATTCGCGAGCAGTACCTGAAAAACCCCGGCCCACTGGTTCAGGCATAAGGAGCGATGACCATGAAAGCATTCGTTATCGCCACCTTGGCGCTGCTGGGCAGTGCCTCGCTCTACGCCGCTGAAGCCGATCAGCAGGCGTTGGTCAAACAGGGTGAATACCTGGCCCGTGCCGGTGACTGCGTGGCCTGCCATACCGCCAAGGACGGCAAGCCGTTCGCCGGCGGGCTGCCGATGGAAACCCCTATCGGGGTGATCTACTCCACCAACATCACCCCGGACCAGAGCGGTATTGGCGGCTACAGCTTCGAGGACTTCGACAAGGCCGTGCGCCATGGCGTGGCTAAGAGCGGCAGCACCTTGTACCCGGCCATGCCCTTCCCGTCTTATGCACGGGTCAGCGACGCCGACATGCAGGCGTTGTACGCCTACTTCATGAAGGGCGTAGCACCGGTGGCCCGGGACAACCAGGACAGTGATATCCCCTGGCCACTGAGCATGCGCTGGCCGCTGTCGATCTGGCGCTGGATGTTCGCGCCGAGCGTGGAGACCCCGGCGCTCGCGACCGGCAGCGATCCTGTGATCAGCCGCGGCGCCTACCTGGTGGAAGGCCTCGGCCACTGTGGCGCTTGCCATACGCCACGGGCCCTGACCATGCAGGAGAAGGCCCTGAGCGCCAGCGACGGCAGTGCCTTCCTTTCCGGCAGCGCACCGTTGGAAGGCTGGATCGCCAAGAGCCTGCGCGGTGACCACAAGGACGGCCTGGGCAGCTGGAGCGAAGAGCAACTGGTGCAGTTTCTCAAGACCGGCCGCAGCGATCGCAGCGCGGTGTTCGGCGGCATGAGCGATGTGGTGGTGCACAGCATGCAGTACATGACCGAGGCCGACCTGACGGCGATTGCCCGCTACCTCAAGTCATTGCCGGCCAATGACCCCAAGGACCAGCCGCACCAGTACGACAAGCAAGTGGCCGAAGCCCTGTGGAAAGGTGACGACAGCAAGCCGGGCGCGGCGGTGTACATCGACAACTGCGCGGCCTGTCACCGTACCGATGGCCACGGCTATACCCGGGTGTTCCCGGCGCTGGCAGGCAACCCGGTGCTGCAATCGGCGGATGCCACCTCGCTGATCCATATCGTGCTCAAGGGCGGCACCCTGCCGGCGACCCACAGCGCGCCTTCGACCTTCACCATGCCGGCGTTCGCCTGGCGCCTGTCGGACCAGGAGGTGGCCGACGTGGTCAACTTCATCCGCAGCAGCTGGGGCAACCAGGCATCGGTGGTGAAGCCCGGGGACGTGGCGGCGCTGCGCAATGGCGACCTGCAGAGCACCTCCAACGATGACCTGGGGCAGGTCACCAGCCACTAGCCCCAAGGCCGGCGCCCGCTGCGGGCGCCGGCCCGGGATGGCTGTTCAGCCCTGGCTGAAGCGCTGGATGCCCAGGCGGCTTTCCAGCTGATAGCCGGCGATGCAGTGCGTCAGCCCGGCGTTCGTCAGGTCCTCCCAGCTTGCGGGCAGCAGGCCGATGCCATCGTGGTAGGGGCTCCAGCGCACCTCGGAGAACTTCGGGTCTGCTGCATCGAAGGGCTGATGGTCGCTCACCGCGGCCTTCTCGATGTCCTGGGTGCACAGGTCGAACTCGCAGGCCAGGCCCCAGAGCTGGCCATCCGGTGCCTTGACGATGATCAGGTCGGCGCCTTGTTCGTAGCTCGGGAGGTAGGCGTCTGCCGCGTAGAAGATCTTTTCCAGCGTGCCGGGTGTCCTGGGCATGCCTGTGCTCCTGTTCTTTGAGCCTGCCTTATACGCTAACGGCACAAAACTGTAGGAGCCGGCTTGCCGGCGAAGGTGCGGCCTGCATCGTGCGGGGAGCCTTCACTTACAGGGCTGGGTTTCGGTCCGGCGGTGCTGGTCAGACAAATCCGACTCCATTACTGTATGCACATACAGTAATGGAGCGCCCTCATGTTCAGCCCCCTGCCTCCTCGTGGTCGCGGCACCGCGAGCAATCCGCACAATCGCTTCGCCCCCAACCGCTCGGTGGCCGAGGATGACGGCTGGTACCAGGAAGTGCCGCTGACGCAGGGCACCGAAGTGCGCTTTGAAACCGCCAAGTCGATCATCACCCGCAACAGTTCGCCGGACCTGCCCTTTGACCGTTCGATCAATCCCTATCGCGGCTGCGAGCATGGCTGCATCTATTGCTACGCGCGGCCCAGTCACGCCTATTGGGACCTGTCCCCGGGATTGGATTTCGAAACCAAGCTGATCGCCAAGAGCAATGCCGCGGCCTTGCTGGAGCAGCAGTTGTCCAAGCCCGGCTACCGTTGCGCACCGATCAACCTGGGGTCCAATACCGATCCCTACCAGCCCATCGAGCGGGAACAGCAACTGACCCGGCGCACTCTTGAGGTGCTGCTGCGCTATCGGCACCCGGTGACCATCGTCACCAAGGGTTCGCTGATCCTGCGGGACCTCGACCTGCTGAGCGAACTGGCCCGGCAGCGGCTGGTCGCGGTGATGATCAGCCTGACCACCCTGGACGATGAGCTGAAGCGGATTCTCGAACCGCGGGCGGCGGCGCCCAAGGCACGCTTGCGGGCGATCCGGGTGATGCGTGAAGCAGGCATTCCGGTGGGGGTGCTGTGTTCGCCGATGATCCCGATGATCAACGACAGCGAGCTGGAAAGCCTGCTCAGCGAGGCCCATGCCGCCGGGGCGCAGAGCGCGACCTACATGATGCTGCGGTTGCCCCTGGAAGTGGCGCCGCTGTTCGAGGAATGGCTGGCGGCACATTACCCGCAGCGGGCGGCCCACGTGCTCAGCCTGATCCGCCAGAGCCGGGGCGGTGAGCTCTACGACAGCCGTTTCGGTGCCCGCATGCGCGGTGAGGGGCCCTTCGCCGACCTGCTGGCCCAGCGCTTTACCAAGGCACTCAAGCGCCTGGGGCTCAACGGTCGCGAAGGCTTCGATCTCGATTGCTCGGCCTTCTGTCCGCCGGGTGGGCAGATGTCGTTGCTGTGAGTGGCATTGGCCTATCGTTGAGGAGTGGGCGCTGCTGGCCGAGGTACGCGGGTCACCTTTTGCCATCGCCCATAGTGGCGTTCTAGAGCGCTCCATTCAGTTTTAGTTAAGTTTTTACCGTGACCTTGTCCATCCTGTGACCGATGGGTCTCGGTCGGCGGCTCGGTTATTTTTTAATCGATTGCTGGCGTCGTGCCGGATAATTCTGGAAAATTCACCCAATCCGACAGAGAGGCATGAATCATGAGTGATAAGGATAAACAGCCGTTGGCTGCGTCGGCTCCCGCACCCACCGAGGTTGCCGAAACTGCCGATGCAGCGTTGCAGCATATCGTTGACGGCTTTTTGCATTTTCATCATGAAGTCTTCCCGCAGCAGGAAGAATTGTTCAAGAAGCTCGCCACTGCCCAGCGGCCGCGGGCGATGTTCATCGCTTGCGCGGATTCGCGCATCGTTCCCGAGCTGATCACCCAAAGCTCCCCCGGCGACCTGTTCGTGACCCGTAACGTGGGCAACGTGGTGCCACCCTATGGGCAGATGAACGGCGGTGTGTCGACGGCGATCGAATACGCGGTGCTGGCCCTCGGGGTACACCACATCATCGTCTGCGGGCACTCGGACTGCGGCGCCATGCGTGCGGTACTCAACCCGCAAAGCCTGGAGAAGATGCCCACGGTCAAGGCCTGGCTGCGCCACGCCGAAGTGGCCCGGACCATGGTTGACGAGAACTGTGATTGCGCCGATGAAGCCTCGAGCATGCATGTGCTGACCGAGGAGAACGTCATCGCCCAGTTGCAGCATCTGCGCACCCACCCTTCCGTGGCTTCGCGCATGGCCAACGGGCAATTGTTCATCCATGGCTGGGTCTACGACATCGAGACCAGTTCGATCAAGGCCTACGACGCGGACAAGGGCTGCTTCCTGCCGCTCGATGGCACCCACCCGGTGCCCATGGCGACGCCCAAAGCGCGCTTCTAAATCCCCTGTGTGGCTATAGCCAGGACCGCCGTTTGCGTGGTCCGGCTTTGCCACGCCTGGAGTAAATGTCGGGAGAGTTGGGGTTATCGAGGCTCGGGGTTGGAAACGCTGTTTTGCAAGGCGCTTGAGTTCCATCCGCTGGATTGGAGTTGTGTCTGCTGGAGGTTGAAACCGAGGCCTGACTTGAAGGTTGCGATGCGGAGCGGGAGGCTTGGTCCCTTCGCCACAAGACTCGGTTCGAGCCTTGCTGGCGAGGATGGGAGTCAGGCGGCGGGCTGGTCGAGTTCCAGTTCCACGCCCAGCTGGCGTGACAGGCACGGCCAGCGCTTCCAGGCGGCCTCGGTGTCCGGGCTGTTGAGTTTGTCGCGGTAGGCTTCCACTGACTCCAGGGCGAAGCTTTCTTCGTCGAGCATGGCGTCGACCGCGTGATGCACCGCCTCATCCAGCTGGTTGGCGAAGGTCTCGCCGATCAATTGGTGAGCGATCAGGTTGGCGACCGTCATGTCCTGGGGGATCAGTGGACGGCCGAAATGCTTGATGTACAGGTCGTTGACTTCTTCTACCAGGCGCAGTGCCAAGTAGGCTTCGTCCAGCAGGCTGTCGAGGCCGACGTGGCCTTCCATGATGGCCGGAGGCTGGAGGAAGAACTGTTCGGCGATCTTCAGCACGGGTTTGATCTGCGATTCGATACCGGCTTCCCGGGCGACCGCGTTGGCGGCGTCCAGCAGGTCCGGGACCTGATTGATGTAGGCGCTGACGAAACGGGTCATGACGCCCTTGGCGTCGACTTCGGGCAGCAGGATGGCGGGGTGCAGGTGTGGCAGTTGCGTTTCCAACTGACGGGTCAAAAGGCCCGTGCTGGCTTCGTGTTGCTGGGCCAGTTGGATCTGCTCGCGCAGGGCGGCGGTGTTCATGAAAACTCCAGGGAACAAGGGCAATTGAATAGGGAAGACATAAGTTAGCGCGCTCACGAAATCGCCTAAGACGCATTTGTCATAATTATTTCATGCTTAGTCATCACGGTTATATCGTTCTGCCATCCCGGGCCTGCGACTCCTTTCCTACCGTGGCCTGCAACCTCCCTGGCAAGTGTTTCAGCTGATTTACGCCCTGCGTTGCGAGGTGAGAGTCGCTGTCTATACTCGCCCTTGTATGAAGTTAGCTGATGACGCCCGACTGCATGTGCAGCGAAGGCCCGGCGGTTTAAGTTCGTAGTCTAGGCAGCCGCTCCCTTGCCGCAGGTGAAAGCCGGCGGGATAACAAGAACGATAAGGGGAACCCGCAATGATGCGACATCCACATGTCTGGATGGGCCTCCTGTTGTGGTCGATATTCAGCCAGGCGCAGGCCGCCTGGACCGTGAATATGACGCCTGGGGCTACCGAGATAAGCCACGCGGTATTCGACCTGCACATGACCATCTTCTGGATCTGTGTGGTGATCGGCGTCATCGTCTTCGGCGCGATGTTCTGGTCAATGATCGTTCACCGTCGCTCCACCGGCCAGGTCCCGGCCAAGTTCCACGAAAGCACCACCGTGGAAATCCTCTGGACCATCATCCCTTTCCTGATCCTGGTGGCCATGGCAGTGCCTGCAACCGCGACCCTGATCAAAATGTACGACACCAGTGAGCCGGACGTGGACATTCAGGTCACCGGCTACCAGTGGAAGTGGCACTACAAATACCTGGGCCAGGATGTGGAGTTCTTCAGCAACCTGGCGACCCCCGCCGAGCAGATTCACAACAAGGCCGCCAAGGGCGAGCACTACCTGTTGGAAGTCGACCAGCCGCTGGTGCTGCCAGTGGGCGCCAAGGTGCGTTTCCTGGTGACCGCCGCCGATGTCATCCACTCCTGGTGGGTACCGGCCTTTGCGGTCAAGCGCGATGCCATCCCCGGTTTCGTCAACGAAGCCTGGACGCGGGTTGACCAGCCCGGCATCTACCGTGGCCAGTGCGCCGAGCTGTGTGGCAAGGATCACGGCTTCATGCCGATCGTGGTCGAGGTCAAGAGCCAGGCCGACTATGACACCTGGATGGGCGAGCGCAAGGCCGAGGCCGCCAAGCTCAAGGAGCTGACCAGCAAGGAGTGGACCCTCGACGAACTGGTGGCCCGTGGCGACAAGATCTATCACACCACCTGCGTTGCCTGTCACCAGGCGGAGGGCCAGGGCCTGCCGCCGATGTTCCCGGCGCTCAAGGGTTCGAAGATTGCCACCGGCCCCAAGGAGGCTCACCTGAGCCTGGTGTTCCACGGCAAGCCGGGTACTGCCATGGCGGCCTTCGGCAAGCAGCTGTCTGAAGTCGACATTGCCGCGGTAGTGACCTACGAGCGCAACGCCTGGGGCAACAACAAGGGTGACATGGTCACGCCCAAGGAAGTCCTGGCGCTGAAACAGGCGGAAAGCAAATGAGCCGGCCTTTCGGGTATTTGCGCAACCGGTCGCGGCACGCCGCCGCCGATCATCCAGTCCATTCGCTCGCAGGAGACAGGACATGAGTACTGTGATCGATGACCACGGCCAAGCCGGCCATGATGACCACGCCCATGGCCCCGCCAAAGGCCTGATGCGCTGGGTACTGACCACCAACCACAAGGACATCGGGACCCTGTACCTGTGGTTCAGCTTCTGCATGTTCCTCCTGGGTGGTTCCTTCGCCATGGTGATCCGCGCCGAGCTGTTCCAGCCCGGGTTGCAGATCGTCGAGCCGGCGTTCTTCAACCAGATGACTACCATGCACGGCCTGGTGATGGTCTTCGGTGCGGTGATGCCGGCTTTCGTCGGCCTGGCCAACTGGATGATCCCGCTGATGATCGGCGCGCCGGACATGGCCCTGCCACGGATGAACAACTTCAGCTTCTGGCTGCTGCCGGCGGCCTTCCTGCTGCTGGTCTCGACCCTGTTCATGCCCGGTGGCGGGCCGAACTTCGGCTGGACCTTCTACGCCCCGCTGTCCACCACCTATGCGCCGGAAAGCGTGACGTTCTTCATCTTCGCCATCCACCTGATGGGCATCAGTTCGATCATGGGAGCGATCAACGTAATCGCCACCATCCTCAACCTGCGTGCCCCGGGCATGACCCTGATGAAGATGCCGCTGTTTGTCTGGACCTGGCTGATCACCGCGTTCCTGCTGATTGCGGTGATGCCGGTACTGGCCGGCTGCGTGACCATGATGCTGATGGACATCCACTTCGGCACCAGCTTCTTCAGCGCTGCCGGCGGCGGTGACCCGGTGCTGTTCCAGCACGTGTTCTGGTTTTTCGGCCACCCCGAGGTGTACATCATGATCCTGCCGGCCTTCGGCGCGGTCAGCTCGATCATCCCGACCTTCAGCCGCAAGCCGCTGTTCGGCTACACCTCGATGGTCTATGCCACCGGGGCCATCGCCTTCCTGTCGTTCATCGTCTGGGCGCACCACATGTTCGTAGTGGGCATCCCGCTGGTGGGCGAACTGTTCTTCATGTACGCCACCCTGCTGATCGCCGTGCCCACCGGGGTCAAGGTGTTCAACTGGGTGAGCACCATGTGGCAGGGCTCGCTGACCTTCGAGACGCCGATGCTGTTCGCCGTGGCCTTTGTCATCCTGTTCACCATTGGCGGTTTCTCCGGGCTGATGCTGGCCATCGCCCCGGCGGACTTCCAGTACCAGGACACCTACTTCGTGGTGGCGCACTTCCACTACGTGCTGGTGCCTGGAGCGATCTTCGGGATCTTCGCCTCGGCCTACTACTGGCTGCCCAAGTGGACCGGGCACATGTACGACGAAACCCTGGGCAAGCTGCACTTCTGGCTGTCCTTTGTCGGCATGAACATGGCGTTCTTCCCCATGCACTTTGTCGGGCTGGCGGGCATGCCGCGGCGGATTCCGGATTACAACCTGCAGTTCGCCGACTTCAACATGGTTTCGTCCATCGGGGCTTTCACCTTTGGCGCGACACAGATCTTCTTCCTGTTCATCGTCATCAAGACCATCCGTGGCGGCAAGCCGGCTCCGGCCAAACCCTGGGAAGGCGCCGAGGGGCTGGAATGGAGCATTCCTTCACCGGCGCCGTATCACACCTTTGTCACGCCGCCGGAAGTGAAATGAACATCTGTGTTGTAGGAGCGAGCTTGCTCGCGAAGGCGTCGGGCCAGGCGCTAGAAGGCGTCGCCCGCTTCGCCGGCAAGCCGGCTCCTACACGTTCGGGAGGGGCTTGAGATGGCCGATATTTCGTTGAAGAAGCTGGTCACTCGGTTGCTGCTGGTGGTGGCGGCGATGTTTGTCTTCGGCTTTGCCCTGGTGCCGATCTACGACGTGATGTGCAAGGCCCTGGGGATCAATGGCAAGACCGGAGGGCAGTACTCGGCGCAGGGTGAGCAGGTGGATGTGTCGCGTCAGATACGGGTGCAGTTCCTGTCCACCAACGCCATCGACATGGTCTGGGATTTCTACCCCAAGGCCGATGACATCGTGGTCCATCCGGGGGCCGTGAACGAGATGATTTTCGTCGCCCGCAACCCCAGCAACCACCCGATGAGCGCCCAGGCGATCCCGAGCATTTCCCCCAGCAGCGCGGCCATGTATTTCCACAAGACCGAGTGTTTCTGCTTCACCCAGCAAGTGCTGCAACCCGGCGAGAAGATCGAGATGCCGGTGCGTTTCATTGTCGATCGCGACATGCCCAAGGATGTGAAGCACCTGACGCTGGCTTACACGCTGTTCGATATCACCGCGCGTCATCCACCGGTGGCGGTCAGCGCCAAGACGGGTGGTTAAGAGGTTCCAGCGTGACCGAATAAGGAGAACAATAAATGGCGACTCATGAGCACTATTACGTTCCCGCACAGAGCAAGTGGCCGATCATCGCGACGGTGGGCATGTTTGTCACCATGTTCGGCCTGGCAACCTGGTTCAACGACCTCAAGGCGGCGCGCCCGGAATCCCATGGCCCGTTGATCTTCTTCGTCGGCGGCTTGTTGCTGGCCTACATGCTGTTCGGCTGGTTCGGCGCGGTGATCAAGGAAAGCCGTGCCGGTCTCTACAGCGCCCAGCTCGATCGCTCGTTCCGCTGGGGCATGAGCTGGTTCATCTTCTCTGAAGTGATGTTCTTCATGGCCTTCTTTGGCGCGCTGTTCTACGTGCGTCATCTGTCCGGACCCTGGCTGGGAGGCGAAGGCCACAAAGGCATCGCCCATATGCTCTGGCCGAACTTCGAGTTCGTCTGGCCGCTGCTCAACAACCCCGATCCGAAACTCTTTCCCTCGCCCAAGGGCACCATCAGTCCCTGGGGCCTGCCGCTGCTCAACACCGTGCTGCTGGTGAGCTCCAGCGTCACGGTGACCATTGCCCACCATGCGTTGAAAAAGGGCCATCGCGGGGCGCTGAAAATCTGGCTGGCGCTGACCGTGTTGCTGGGCTGCGGGTTTCTCGGCTTTCAGGCTCAAGAGTACATCCACGCCTATCACGAGCTTGGTCTGACGCTGGGGTCGGGTGTCTACGGCGCGACCTTCTTCATGCTCACCGGGTTTCACGGTGCCCACGTGACCATCGGCACGTTGATCCTGTTCGTGATGCTGATGCGCATCATGCGTGGGCATTTCGACGCCGAGCACCAGTTCGGCTTCGAAGCCGCCAGTTGGTACTGGCACTTCGTCGATGTGGTCTGGATCGGTTTGTTCGTTTTCGTCTACGTGCTCTAAGGCAGTCTTACCAGGGAGCGTGGGATACCAGCTGGCCGCTGAAGAAGCCCCAGGCGATAAGGCCGACGGTGATCGCGGCCAGGCATACACGAATGCTCAGGGACGTCAGCAGGCGCTTGGATTGACTGTCGTCCTTGACCAGAAAGAACAGGCCGCTGAACAGGCTGATAACCGTGGCAATCAGCGTCAGGACGATGGCTGCTTTGAGCATGGTGGGACTCCGGGGGAAGCGCGATGCACATCAGTATAGCGAGTCGATTTCATAACTTTGCGGGCAGGCCATGAAGGGCTTCCGGCCGGGAATCGTGCCGACCCTGGTGGTGCTGTTGCTGCTGCCGGTGCTGGTTTCCCTGGGCTTTTGGCAGCTGGGCCGCGGCGAGCAGAAACGCCAATTGCTAAGCAGCTATGCCGAACGCCGTGCGGCTGAACCGGTGGCTTTGTTCGAGCTGCTGGCCGCCGAGGATCCGGCCTTTCGCCGGGTCCGCTTGCATGGTCATTTCGATGGGGACCACAGCCTGTTGCTGGATAACCGCATGCACGACGGCAAGGTTGGAGTCGAGCTGCTGCAGCCCTTTCTCGACCAGGCCAGCGGTCGTTGGTTGCTGGTCAATCGTGGCTGGCTGCCCTGGCCCGACCGGCGCACGCCACCGGTGTTCAACACCCCGGAACAGAGCCTGAGCCTGGATGCCTGGGTTTACATTTCTCCGGGCACTGCGTTCCAGCTGCATGCCGACCCGGCCGGCGCTTCCTGGCCACGGTTAATCACCGCGGTAGCTCCAGAGGCGTTGTGGGCCGAACTGGGGCGCAGTGGCTTCAACCATGAAGTGCGCCAGGAGTCTGGTCCTGGTGCCTACCTGACCGAATGGCCGGTGGTCGCCATGGGCCCGGAAAAACATCAGGCCTATGCGGTGCAGTGGTTCGCCATGGCCCTGGCCCTGTTCGCCCTCTACCTCTATTTCGGCTGGCACAACACACGGGAGAAACGCCATGGGAGCGGCCATGAATCCACCCAACATCACTGATGCCCAAGCGCCCAATCGGCGCCGTGGTCGCTGGCAGCTGATCCTCATCCTGCTGATGGTCATTGGCCCGATGATCCTGGCCACCGGCATGTACAAGCTCCAGTTCTGGGTGCCGGAAAGCCGCAGCTATCACGGCGAAATGATCGGCAACGGGCAGACTCGTGCCGAGATCGGCGTGCAGTCCGAGGAGGATCGCTGGCAGATCCTGGTCACCGCACCCAAGGGCTGTTCGGTGGATTGTCAGCAGTTGGTATACCTGGCGCGGCAGATCCAGGTGGCCTTGGGGCGCGATGCCTCCCGGGCCAGCCATGCCTTGGCCAGCGCCCAGCCGCTGAGCGCCGAGTACGAAGCCAAGCTGCTGCGCGAATACCCGCAGTTGCAACGCTATCCGCTGGACCTGGCGGCTTTCAGCAAGAGTGCCAACGACAAGGATGCGCCACAGCTGTGGATCGTCGACCCCCACAGCAACCTGGTGCTGCGCTATGACGCCCGGGTCAAGGGCAAGGACCTGCTCAACGACCTGCGCCATCTGCTGAAACTGTCGAACATCGGATAAGGACTTCGTCATGGCCAAACCTGGATTTCGCCTCGCGTTGTTTGCCACCTTGCTGGCCCTGATTGTGGTGCTGCTCGGTGCTTACACCCGGCTGACCCACGCCGGCCTCGGCTGCCCGGACTGGCCCGGTTGCTATGGCTTTATCAGCGTGCCCAAGAGCGAAGCCCAGCTGGCCCACGCCGAGCTGCATTTTCCCGAGGCTCCGGTGGAAGCCCACAAGGGCTGGAACGAGATGATCCACCGCTATTTCGCCGGCACCCTGGGCCTGTTGATTGTGCTTCTGGCGGCTCGTGCCTGGACCCATCGCCGGCATCCCGGGCAGCCCCTGAAGTTACCGCTGTTGCTCTTGGCCGTGGTGTTCGCCCAGGCGGCCTTCGGCATGTGGACCGTAACCCTCAAGCTTTGGCCGCAAGTGGTTACCGCGCACCTGCTGGGCGGTTTCGCTACCTTGAGCCTGTTGTTTCTGCTGACCTTGCGCCTGTCCGGTGTGCTACCTGCGTTGATTGTGCCGCGCCGCCTGCAATATTGGGCGACTGCGGGGCTGGTACTGGTGATCGGACAGATCGCCCTGGGAGGCTGGGTGAGTTCCAACTACGCTGCGGTGGCCTGTATCGACCTGCCGACCTGCCACGGGCTGTGGTGGCCGAACATGGATTTTGCCAACGGCTTTCACCTGACTCAGCACATCGGGCCGAACTACCTGGGTGGGCAACTGGACAGTGATGCCCGCACCGCCATCCATATGACCCACCGAGTGGGGGCGCTGCTGGTCACCCTGGTGTTGCTGGGGCTGGCCTGGCAGCTCAGGCAAACGGGCATGACTCGCCTGGCCGGGCTGGTGCTGGTGGCGCTGGCGGCGCAGATCAGCCTGGGCTTGAGCAATGTGTTCTTTCATCTGCCACTGCCGGTGGCGGTGGCGCACAACGCCGGGGGCGCCGCGCTGCTGTTGACCCTGGTGCTGGTCAATTATCACGCCCGAACCAGCTTGGTGCAGGCCCGCGATCGGCTGCCCCTGGGCTGGCGCCTCAGCCCGCGCAAACAGATGGCGGGTCCCATTACCATCAAAGGAGAGATGCCATGGCGACTCTGATTGGCGAGCGTCAGCACCCGCAGGCGATCTGGCGGGACTACCTGGAGCTGACCAAGCCCAAGGTGGTGGTACTGATGCTGATCACCTCGTTGGTGGGCATGTTCCTCGCCACCCGCGCCGGAGTACCGTGGACGGTGCTGGTGTTTGGCAACCTGGGCATTGCTCTGTGCGCCGGCGGCGCGGCGGCGGTCAATCATGTGGTGGACCGACGCATTGATGCGGTGATGGCTCGGACTCACAAGCGCCCGCTGGCTGAAGGCCGGGTTACGCCCCGGGCAGCGCTGGCGTTCGCCGTGCTCCTGGCCCTGGCCGGGCAGGCACTGTTGCTGGCGTTCACCAATCCACTAACGGCCTGGCTGACCCTGGCGTCGCTATTGGGCTACGCAGTGGTCTACACCGGCTTCTTGAAGCGCGCGACGCCGCAGAATATCGTCATCGGCGGCCTTGCCGGAGCGGCCCCGCCGTTGTTGGGCTGGGTCGCCGCGACCGGGCACTTGAGCGCCGAACCGCTACTGCTGGTGTTGATCATCTTCGCCTGGACCCCGCCGCACTTCTGGGCCCTGGCTATCCATCGCAAGGAGGAGTACGCCAAGGCGGATATCCCGATGCTGCCAGTGACCCACGGCGAGCACTACACCAAGGTGCACATCCTGCTCTATACCTTTGCCCTGCTGGCGGTGAGCCTGCTGCCCTTTGCCATCCACATGAGCGGCGTGCTGTACCTGGTCTGTGCCCTGGCCTTGGGTGGGCGCTTCCTGCAATGGGCCTGGGTGCTGTACCGTGGCACTCGGCCGCACGCGGCGATCAACACCTTCAAGTACTCTATTTATTACTTGTTCCTGCTGTTCATCGCCCTGCTCGTAGACCATTACCTATTGTTGAACCTATGACTCGAACTCAGAAAACCGTCTTTATTCTCGTTGCTCTGGTGGCCCTGGTCCTGGGGCTGACCGTCAACAAAGTACTGTCCGGCAAGGGTCAAGGCGACCCCACTGCATTGATCGATGCCGGGATCATTCTGCTGCCACAGAGCCGTACTCTGCCGGCGGTGAAGATGCTCGACCAGGATGGTCAGCCGGTGGTGATCGACGAATTGAAGGGCAAGTGGTCGTTGCTGTTCTTCGGCTACACCTTCTGCCCGGATATTTGCCCCACCACCCTGGCCCAGCTGCGGCAGATCAAGAGCGAACTGCCCAAGGAGGCGGTGGACAAGCTGCAGGTGATCCTGGTCAGCGTCGATCCCAACCGCGACACCCCGCAGCAGCTCAAGCAGTACCTGGGTTACTTCGACAAGGACTTCAAAGGCCTGACCGCCTCCTCGGTGGAAGACCTGCAGAAGCTCGCCAATGCGGTGAGCATTCCCTTCATCCCGGCGGACACCAGCAAGCCCAACTACACCGTGGACCACAGCGGCAACCTGGCGGTGATCGGGCCGGATGGCAGCCAGCGTGGCTTTATCCGCGCGCCGTTGAACAACCAGAAGCTGGTGGCCCAGTTGCCGGTGATGTTGCAGCGCAAGTAATTCTTTATCGTTCCTCGCCGGCAAGCCGGAGAAAGGACCACTTGAAACGAAACGGGGCGCCCAAAGGCGCCCCGTTCGTGTTTCTGCAACCGATCAGAACGCCGGCACGATCGCGCCTTTGTACTTCTCGAGAATGAATTGCTTCACTTCCGGGCTATGCAGGGCAGCTACCAGTTTCTTCATGGCGTCCGAATCCTTGTCATCAGGACGGGCCACCAGGATGTTCACGTAAGGCGAGTCTTTGCCTTCGATCACCAGGGCGTCCTTGGCCGGATCCAGCTTGGCTTCCAGAGCGTAGTTGGTGTTGATCAGGGCCAGGTCGACCTGGGTCAGCACACGCGGGATGGTGGCGGCTTCCAGTTCACGGAACTTCAAGTCTTTGGCGTTCTCGGTGATGTCCTTGATGGTCGCCAGGATATTGTTCGAATCCTTCAGCTTGATCAGGCCTGCCTTGTCCAGCAGCAGCAGAGCGCGGCCACCGTTGGTGGCGTCGTTGGGGATTACCACGGTAGCGCCACCCGGCAGTTCGGAGAGTTGCTTGTACTTGTTGGAGTAGGCGCCCAGGGGTTCAATGTGCACGCCGGCCACGCTCACCAGCTTGGTGCCCTTGGCCTTGTTGAACTCATCCAGGTATGGCTGGTGCTGGAAGAAGTTGGCGTCCAGGCGTTTTTCAGCCACTTGCACGTTGGGCTGCACGTAGTCGGTGAAGACCTTGACCTTCAGGTCTACGCCTTCTTTGGCCAGGGCCGGTTTGACGAATTCCAGGATCTCGGCGTGGGGCACCGGTGTGGCGGCCACGGTCAGGGTTTCGGCGGCGTGCGCGGAGAACGCGGCAACGGCTGCGAAAGCGACGAGTAGTTTTTTCATCGAACAAGCTCCTTGTAAGTCGCCCGACCCCGGGCGCCTGCCGGCCAGAACCGGCAATTTTATTTGCGAGAAAAGTGCACCACCAGCTTATCGCCAACGGTTTGCAGAACCTGAACCAATACCAGCAGCAACACCACGGTGACCACCATCACATCGGTCTGGAAGCGCTGGTAGCCGAAGCGGATTGCCAGGTCGCCCAGGCCACCGGCACCGACTACGCCGGCCATGGCGGTGTAGGACACCAGGGTGATCGCGGTCACGGTGATCGCGGCAAAAATGCCCGGCCGAGCCTCCGGGAGCAAGGCGTTGGTAATGATCTGCCGGGTGCTGGCGCCCATGGACTGGGTGGCCTCGATGATGCCGCGATCCACTTCCCGCAGTGCGGTTTCCACCAGTCGGGCAAAGAACGGCGTTGCCCCGACCACCAGCGGCGGAATGGCCCCGGCCACGCCCAGGGAGGTGCCGGTGATCAATACGGTGAAGGGAATCATCACGATCAGCAATATGATGAAGGGCAGTGAGCGCAGGATGTTGACGGCCAGTGACAGCAGCGCATACAGCGACTTCTGTTCGAGCAGTTGGCGCGGGCTGCAGAGGAACAGCAGAACCCCCAGCGGCAGGCCCAGGAGTATGGTGAACAGCAGCGAGCCGCAGAGCATCATCAGGGTGTCGCCGGTGGCCAGCCAGATTTCCAGCCAGTCGATATTGGTGAAGAAACTACTCAGCAGTTCCATTAGCGCAGCACCTCCATGTGGACATCTGCCGCGGTGAAGCGGGCAAAGGCCGCTTCCATGTCACCGCCGGTAATGGCCAGGGTCAGTTGCCCGTAAGGGGTGTCTTTGATGCGGTCGATGCGTCCGGCGAGGATGCTGTAGTCGACCCCGGTCTCCCGGGCCACGGTGCCCAGCAGCGGCGCATAGGTGGCATCGCCCTGGAAGGTCAGGCGCACGATGCGCCCAGGTACGTGGGCAAAGTCGTCGCGTTGTTCGTTTTCATCGACCTGCTCGTCTTCCTGGACGAAGCGCTTGGTGGTCGGGTGCTTGGGGTGCAGGAACACCTCGGCCACCGAGCCCTGTTCGACGATCACGCCGGCGTCCATTACCGCTACCTGGTCGCAGACGCGGCGGATCACGTCCATTTCGTGGGTGATCAGGACGATGGTCAGGTTCAGCTCGCGGTTGATCTCTGCCAACAGTTGCAGGACCGACGCAGTGGTTTGCGGGTCCAGGGCGCTGGTGGCTTCGTCGCACAGGAGGATTTTTGGCTGGGTGGCCAGGGCGCGGGCGATGCCGACGCGCTGCTTCTGGCCGCCGGACAGTTGCGCCGGGTACTTCTTCGCATGGTCGGACAGGCCAACCCGGTCCAGCAGTTCGGCAACCCGCTTGTCGATTGCGCTGCGCGACAGCTCACCGGCCAGGGTCAGTGGCAAGGCAACGTTGTCGGCCACGGTCTTGGAGGACAGTAGGTTGAAGTGTTGGAAGATCATCCCGACCTGTTGCCGGAAGCGGCGCAAGCCGTTGGCATCCAGTGCAGTGACTTCCTCGCTGTCGACGATGATCTTGCCGCCGCTGGGATTTTCCAGGCGGTTGATCAGGCGCAGCAGAGTACTTTTGCCCGCGCCGGAGTGGCCGATCAGGCCGAACACCTGGCCATTCTCGACCCGAAGACTGGTCGGGTGCAGGGCGGGAATATCCTTACCGGCGACCCGGTAAGTTTTATGGACGTTTTGAAACTCGATCACGTAGCGAACCTTGTGGGGCGCGTTAGAAAAGGATCAGCGGTTAGCCGGGCGCGCATTTTAGCCTGTCCGTATAGAGGTTCTTAGCATTTATTTCGCAATCATCATGCCATTTGGCAATAACGCGATCAAAGGTCATGAAAAACGAACTGCCGCGGTTTCTCACCATTCGCTGCTTGAGCCTCTCGAAAGCCCCAGGTGCCGTGCCAGTGGGTATTTGTTCATGAAGTCCCTCTGTCGCGCTCGCCCGCCCTGAGCCAGGCGAACCTGCTGTCGGGATGGTGTCGATGGTGCGGTCATCGAGGCCTTGAAGAAGGCACTGAAAGCCCAGGGTGCGCACGCCAAGCTGCTAGGGCTGAGTCAGCGCCGGTGACCACTGCGGATGGCCAGAGCCTGGCGGTTGATGCCTCTATGGAAGGTTTGCCATCGGTGGCGTTCGACGCCGTGCCCGTCCCGGGCGGCGGCCAATCGCGGTAACGGCGTTGCATTACCTGTTGGAAGCGTACAAGCACCTCAAGGCGATTGCCTTGCACGGCGAAGCCCGAGAGCTACTGCATGTGCTCAGGCTGGAAGCGGATGAGGGGTTGATCGTGGGTGTGGACGCCAAGGCATTCAAGGCGCTCTTTGCCGCCATTGCCCAGCATCGGGTCTGGGGTCGAGAAGGAAAGGCCAAGGCTATTCCGGCCTGAACAATTCATCGCCAACAAGCCTGCTCCCCTGTAGGAGCCGGCTTGCCGGTGATGGCGTCATTGCGCCTTGTGTGGGCTCAGCACCATCTGTGCCGGCACGTGGCGCACGATCTGCCGGCTGATCTTCTGTTCGAAGTCGGCGTCGAGTTTTTTCACTCGTTTGCTCAGCAAGGTCGACAGCCAAGGATAATCCTCGGTGCGTGGTACCTGAATGCTCACATCGCACTGGTAATTCACTACGTCGGCAGCCAGGGCATCGAGTTGCCGACGCAGCTTGCGGATATCGGTGACATTCAGGGCAATAGTGGTGCTTTGGGCTGTAGGGTCGATCAGCTTGGCCGCTGGCCGCGCCTCGGCAGCCTTCAAGGCGGCCTCGGCCTGGTCCAGCTCGGCCTTGCGCGCATGAGCAATGGCACTGTTGACCCCGCCGGTCAGTGCTGGCGCCTTGGGCATCAGCGCTCGGGCTCGGCTCAGGGCGGTGGCTGCGGCATTCACATCGCCTTTTTGCAGGACGATCTGGCTGCGCTGCAGATAAGCTTCGGCCAACTGCCGTTGGTACTGCACCAACTGCGGATCATCAGGCGTCTGCGCCTGCAATGCGCTCAGCTGGTCTTCGGCGGTGGCCAGTTCGCTGCTGGCGATGTTTTGTTCCAGCTGCGCGATGGCCGTGGCCCGGGCATCGGGGACCTCGGTGGCCGCCGGTGGCGTGCTTTGGCAGGCCCCGAGCAGCAGGGAAAAGGCGACAAGGAGCAAATAACGGGAGGCGAACGGCTTCATTCCTGCGACTCTCTAATTGCGCAAAAAGCGAGCAAGTCTACACCCCTCGACGGGGCAGAACAAAACTCAGCAGAAACAGTGCGGCGGCCGTGACCACGATCGACGGCCCGGCCGGGGTGTCCTTGAACCAGGACAGCGCCAGTCCGCCGCAGACTGCAAGCATGCCCAGCAGGCTCGCGCCCAGGGCCATCTGCTCCGGCGAGCGGGCGTGTCGTTGCGCCGCCGCTGCTGGAATGATCAGCAGCGAGGTGATCAGCAATACCCCGACAATCTTCATTGCCACGGCGATCACTACGGCGATCAACAGCATCAGCGTCATGCGCAGCGAGGCCACGGGCAGGCCTTCGACCCTGGCCAGTTCCTCATGCACGGTGATCGCCAGCAAGGGGCGCCACAGGGCCACTAGCAGCAACAGCACCGCTGCGCTGCCGCCGAGAATCCACGCCAGGTCAGTGGGGCTGATCGCCAGCAGGTCACCGAACAGGTAGGCCATCAGATCGATCCGCACTTCATGCATGAAGCTTAGTACCACCAGGCCCAGAGACAGGGTGCTAGGCGCAAGAATCCCCAGCAGCGTGTCAGATGCCAGCGGCTGGCGTTGTTGCAGGGTCACCAGCAGCACCGCCAGCAGCAGGCAACCCACAGTGACCGCCACCGCCGGGCTGATATCCAGCAGGAAACCCAGGGCCACGCCCAACAGTGCGGCGTGGGACAGGGTGTCGCCAAAATAGGCCATGCGCCGCCAGACCACGAAGGACCCCAAGGGGCCGGCGACCACCGCCAGAGCCAAACCTGCGAGCAGGGCGTAGAGCAGAAAATCAGCCATGCTTGCAGTTTTCTCCATGAACATGGGCGTGGCCCGTTGCGGGCTGGGTCACCACCGAGCCGTGCAGATCGTGGGCGTGGTCGTGATGGTGGTGGTAGATCGCCAGGCTCGGCGCGTTCTTGCCGAACAGTTCGACGAAGGCCGGGTCGCCGCTGACCTGCTCGGGATGTCCGGAGCAGCAGACGTGACGGTTGAGGCAGACCACCTGGTCGGTGGTGCTCATGACTAGGTGCAGGTCATGGGAAACCATCAGCACGCCACAGCCGTGACGGTCCCGCAGGCGGGTAATCAGGCTGTAGAGTTCGGCCTGGCCGGCCACATCGACGCCTTGCACCGGTTCGTCGAGCACCAGTAGTTCCGGCTCGCGCAGCAGGGCCCGGGCCAGCAGCACTCGCTGCATCTCGCCACCGGAAATGCTTTGCACCGGGCTGTCGATCACCTGTTCGGCGCCGACTTCCTTGAGTGCTGCCAGTGCACGGATGCGGTCCACGCCTGGCACCAGGCGCAGGAAGCGCAGCACCGACAGTGGCAAGGTTGGGTCGACATGAAGCTTCTGCGGCATATAGCCAACCCGCAGCTTGGGCTTGCGCCAGACACTGCCGCTGTCGGGCTTGAGCAGCCCGAGCACGGCACGCACCAGGGTGGTCTTGCCAGCGCCGTTGGGGCCGATCAGGGTGACGATCTGCCCGGGTTCGACGTTGAGCTGGATATTGTCCAGCACGTTCTGCCCGGCAAAGGTCACCGTGACCTGCTCAAGGCGGATCAGCGCAGTGCTCATCAAGCCCCCTGGCAACCCGAGCAGAGCCCGACCACTTCAACGGTCTGGCCTTCGACCACGAAACCGACGTCGCGGGCGCTGCTGATGATGGCGTCGCTGATGGATTTCTGTTCGAGCTCAATGGCCGCGTGGCACTCGCGGCAGATCAGGAATTGACCCTGATGCGCGTGTTCCGGGTGGTTGCAGCCGACGAAGGCATTGAGCGAAGCAATGCGGTGCACCAGGCCGTTTTCCAGGAGGAAATCCAGCGCGCGATAAACCGTCGGCGGTGCCGCGCGACGACCGTCCTGCTCGCTGAGCACGGCGAGAATGTCGTAGGCCCCCAGGGGCTTGTGGCTTTGCCACACCAACTCCAGCACCCGCCGGCGCAAGGCCGTCAGGCGCAGGCCCTGCCGTGCGCACAGGGCGTCGGCCTCAGACAGTGCGCTGTGCACGCAGTGAGAGTGGTCGTGTGGACGGCTGGCAAGCGGTGTTTTGGGCATGAGCGGCGACGAGGTTTGTGAGAGACGTTATTATGTTACCTGTTCTTGCCTCTTCGAGTGTCCATCGTGCCCAGACTTTTTCGCCTTTTTGTTGCTTTTACCTTCAGTTTGTTTGCGATCGGCTCAGCCCAGGCCGAAGTTCGGGTACTCACCAGCATCAAGCCCTTGCAGTTGATCGCCGCGGCGGTGCAAGACGGCGTGGCGGTTCCCGAGGTGCTATTGCCGCCGGGGGCTTCGCCACACAACTACGCGCTGCGCCCTTCCGACGTACGCAAGGTGCAGACCGTGGACTTGCTGTACTGGGTCGGACCGGACATGGAGGGTTTCTTGCCGCGGGTTTTGAAAGGCCGCAGTCTGCCATCGGTGGCGGTGCAGGATCTGCCCGGAATGAAGCTTCGTCATTTTGCCGAAGATAGCCACTCCCACGCCGAAGATGCCGACGAACATGACCATGATCATCGTCCCGGTACCCTGGATGCGCATCTGTGGCTGTCGCCGGTCAATGCTCGGGTGATTGCCGCTCGCATCGCCGCTGACCTGAGCGCGGCAGAACCGGCCAACGCCGCTCGCTATCAGAGCAACCTGAAAGCTTTCAATGAACGTCTGGATGCTCTGGATACCCGCTTGAAAGCGCGCCTGGCGGGAGTCGTCGGCAAACCCTATTTTGTGTTCCACGAAGCGTTCGACTACTTCGAGGACGCTTATGGCCTCAAGCACACCGGAGTGTTCAGCGTTGCCGCAGAAGTGCAGCCGGGAGCGCAGCACGTCGCGGCGATGCGTGCACGGTTGCAACAGGTGGGCAAGACCTGCGTGTTCAGTGAGCCGCCTTTGCGTCCGCGACTGGCGGAGACATTGGTAGCTGGGCTGCCGGTGACGTTGGCGGAGCTGGATGCCTTGGGTGGCTACACACCGGCTACCGCGCAGGGGTACGAGCAGGTACTGGAGAAGCTCGGGAATGACCTGGCGGGCTGCCTGGAGCAGTTGTAAGCGGGGATTGTGGCGGGATGCTTTCGCGGGCAATCCCGCTCCTACAGGGTTGTAGACGTAGGAGCGGGCTTGCCCGCGAAGCGTTTCAGAGGGCGAATGGCAATGGCAGGTTGACCTGTTGCCGCTGCGCCAGGTGCCGCTGGAACTCCATCGGGTCATGAATCAGTACGTCCTGCCCAGCGAAGCTCTCGGCGGCAATCAGCCGTGACAACCAGAACCGTACGCAGGCTACTCGCAGCATTGTCGGCCAGAGTTCGGCCTCCGCGGCAGTGAAGGGCCGCAGCGCCGCATAGGCACCCAGCAAGGCCCGGGCTCGCTGCCCGTCGATGACGCCCTCGGCATCGGAACACCAGTCGTTCAGGGCAATGGCTACGTCGTAGAGCATCGGCCCTGAGCAGGCGTTGTAGAAGTCGATCAGGCCGGTCAGATGGGTGCCTTCGAACATGGCGTTGTCACGGAACAGATCGGCATGGATGTTGGCCCGGGGCAGGGCGAGGATCCTGGTCTTTTTCTCGGAAATCTCCTCCAGCGCCCGTTGCAGCAGGTCTTGTGCCGTTGCATCCAGGTGAGGCAACAGTTGCGTGCCCTCTTGCTGCATCCAGTCCAGGCCACGATCAGTCTTACGCTTGATCATGTTGTCCTTGGTGGCTACGTGCAGATGGCCGAGCAGCTCACCAACCTGGATGCAATGCTGGGCGTTGGCTTGCTTGATGTGTTTGCCCGCCAGGCGCGGTTGCAGCAGCGCCGGCTTGCCCGCCAATTCCCGCAGGGCGATGCCGTCGGTGGTGCGCAATGCGTAGGGCACCGGCAGATTGGCCTGGTGCAGCACGTCCAGCAGTTCGATGAAGAACGGCATTTCCTGGACCGGGCCGCGCTCCACCAGGGTCAGGACGAACTCGCCCTGTTCCAGGCTGATGAAGAAATTGGTGTTTTCGCTACCAGCGGCGATCCCCTGGAAGTCAAGCAGGCGGCCGAGCCCATAGGGGGCGAGAAAGGTTTCCAGCTCGGGCCGAGCCAGGGGGGTGAACACAGACATGATTAAAAACTGCCAGTACGGGCGCCGCTATCAAGCCAGCGCCATTGAGTTGAAGTCGGAGTGGTTTACCACTCAAAGATTTTCCACGAAGGGATCAGCATATCCGGCTGATCCGAACGGATGAAGTTGCCGTCGGAGCCATCAGCGCGCACCAGGAAATAAGGTTTGCCACCTTTTGGCGTGATCTTGATGGCATACAAAAAGCCATTTTGCCGGTATTCCTGGATGGTCTTGTCGCCTTCCGTGCGAATGGTCACTTCCGGGTCTGCTGACGGCGCATCTTCTGCGGCGATCACGGCCATTGGAGCGATTGCAATCAAGCCGGCCAGCAGCAAGCGATTTAGTGTGCGCATGATAACCTTGTCCCTTTGTCGTCAACGGTCCCGCTATTCTAGCGCCGGACCCGCCGAAAAGGTTGATCCTGCTCATGAGCCAAGCCCCCCTCGTCCTGGTGGACGGTTCTTCATATCTGTACCGCGCGTTTCACGCGTTGCCACCGCTGACCACCTCCAAAGGCCTGCCTACCGGTGCGGTCAAGGGCGTGCTGAACATGCTCAAGAGTCTGCGCAGGCAGTACCCGAACAGTCCGTTCGCCGTGGTCTTCGACGCCAAGGGCGGGACCTTCCGCGATGACATGTATGCCGAATACAAGGCCAACCGCCCGAGCATGCCCGACGATATGCGGGTGCAGATCGAGCCCTTGCATGCCAGCGTGATCGCCCTGGGTTTCCCGTTGCTATGCGTTGAAGGGGTCGAGGCTGATGACGTGATCGGCACTCTGGCCCGCAGCAGCGCGGCGGCGGATCGTCCGGTGGTGATTTCTACCGGCGACAAGGACATGGCACAGCTGGTGGATGGGCACATTACCTTGGTCAACACCATGACCGGTAGCAGCATGGACGTGGAGGGCGTGAAGGAGAAATTCGGCGTCGCTCCCGAGCAGATCATCGATTACCTGGCATTGATGGGCGACTCTTCCGACAACATCCCGGGGGTTCCGGGCATTGGTCCGAAGACCGCTTCCGGCTTGCTGGTGGGGGTCAATGGCGGCCTGAAAGACCTGTACGAGCAGCTCGATATAGTGCCGACCTTGCCGATTCGTGGTGCCAAGACCCTGCCGGCCAAGCTCGAAGAACACAAGGAAATGGCCTTCCTCTCCTATCAGTTGGCAACCATCAAGGTGGATGTGGCGCTGGATGTGGGGCTGGACGATCTGCACTTGCGCGAGCCGGATCGCGAGAAGCTGGCTGAGCTCTACAGCCTGCTGGAGTTCAAGAGTTGGCTCGACGACTTGCAGCGCGATGCCAAGCGCGTCGAACTCAGTGCAGCTGCGGTGCCGGAAGAGCTGGCAGAGCAGCCAGCAGCGGTCGAGCAGGCACCGCTTGAACTGCAGTACGAAACCATCCTCGATCAGGAACGTTTCACGGTCTGGCTGGATCGGCTGAAGAACGCCAAGCTGATTGCCTTCGATACCGAAACCACCGGTATCGACGCACAGCAGGCGCAACTGGTGGGCCTGTCCTTCTCGGTCAAGGCCGGCGAAGCGGCCTACATCCCGCTGACTCACTCCTATATGGGCGTGCCGGAGCAGCTGGACCGCGATACCGTATTGCTGGCGTTGAAGCCGTTGCTGGAGGACCCGAAGCTGCTCAAGGTCGGCCAGCACGCCAAGTTTGACATGAACATCCTGGCCAACTGCGCCATCGGGGGCGATCAGGCGAACGGCATTACCGTACGCGGTGTGGCTTTCGACACCATGCTTGAATCCTACGTGCTCAACTCCACCGCCACCCGTCATGACATGGACAGCCTGGCGCAGAAGTACCTGGACCACAGCACCGTGAGTTTCCAGGACATCGCCGGCAAGGGCGCCAAGCAGCTGACCTTCGATCAGATTCCCCTGGATCAGGCGGGACCTTACGCCGCCGAAGATGCCGACGTGACCTTGCGTCTACACCAAGCCTTGTTCGAGAAACTCACCGCCATTCCGAGCCTGGCCAGCGTGCTGACCGATATCGAGATGCCGCTGGTGCCGGTTCTGGCACGCATTGAGCGCCAGGGTGCCTTGGTGGATGACAAGTTGCTGGGGGTACAGAGCATCGAGCTGGGGGACAAGATGGTTGCCCTGGAGCGCGAAGCCTTCGAGATCGCCGGTGAGGAATTCAATCTGGGTTCGCCCAAGCAACTGGGCTCGATTCTCTATGACAAGCTCGGCCTGCCGGTGCTGAAGAAGACCGCCAAGGGGCAGCCTTCCACCGCCGAGGAGGTGCTGGCAAGGCTGGCGGAGGACGACTATCCGCTGCCTCGGGTGCTGATGCAGTACCGCTCCATGAGCAAGCTGAAAAGCACCTACACCGATCGCCTGCCGGAACAGATCAACCCGCGCACCGGGCGGATCCACACGTCCTATCACCAGGCGGTGGCGTCCACTGGGCGTCTGTCTTCCAGTGATCCGAACCTGCAGAACATTCCGGTGCGCACTGCTGAGGGCCGGCGTATTCGCCAGGCCTTTATCGCCCCGGCCGGCTACAAGCTGCTGGCAGCGGACTATTCGCAGATTGAGCTGCGGATCATGGCGCACCTGTCCCGGGATGAAGGCCTGCTGAATGCCTTCCGCAACAATCTGGACGTGCACACCGCTACTGCGGCCGAGGTATTCAAGGTCGAACTCAAGGATGTCACTTCCGATCAGCGGCGCAGTGCCAAGGCCATCAACTTCGGCCTGATCTACGGCATGGGCGCGCAGAAGCTGGGCAAGGATATCGGTGTCGATACCAAGCAGGCCAAGGCCTACATCGATACTTATTTTGCCCGCTATCCGGGGGTTCGCGAGTATATGGACCGCACCCGCGCCCAAGCGGCGGACCAGGGATACGTGGAGACTATCTTCGGTCGTCGGCTGTACCTGCCGGAGATCAACTCCAACAAGCCACAGGAGCGTGCTGGCGCCGAGCGTACCGCGATCAACGCGCCCATGCAGGGCACGGCGGCAGACATCATCAAGAAAGCCATGGTGGCGGTAGATAACTGGCTGGAGTCTTCGGGGCTGGACGCCAGGGTCATTCTTCAAGTGCACGACGAACTGGTGCTGGAAGTGCGTGAGGATCTGGTGGATCAGGTTCGCGAGGAAGTTCGCGGTCACATGAGCGCTGCCGCGACCCTGGATGTGCCTCTACTGGTCGAAGTCGGGGTGGGAAACAACTGGGATGAGGCCCACTAAGGGCACTTTCCAGCGGTTTTTTCCGCGGCATAGTGTCGCGCCAAGAACTGGCGAAGAGCTATTAGCACGGAAAATTTCACCGATTATTACCAATAGTTTTTGCAACCCGTTGGAACTAAATCGGTGAAGCTCCACTCAGAGTTACTGAATGGGTGGTGAAGCCCTTCGATGCTCCTATGTTGTGTTAAGTGTTGGCAGATATCTGGACCCCGCCCTAGCGGTCTAGAACTTAAACCCCGAACTTCCCCTCCCCATACGAAGTCCGGGGTTTTTTTTGCCTGAAAATTGCCTGGGAAATGACCATGCTGCGTTAAAAGCGCGGCGCGAAATGCTCATTTACAGCCAGTAAACTCCGCTTTCGCACCGCGTTTTTGCCTTGCCTGATCATCCCCCAGACAATTCTCCCTACGTCTTTCAGGCCTCGGCTTCGGCGCCTTTGTCGGCCAGTTCCATCCAGTCCGCTAACACGGTGTAGGCCTCTTCCAGGCCCATGCGCTTGGGGGCCGAGAACAGTTGGATGGTGATGGTTTCGCCCCAGCCCTTGCGGATTTGCGACTGGACCTTGAGCAGGGTGTTCTTGGCTGCGCCGTAGGTCAGCTTGTCGGCCTTGGTCAGCAGGATGTGCATCGGCATGCCGCTGGCCACTGCCCAGTCCAGCATCAGCAGGTCGAAGTCAGTCATTGGATGACGGATATCCATCATCAGAATCAAGCCTTTGAGGCTCTCGCGGCTGCCCAGGTAGGCTTCCAGGTGGCGCTGCCAGTGCTGCTTCAACGGGATCGGTACTTTGGCGTAACCGTAGCCCGGGAGGTCGACCAGACGGCGTTCGTCGTCTAGCTTGAAGAAGTTCAACAACTGCGTACGCCCCGGGGTTTTCGAGGTGCGCGCCAGGCTGGCGTGGGTCAGGGTGTTCAGGGCGCTGGATTTACCGGCGTTGGAACGCCCGGCAAAAGCCACTTCAAAGCCGTCATCGTCAGGGCATTGATCGACTTTGGCGGCGCTGAGCATGAACGTAGACTGTTGGCACAGGCCGAGGATGGGGTTCTTGAGTTGCATGGGATATCCGGTAAGGGCGATGCCGAGAGTGGGCGCGGCAAGCGGTGTCGTTTCCGTTTCAGTAACGCCAGTATATAATGCCGCAGATTTTGTGTGCGCTTTGTCCCAGCGTAGGATGAAGTTCACGAGAGCGATAAACCTTGAATGCGCAGTAGAACGCAGCACGCTCTCAACCCTGAAAAGGTCGTTTTATGACGAAATGGCTGCTAGCTGCCGGTGTCTTGATGCCGCTTTACAGCGCTCAGGCTACACAGGATCCGGAAGCTGTGTACAACCGTGTTTGTGAGGCTTGTCATTCCGGCCAACTACCCACGGCGCCCCGCAAGGGCGACCAGGAAGCTTGGGCGCCGAGGTTGGCGCAAGGTATGGAGACGCTGGTACAACACGTGACCCAGGGTTTCAAGGCGATGCCGCCGCGTGGTTTGTGCATGGACTGCAGTGCCGAGGATTACCAAGCCATCATCCATTGGATGAGCGAGTGATCCCGGCCCATAACTCTTAACCCTTAGCCGTAGTTGGATTAGCTGATGAACAAATTACTCGTGAGTCTGCTGTTGACCTTGGGCATTACAGGTGTCGCCCATGCCGCAGGCGACGCTGCTGCCGGTCAGGCGAAAGCCGCAGTATGTGGCGCTTGCCACGGTCCTGATGGGAACAGCATGGCGCCAAACTTTCCAAAGCTGGCGGGTCAGGGGGAAAAGTACCTGGAGAAGCAGTTGCACGATATCAAGTCGGGTAAACGCCAAGTACTGGAAATGACCGGTCTGCTGACCAACCTGAGTGATCAGGATATGGCTGATATCTCCGCCTACTTCGCTAGCCAGAAAGGCAGCGTTGGCGCGGCTGATCCGAAAGTCGTGGCCCGTGGTGAAGAGCTCTTCCGTGGCGGCAAACTGGATCAGGGCATGCCTGCCTGCATCGGTTGCCACTCGCCAAACGGCGCGGGTAACGCAGCGGCCGGTTTCCCTCACCTGAGTGGCCAGCACGCACAATACGTGGCCAAGCAGTTGACTGACTTCCGCGAAGGCAACCGTACCAACGACGGCGACACCCTGGTCATGCGCACCATTGCCGGCAAGCTGAGCAACAAAGACATCGAAGCGGTGTCCAGCTATATTCAGGGCCTGCACTAAGGCTGTTTCGATCGGGCTTGCCGAGGATGCGAAGCCACGGCAATGTTAATGATCGATTAATCTGACGGTGCAAGCATAAAGGGTGGCTCAGGCCGCCCTTTTTTATGGCGTCTGCCGCTACACTAGCGAACTCAAGCCCGCCATGACCTGTCTTAATCCAGGCCGCGCGAGGCGCCAAAATTGTCCAGGAGTAAAGCATGCGTAATCTGATTCTCAGCGCCGCTCTCGTCACCGCCAGCTTGTTTGGTGTGACCGCTCAAGCCGCCGAACCGCTTGAAGCCGGTAAACAATATGTCGAGTTGAGCAGCGCCGTTCCGGTTGCGGTGCCAGGCAAGATCGAAGTGGTTGAGTTGTTCTGGTACGGCTGCCCACACTGCTATGCCTTCGAGCCGACCATCAATCCCTGGGCTGAAAAGCTCCCTGCCGATGTCAACTTCGTGCGCATCCCGGCGATGTTCGGCGGCATCTGGAATATCCACGGCCAGCTGTTCATCACCCTGGAAGCCATGGGCGTCGAGAACAAGGTTCACAAAGCGGTATTCGAAGCTATCCACAACGGCAAGAAGCTCGCCACTCCAGAAGAGATGGCTGAGTTCCTGGCAGCCGAAGGCGTCGACAAGGACAAGTTCCTGAGCACCTACAACTCCTTCGCCGTCAAAGGCAAGGTCGAGGATGCCAAGAAGAAAGCCCAGGCTTATCAGATCACTGGCGTACCGACCATGGTGGTCAATGGTAAGTACCGTTTCGACTTGGGCACCGCCGGTGGTCCTGAAGGCGCGCTGAGCGTGGCCGAACAGCTGATCGCCAAAGAGCGCGCGGCCAAGTAAGCGCCGCCTGTCATGCCGCGCTGGGGTTCGGAACGCATCGTTGGCCTGCATGATCCGCAGGTCAACGAGCACCATTTAGCGTCGACCGGCCTGCCGGCGGACAGTCGTCTGCGCTTGCTCAGTTTCAATATCCAGGTCGGTATCAGTACCGAACGTTATCGCCATTACCTGACCCGTGGCTGGCAGCACTTGCTGCCCCATAACGGGCGTGCGGACAACCTGCAGAAGATCGGTAACCTGCTGGGTGACTTTGACCTGGTGGCCCTGCAGGAAGCCGATGGCGGCAGCCTGCGCTCTGGCTACATCAATCAGGTGGAACACCTGGCCCAGCTGGGCGCCTTTCCCTACTGGTACCAACAGCTCAATCGCAACTTAGGGCGCCTGGCGCAGCACAGCAATGGCGTGCTCAGTCGCTTGCGTCCCTGGGCTATCGAAGACCACCCACTGCCCGGCCCCAAGGGGCGTGGTGCAATCCTGGTGCGTTTCGGCGAAGGGCCTGAGGCGCTGGTGGTGGTGATGATGCACCTGGCGCTTGGTGCCCGGACTCGAACCCGGCAACTGGCGTACATCCGCGAGTTGATCGGTGGCTACAAGCATCAGGTGCTGATGGGGGACATGAATACCCACGCCAGCGATCTTCTGGAGCACTCCCCTTTACGTGATCTCAGCCTGTTGGCGCCGCAACTGCAGGCGACCTTCCCCAGCTGGCGTCCGCAACGCTGCCTGGACCATATTCTGCTCAGCCCCAGCCTGACCCTGGAGCGCGTCGAAGTCCTGGCCCAACCCATATCCGATCACCTGCCGGTCGCGGTAGAGATTCGTCTGCCGGGTTCGCTCACGGCTGATGCATTGCCCGCGTTGAGTCCTGCCCCTCGCGGAACCGATGAATGAGCGACGACGCCCAGCGCTGGAAAGAGAAATACCTTAAAAGTATCGAACAGCAGGAAAAGCTTGAACGCCGTTGGGCGGCTCGCCTCGACTTGCTGCGCCGTGGCCTGGTGCGTAGCACCCTGGCGGCGGAGGGCACCGACCGCGCGGTCGACCAGTGCATGAAGGAAATGCGCGAGGTGGTGCGTACCGACGATATGGATGCTGGGCTGGCAGCCCTTCTGCCACGTCTGGAAAAAGCCGTGCTGGAGTCTGAGCAGCGGCGGGAAACCCGGATCGATCAGATGAGCAGCGCCTTGACGGCGCTGGTCAGCCAACTGCAATCGCTGCCTTTGCCCCGGGAAGTCAGCCGCCCGCTGAAGGCCTTCGCCAAGCAGTTGGACAGCCGGGTCGGTCAGGCGCGGGAGATCCCCTTGTTGCTGGGGGAGCTGAGCAATTTGCAGGGCAAGGTCCTGAGCCAGCTGGAAACCCCTGCCGAGCCAGAACGACCGAGTTTGTTGCAGCGCCTGTTCGGTACTCGCGAAGCCGGCGATGCAACAGCTCAAGCCGAGGTGCAAGAGATTCCGGCACTCCTGCCCACTCCTGCGCCCGCAGTGGCGCCTGGTCCGCAGCCTGAAGAAGCCTCGGGCGCGGAGGAGGCGATTCGCGAGCACTATCAAACGCCGACCACCGTCTTGCCTGAAGTCGCCGAGACTGCCCAGGCCGCGCCCGTCATACCGGCACCCCGAGAAGTGGAGCGAGCACCGGAGCCCATCTCCGCGACGCCCGCAGCGGTCGAGCCCGAGGCTGCCATCTCGCCTCCTCCAGCCCCGGTAGTAGCGTTTGTGCCCCCCGTACTGGCCCAGGAAAAAGCGTCTGAGCCTGTGCTGCGGGTCGAGACTGAAGTTGCGGCCCCAGCGCCTGTTCAGCTCGAGCCACAGGCCCCTGCCCCTGAGGTGCCAGCAGCCATGCTCGCTGAGGCGGTGCCGGTACCTGTAGCCGAGGCCCCGACCGATTCGATACCGCTCAACCCCGACGAGTTACTGCCCGCTCCGGCGAGCTCCTCTGCGGTGTTGCTCGACAGCCTGCCTTTACCGCCGGTCATGGCCGAGGCCCTGGCGGCTATCGATCCGGAGCAGCCGGAGCACGATGTGCTCTATGCGTTGCCTGACTCTCCCGAGCCTTCCTACAGTTCGGTGGCCAAACACATTGAACACACCTTGCTGGGGCTGCTTGACGACCTGAGCCTGCCCGAGCGCCACCGGCCCCAGGCCGAGGCCATGCGCGACCGTCTGCAGCACGGGCTGAACTGGTATGAGTTGCTGCCGATCCTCGATGATCTGGCGGTGCTGATGCTGGCAATCACCGATTCGGGCCAGCATGAGTTCGAGGACTACCTCAAGCAACTCAACGAGCGACTGGAAGCCTTCCAGAGCAATCTGCAGGCGGCAAGCGAGGGGCATGCAGATAGCAACTCGGCTGCGCGAGCGATGGACACGCAGATCCGCGAGCAGGTCGACGGCCTGCAGAGCAGTGTGCAGGAAGCGGCGGACCTGGATGACCTCAAGCAGGTGTTGGAAAGTCATCTGGAAGGCTTGCTGGGCACCATGGATCAGCACCAGAAGCAGCGCGACGAACGTGAGAAAGAAGTGGCTGCCCGCCTGCAAAGCCTGGCGGAAAGGGTGTCGAGCATGGAGCAGGAAGCCCAGGGCTACCGCGAGCATCTGGAGGAGCAACGGCAGAAGGCCCTGATCGATCCGCTGACTGGGCTGCCCAACCGTGCCGCCTGGACCGAGCGCCTGGAGCATGAGGTCGGAGAGTGGCAACAACACGGCAATAGCTTGTTGCTGGCCATGCTCGACCTCGATCATTTCAAGCGGATCAACGACAACTACGGCCATCTGGCAGGCGACAAGGTGCTGAAGATCATCGCCAACGTGCTGCGCAAGCGCCTGCGCGGCAGCGACTTCATCGCGCGGTTCGGTGGTGAGGAGTTTGTCCTGCTGATGCCCAACACGCCTTGGCCGGTGGGCGCGCGGATAGTGGAAGCGCTGCGCGCGGCGATCGAGGCCTGTCCGTTTCACTTCAAGGGCGAGCCTGTGACCATTACCGTGTCCATCGGCCTGAGTGCGTTCAAGACCGGTGATCGCAGCGATCTGGTGATTAAAAGAGCTGATCAGGCGCTGTACCGAGCCAAGGATGCGGGGCGCAATCGGGTAGAGGCAGGCTGAAGGCTTGCCGCTTCCTGTCTGAAGCCATTGTTTTGCCCATGATGGCCGGAGCAGTACGTTACACTGTTGCATTATCGTCTTCAGCGTACTGCCTTTTGCCATGAAAATTTTTGCTCTCGCTCTTTCCCTGCTGATCATTGCCGGCTGTGCCAGTGGCCCGCGGATCGACACCAGCCATCCGTCGGTCAACTACGATCAGCGTGCCCAGTTCATCATCGTCCACTACACTTCGGCGTCCCTGGAGCGCTCCCTGGCCCTGCTGACCCACGGCCAGGTCAGCAGTCATTACCTGATTGGCGACGACAAAGCCGCCACCATCTACAAACTGGTGGACGAGCAGTACCGTGCCTGGCACGCCGGTGAGAGTCAGTGGCAAGGCCGTACCTGGCTCAATTCCAGCTCCATCGGTATCGAAATCGTCAACCCGGGGTTCCGTGACAGTCCCAGCGGACGGCTCTGGTACCCCTACAGCGAAGCGCAGATCCAGAACCTGATCGTGTTGCTCAAGGACATCAGCAAGCGCAACAACATCTCGCCGCGCCACATCATTGGCCACAGCGACATTGCCCCGTTGCGCAAACTCGACCCGGGTCCATTGTTTCCCTGGAAGCGCCTGGCCGACGCCGGACTTGGCTTGTGGCCCGATGCCCAGGCGGTAACGCGCCAGCAGGCGGCATTCGCCGCGAGCCTGCCGAGCATCAGTTGGTTTCAGCAGCAACTGGCCCTGTTGGGTTATGCCACCCCGCAGACCGGCGAGCTGGATGCGCAGACCCGGCACGTCTTGGCGGCCTTCCAGATGCACTACCGCCCGACCCGCTTTGACGGAACACCGGACGCAGAAAGCGCAGCGCTGCTGAAGGTGCTCAACCAGACAAAATAATGACGCCGCCGGACGGTCCGCGCCGATTACCCAATCAGTTGCTATAACTCATTGGTAATCCTTGGGATCTCTCATGATGCCGGCCGCTCGCGAGCCCATGCGTACCTGGTTCTATCGCCCCTGGTTGCTGGCGACGTTGGCGGCTGCGCTGAGTGCGGCAGTGCTGGTGTTGGGCAGCATGGGTGTGGCCATGCATCAGGTCCAACAACGGGAAAGTGAGCAGATGAACGCCCAGGGGCAGCGCTTCCTGGAGCGCCTGGAGCAACTGTTCGGGCAACTGCGTGAAGGCTTGGACGTGCTGGAGGCCCAGCCGTTGCGCGAATGCAGCGTCGATATGGTCGCGGCGCTGCAGCAGGTCAGCTACAGCTATCGCTTCATTTATGAAGCGGCCTACATGGATGCCACTCAGAGCTGTTCGAACTGGCCACGGCAGAACCTCTTGCCGTCGGTCAGGTCGCCGGATATCCGTGGGCCAACCTACAGCTACTGGTTGAATACCTCGACCCAACCCAACGAGAACCTTGCTGCCCTGATGCTGGGGCGGGGCAACTTTCGCGTGGCCACTTCGCGTGGGCATTTGACCGACGTCGTCGACCTGCCGGTGGGTGGCAGCCTGATGGTGGTGGTCGATCATGGCAGCCGAGCGATTCCGGTACTGGGCCCAGCCCGGGCCTGGCCTCCCGTGGAACCCTGGCGGGCCAGTCACGATGGGCCATTGCAGGTCACCCAGGACCTGCTGATCTATCGCATGCCGACCCGCAATCCCGAGTATCAACTGGTGTTGATCATCCCTCGGGCCAGCCTGCAGGCTGAGATGCTCGATGGCTGGTGGTGGCTGTTGCCGATCAGCCTGTTGCTGGCCCTGTTCATTGGCGGCTTGGTGTACCAACTGGTCCGGCAGCGCCAATCCCTGGGGGCGGAGTTGCAGGGGGCATTGCGTCGCGGTGAGTTGCAGGTGCTGTACCAGCCGATCTTCGACCTCAACAGCCGGCTCTGCGTAGGTGCCGAGGCACTGCTGCGCTGGCGTCGCCCGGATGGCACGCTGACCAGCCCCGATCTGTTCATCCCCCTGGCGGAGAACACCGGGCAGATCCGCCAGATCACCGACTTCGTCCTGCAGCGCCTGCTGGAGCAACTGGGGCATGTGCTGCGGGCCAATCCGCAGTTGTACATCTCGGTCAACCTGGCGGCCTGCGACGTGATGGTGCCGCGAATCGGGCTGGTGATGGCGCGGCTGCTGGCGCTGCACCAGGTGGCGGCGCGGCAGATTGCCTTCGAGGTGACCGAGCGTGGCCTGATCGATGTGGTGGTGGCCCGCAACAACCTGCAGGCTTTGCGAGACGTGGGGCATCAGGTGCTGATCGATGACTTCGGTACCGGCTATTGCAGCTTGGCCTACCTGCAAAGCCTGCCGGTGGATTGCCTGAAGATCGACAAAGCCTTTATCGACGCCCTGGGGCATGACGCCGCCAGCAGTGGCGTGGCGCCGCACATCATTCGCATGGCTCACGCGCTGAAGCTCAAGGTGATTGCCGAAGGCATCGAGTTTGAAGACCAGGCGCTGTTGCTAAGCAGCGAGGGGGTGAGCTTTGGCCAGGGCTGGTTGTTCGCCCATGCCCTGAGCGCATTGCAGTTCACCGAGTTGATCACCCGTGGGCGACGCCTGGTGGCCAGGCGGCTGGACGATGAAGCGTGATCTCCTACAGCGGCAGAGCCAGGTAGAACTGGGTGCCCTGCCCCGGTCGTGAGTACACACCCATGCGCCCACCATGGAGCTGGACGATTTCCTTGCATAGGGCCAGCCCGAGCCCGGCACCGCCCTTCTTGCGCCCCACTTGGACAAAGGGCTCGAAGATCCGCCCCTGCTGGCCATAGGCGATGCCTTCGCCATTGTCCTCGACACTGACAATCACGCGTTCGCCATGGCGCCGGGCCTGCAGGCGGATCTGGCCGCCGCTGGCGGTATGGCGCAGCGCGTTGTCGATCAGGTTGTCCATGACTCGCTCCAACTGCGGCTGGTCGGCCTGCAGTCGTGGCAGCGGCGCCTGGATCTCCAGCATTAGACTGATCTCTCGTCGTTGCGCCTGTTCGACGAAGCGCTCCTGGGCCTGCTCCAGCAGCTCTTCCAGGGAGCAGGGCGACAGGGTGAGTTTCTGCAGGCCATTCTGGTAGCGGGAAAAATTCAGCAGATCGTTGATCAGTTGCATCAAGCGCTGCATTTCTTCGTTGACCGTATTGAGCAGGTCGGTTTCCCGAGACTCCTCGGCAAAGTGCAGGCGCTCCTGGAGCAGGCCGAAAGCCATGTGCATGCCGGTGACCGGGGTCCGCAGTTCATGGGAAGCACGCAGCACGAACTCACTGCGCACCCGTTCGAACGCCCGTTGCTCGGTGACATCGTGGAGCACCATAACGGCGCCGAGAATATGCCCCTGGGTATGACTCACCGGGGTCAGGCTGTAGGTCAGCAGGCGCGATTCGCCGTCGACCTCGATGTCCAGGTCATCCGGAGCCCGTTCCAGGCTGCCGCCGCGCAGCACCAACTGCAGTTGCTCATCCAGCTCCGGGCGCTGCAGAGCGCTGCCCAGGCCCTGGCCGAGGCGTTCCTGGTCCCAGCCCAGTTGGCGCTGAGCCACCGGGTTGAGGTGTTCCAGGCAGCCTTGGCGGTCGATCATCAGCAAGCCGTCGTCGATGCTGTCGAGCACCGCCTGCAAGCGTTGCTGGCCGGCCAGCAGTTCATCGACGTTGGTTGCCTGATGCTGGCGCAAGGCTTCGGCCATGATGCCGAAACGCCGGGTCAGCAGGTTCATCTCTGCCGCCGCCGAGATCGGCAGGGTAACGTCGAAATTACCTTGGCCGATCTTGTCTGCCGCCTTGGCCAGAGCTTCGATCGGGCCACCAAAGCGCCGGGCGATGGCGTGGGCGGTGATGAAGCCGATGATCAGTACCGCGAGGCCGACAATGCCCAGCAGGCTGGCCACCAGCAGTGCCCGGTCGTGGGCTTGGCGTTCCACTTGGCTGATGTTGTCCAGGGCGCGCTTGTGTTCGTTGATGAGCCCACCGCGCAAGGTATTGAAGCGTTCGGTCAACTCGTTGTTCTGACTCAGCCCAGAGGCTGAGCTGTTGCGTTCAAAGGCCTGAAAGAAACTCAGGTAGTCGTCGCGGGCCTGTTGGAAGCCGCTTGGCCCCTGGTTCTGCTGTTCGTGGGCTATGCCTTGGTCGAGCAATTCCAGGTAGTGCTGCCTGGAGGCTTCCAGGGTTGTGGGATCGGGCTTGTTGCTGAGCATGAGGATCAGCTGGTCACCCAGGGTCTGGCGCAGCTTGAGCCCCAGGTCCAGGGTGATGAAGTTGTTGCGGATTAGCGATTCCTGGGTGTTGGCCATCTGCATCACGCTGACCAGCCCGAGCACCAGCCCCAGCAAGGCTACGGTGATCAGGGCCGAAATGCTGAGAAACAGCCGGGTCCGCAGTTTCATCGCCAACTTCATAAGGTGTCGCTCACAGGTTGTACTGTTTACGCTTGCGGTACAGCGTCGAAGCATCGATGCCCAGGGTCTTGGCCGCTTGATCCAGGGTGTCGCTGGTGGCCAGGACGGCACCGATATGAGCCTTTTCCAACTCGTCGAGGCTCAATGCGGCGCCGATCCGCGGGGCGTTGTTGGTGGGCTGCTCGGCCATGCCCAGATGGCTGATTTCCACCCGCTCCTGAGGGCAGATGATGCTCGCCCGCTCCACCACGTTGCGCAGTTCGCGGATGTTGCCCGGCCAGCGGTAGTTCAGCAGGGCCTCTCGGGCCTCGTCGCTGAAGCCGCGCGCCGGCCGCGAATACTCTTTGACGAAGCGTGCGAGGAAGCGGTCGGCCAGGGTCAGGATGTCTTCGCTGCGCTCGCGCAGGGGGGGCAGGTGCAGGGTGATCACGTTCAGGCGGTACAGCAGGTCTTCGCGAAAACGCCCTTCGCGCACCATGTCCTCGAGGTTGAGGTTGGTGGCGGCGAGGATGCGCACATCGGCGCGGCGGGTTACCGGGTCGCCGACGCGCTCATATTCCTTGTCCTGGATAAAACGTAGCAGCTTGGGTTGCAGGGTCAGCGGGAAGTCGCCGATCTCATCGAGGAACAGGGTGCCGCCATCGGCTTGGTTGACCCGGCCCAGGGTACTTTCGCTGGCCCCGGTGAAGGCGCCGCGGCTGTGGCCGAAGAGTTCGCTTTCCATCAGTTCAGCAGTCAATGACGGGCAGTTGATGGTTACACAGGACTTTTTCGCCCGTTTGCTCCAGCCGTGGATGGCCTGGGCCAGTTCGCCCTTACCGGTCCCGGATTCGCCGAGGATCAGGATATTGGCGTCGGTGGCGGCGACCTGGCGCGCGGTTTCCAGTACCACCTTCATGGCCGGGCTGTGGGAGTCCAGGCCATCCTTGGGTTTGCGTACTTCGCCCTCCAGGGCTTCCAGGCGCGCCGAAAGCTGGCGAACTTCCAGTTGCTTGGCAGTGGCCAGACGCAGTTGGTCGGGGCTGCAAGGCTTGACCAGGTAGTCGGCGGCGCCGGCCTGGATCGCGTCCACCGCAGTGTCCACGGCGGAGTGCGCGGTGACGATCACCACCCGCATCCAGGGTGCCTGGATGCGCATCTGTGCCAGCACATCGAGGCCGTTGTCTTCACCCAGGCGCAGGTCGAGGAAGCACAGGTCAAACACCTGGCGTTGCAGCAGGGCATCCGCCTGGGCCGCGCTGTTGGCGGTGGCCACGGTATAGCCCTCATCTTCCAGGCAGTAGCGGAAGGTGCGAAGGATTGCGGATTCGTCATCCACCAGAAGGATGCGGCCTTGATTCTCCGGCGCTGACTCCATTTCCCGGGCTCCTTTAATGAATGGTCTTATTTAGTCCCGGAAAGATCGGGCAAGTTGCAAGGTTGATTCTGATTCATTCCACGACATGCAGGTTAGATATCTCCGGCTGAAATGGTTAACAGGCTGCGTAGATCTGTATCAGGCCATTCGCCGATCGGCAAAGTTCCCCCTGTGATCAAAAAGCGTCCAAGGCAGTTCTGGTGGATCGTGCATTTCGCACGGTCAGCCAGGAGGCATCGTGCAGGATGCGTATTGACAGTCGTCGTTTAAATATCATAACTAATTGATTTTATTGATTTTTTATCCTCGTTAAAAAGCTGGCATGCAGACTGCAGTAACCCTCTTATCGAGGAGTGCAGGTAATGGCTTCCATAACAACATCACCACCAATGTGGGAGGAGCTTCAGGATGAATCGCCAACGTTTTACCCAATTGCGTATTGCACCACTGCATCTCCAGCAAGGCCTGTTTGCCAGCCTTGCATTGTTGGTCACCCTGATCGCCGGGCAACAGCTCCAACGCTGGCAAGACAGCCAGGTGCCTGCGCCACGTGTGCCGGTTCATCACTTCACCCAGACCCATTTCAGCTCGGTCAGCAGTCAGCTCACCGATACCACTCCTGTGCAACTGATGGTCGTCGACCAGGCGCAGCCGGCGCTGGACGCGCCACGTCAGGAACGCTGGGTGTTCTAGGCATCAAGGTCGGGCCCGCAATCGGCGGCACCCGGCTGGCTCCACACGCAGTACCACTAATAGAAGAGTAAGGAGAATCATCATGCTGAGCTGGGCAATCACATTCCTGATCATTGCCATTGTCGCTGCCGTTCTGGGCTTCGGTGGTATCGCGGGCACCGCCACGGGTATCGCCAAGATCCTCTTTGTGGTGTTCCTGGTGATGTTTATCGCTTCGTTCTTCTTTGGCCGTCGTGGCCGAGGCTGACCATGAGTCTCTTGTTCAAGACATTGGCCGCCACGCTGCTGCTGGGCGCCAGCGCCCTGGCGTCGGCGGCCAATGATGGCCAGGCACGAGCCAACGAGTTGCTGGGTACGGATCCGCAGTTTCGTGAAACCTGGCAGGGGGTTGTGCACAAGGAAGAGCGCCTGCCCGAGTGGGTGATGAACCTCTCGGGTGATGCTCAACAAATGAACGCCGTTGCAGAAGACGGCGACCAATACCTGGTCGGGCCGTTGTGTGAAACCGCGCAGAGCTGCCAGAACCAGCGTTTGATTGTCGCCTTCGGTTTCGACAAGAAGCATGCCTACGCCATGCTGGTGGACGTGCCGGCGGGGCTGCCCGTGGACAAGTCGCCCACCCGCCATGCCAATTACCGTTTCCTCGGCAAGCCCGATGAAGGTATGCAGGCCTTGCTCAAGGAGCAGTTGAGGAAAGACCCGAACTGGTACTGAGTTCGAGTCTGCCGCTGTTGCGTAATCGATAGTGGAGCGTGCCGCCAAGGCGCTTTCGACTGTGCACTGCCCGAGAAAGGCGTGTGCCTGACCAAGCGGCCGGGACGTTCTGATCCGCAGGTGATCGGGGTGTAGGGGTACAGGGAGTTCCTCCGCCAAGGGCGGGTCAGGAAAGAGCGGCGGTGCAGGTTTCCAGGTCGGCATCGACTTGACGAGCTTGCGGCGTGCTTGAATACGCAAAGTCCTGTACTAGAGCCATCGGCTCACCTTCATCGGCTTTCCCTTAGAAAATCTTCCTTTGACCCCGGTCAAACGTTTCTTCTTGTTTCTCTGCGACCGTATATCGAGAAACTTCGTAGGAAATCCTGATCGGTCTTAGGCTTTTTATTCAGGACATTTCTGAGTTATTTAAGGCCTTTTCCTGACCCCCCCGACAACCCTGGACGCCGCCTGAAATGGCCGTTTCACGGCATTTCTGCCTGCCGAAATGGCGTATTCGAACCGGTTGGGACGCTCGTTTTGTTTGTAAAAGCTCATGCCGATTCGGCATAGGGTAGGCGTTTACGGCATTAGACGTGCTCCCCTTGCATCGGAATAGTTGCGCCTTTTTTCGCCCGCAGAGAGCCGTAAATGCTCGTTCGGGATGACCTTATACGGGGGCCGATGCCCAAACTATTCCGCCATTGAGCGTTCCAGTTCGCGCATCAGCCCGAGTCCAACTGAAGTAAGGGTAATGATATGAAGAAGGCAAAATTAAGCCTCGCCTGGCAGATCCTCATCGGTCTGGTCCTGGGGATTGCGATTGGCGCTCTGCTCAATCATTTCAGTGCTGAAAAAGCCTGGTGGGTCAGCAACGTCCTGCAACCTGCGGGCGATATCTTTATCCGCTTGATCAAGATGATCGTGATCCCGATCGTCATCTCCTCGCTGATCGTCGGCATCGCCGGTGTTGGTGACGCCAAGAAGCTCGGCCGCATCGGCCTCAAGACCATCATCTACTTCGAAGTGGTGACCACCATCGCCATCGTCGTCGGTCTGCTGTTGGCCAACCTGTTCCATCCGGGCGCAGGCATCGACATGAGCACCCTGGGTACCGTGGATATTTCCAAGTACCAGGCCACTGCTGCTGAAGTGCAACATGAACACGCGTTCATCGAGACCATCCTCAACCTGATTCCGTCGAACATCTTCGCGGCCATGGCCCGCGGCGAAATGCTGCCGATCATCTTCTTCTCGGTGCTCTTCGGCCTGGGCCTGTCGAGCCTGCAGTCCGACCTGCGCGACCCGCTGGTGAAGATGTTCCAGGGCGTCTCGGAAAGCATGTTCAAAGTCACCCACATGATCATGAACTACGCGCCTATCGGTGTGTTTGCGCTGATCGCGGTGACCGTTGCCAACTTCGGTTTCGCCTCCCTGTTGCCATTGGCCAAGCTGGTGATCCTGGTATACGCAGCCATCGCCTTCTTCGCCTTCGTGGTCCTCGGCCTGATTGCCCGCCTGTTCGGCTTCTCGGTGATCAAGCTGATGCGCATCTTCAAGGACGAGCTGGTGCTCGCCTACTCCACCGCCAGTTCGGAAACCGTGCTGCCGCGTGTGATCGAGAAGATGGAAGCCTACGGTGCGCCGAAGGCCATCTGCAGCTTCGTGGTGCCGACCGGCTACTCCTTCAACCTCGACGGTTCGACTCTGTACCAGAGCATCGCGGCGATCTTCATCGCCCAGCTGTACGGCATCGATCTGTCCATTGGCCAACAACTGCTGCTGGTGCTGACCCTGATGGTCACCTCCAAAGGCATCGCCGGTGTTCCGGGCGTATCCTTCGTGGTGCTGCTGGCTACCCTGGGCAGTGTGGGCATTCCCCTGGAAGGCCTGGCGTTCATCGCCGGCGTCGACCGTGTGATGGATATGGCACGCACCGCGTTGAACGTGATCGGCAACGCGCTGGCGGTCCTGGTCATCTCTCGCTGGGAAGGCATGTACGACGATGCCAAGGGCCAGCGCTACTGGAACTCCCTGCCGCACTGGCGCAGCAAAGAGCAGTTGCCGGCGGGTGAAGCCACCAAAGGCTGAGACATCCCGCAGGAGCCGGCAAGCCGGCGCTGAGCTTCAGACAAACCCCGGTCAATCCGGGGTTTGTCGTTTCTGCCCGCCCCGCTATCATTCGCCGCATCTTCCGAGGGATATGACTGATGCTCAATGGCCTGTGGCTTGGCTTCTTTATCGTTGCGACCGTTTCCGCCCTGGCGCAGTGGCTGGTGGGGGGCAACGCCGGGATTTTCGCCGCCATGGTGGAAAGTATCTTCGCCATGGCCAAGCTGTCGGTAGAAGTCATGGTGCTGCTATTCGGCACCCTGACCCTGTGGCTGGGCTTCCTGCGGATCGCCGAAAAGGCCGGGATCGTCGAGTGGCTGGCCAAGGTGCTGGGCCCGCTGTTCAAGCGCCTGATGCCGGAAGTGCCGCCCGGGCACCCGGCACTGGGGCTGATCACCCTGAACTTCGCCGCCAACGGCCTGGGCCTGGACAACGCGGCCACGCCCATCGGCCTCAAGGCCATGCGTGCCCTGCAAGAGCTCAATCCCAGTAGCACCACCGCCAGTAACGCGCAGATCCTGTTTCTGGTGCTCAACGCTTCGTCCCTGACCCTGCTGCCGGTGACCATCTTCATGTACCGCGCCCAGCAAGGTGCGGCGGACCCGACGTTGGTGTTCCTGCCGATCCTCCTGGCCACCAGCGCGTCAACCCTGGTGGGCCTGCTGTCGGTGGCGGTGATGCAGCGCCTGCGCCTGTGGGACCCGGTGGTGCTGGCCTACCTGATTCCCGGTGCCCTGGCGTTGGGCGCGTTCATGGCGCTGTTGGCGACCCTATCGGCCAGCGCTCTGGCGTCGCTGTCGTCGATCCTCGGCAACCTCACGCTGTTTGGCCTGATCATGCTGTTCCTGGTGATCGGCGCGTTGCGTAAGGTCAAGGTCTACGAGGCCTTTGTCGAGGGCGCCAAAGAGGGCTTTGACGTTGCCAAGAACCTGTTGCCGTACCTGGTGGCCATGCTCTGCGCGATTGGCGTGCTGCGGGCTTCCGGCGCGCTGGATTTCGGCCTCGACGGGATTCGGCATCTGGTGTCCTGGGCCGGCTGGGATACGCGCTTCGTCGATGCCCTGCCCACTGCCATGGTCAAGCCGTTCTCCGGCAGCGCGGCGCGGGCGATGCTGATCGAAACCATGAAGACCCAGGGCGTGGACAGCTTTCCTGCTTTGGTCGCAGCGACCATCCAGGGCAGTACCGAAACCACCTTCTATGTATTGGCGGTGTATTTCGGTGCGGTGAGCATCCAGCGGGTGCGGCACGCCGTGGGCTGTGCCTTGTTGGCGGAGTTTGCTGGCGTGGTGGCGGCGATTTGCGTCTGCTACTGGTTCTTTGGTTGAGTTGAAGGACTGCTCGCCGGCCAGCCGGCTCCTACTGAGGAGCCGCTGGCCGGTGAATCGGGCCTCAATGCTTTATCTGTAGATTGCCCTGCCCCACTGCCCAATCCACTACCTGGCGGGTCAGCGTATCGCTGGCTTGGCCGAACCCCGCCACCACCGCTGGCACCTGGGTCTCGCTCAGCGGCTGACGTACTTCAAAGCGCCGGCTAGCGAGAATTTTCTGGTCATTGCCACGGATCAGGCGTGCATCCAGGCGTATCACCACCTGGGCGGCATTGCCCTGGTATTCGGTCTGGAAGGCTTGCAAGTCTCCGCCCAAGGCCAGGTCGGTCTGCAGGTTGCTGTCGTCGGTGCTCAACAACTGCACCCGGCCATCGCGCTGGAAGCCATCCAGCAGACGGTTGCGCAGCAGCACCGGGGCCGGATCGCTCCAGCGTGAGGCCTTGTAGTTGCTGATCAGGTTGCCCTGGGGAATCACCGCAATCCGCGCACTGTTCAGGGCATCGCCGGCCTGGGGCTTGAGTAGCTGCAATGACCACGACAGCACTTTGCCCGGGGTCGGAGTGCTGCTCTGGCCTACCGGCAGTCGATAGATATCCAGCGGCTCGGCCTTGGGCAGGATCGAGCAGGCGCTGGTCAAGGCCAGGGCGCCACTCAGGGCCAGCGGGGCAAACAGACGATTGGCACGCTTCATGGCGTGAACTCCTTGTTCTTCTCGTTACCCAGCAGATAACCGCCGGGGTTGGCTTCCAGGCGGCGGGTGATGGCCCGTAGCGAGCTCATGGTCTCGCGCAGTTCGCGCACCGCCGGCGCCAGGCCATTGAGCCCTTGCATGCCATTGTTCAGTGAGTCCTGGTTGTCGTTCAGCAGTTTGTTGAGGGTGGCGCTGCTCTGCTCCAGGGAGCGCATGGCGTGCTCGGCACTGCCAAACATCTGCTTGCCCTGGTCGTTGAGCAGGCCGTTGGCATTGCGCATCAGCGCGGTGGTCTGTTCCAGCATGGCACTGGTCTGCTTGCTGATGGAGCCCAGCTGCTGCATCAGTTGGCGCAGGTCGTCTCGCTGCTCTGCGATGCTCGCGGTGGTCTTTTGCAGGTTGTCCAAGGTGCTGCTGACGCGGGAAACGTTGTCCGGGGAGAACATCCGGTTGGCGTTGTGCAGCAGCAGGTTGACTCCGGTCATCAGGTCATTGCTGTTGTTCAGCAGGCGGGCGATGGGCGACGGAGAGGCAATGATGGTTGGCAGTCGACCGTCCTTACCCTTGAGGGCCGGACTTTGCGGCGTGCCGCCACTGAGCTGGATGATCGAGGTGCCGGTGATGCCGGTCAGGGCCAGCTTGGCCTGGGTGTCCTCCTTGATCGGGGTTTCGCCGCCGAGGCGGATCTGCGCCAACACCCGACGCGGGTCCTTGGGGTCCAGGCGCAGGTTGACCACGTCACCGACCTTGATCCCGCTGTATTGAACAGCGCTGCCCTTGGATAGACCGCTGACCGCCTCATTGAAGACAATCTCGTAGTCCTGAAAGGCGCTGTCGACGCTGGACTTGGCCAGCCACAGGCCGAACAGCAAGGCGCCGGCCACCACGATCACGGTGAATAGGCCGATCAGTACATGATGGGCTCGGGTTTCCATGTCATCCCTCGTTGGTCTGTGTAGCTGCCTGGTAGGCGGCGCGGCCGCGTGGGCCGTGGAAGTATTCGTGAATCCACGCATCCGGGGTTTCGGCGACGATATCGATGGCGTCCGCCACCAGTACTTTCTTCTGCGCCAGCACCGCCACCCGATCGGTGATGGTGTAGAGGGTGTCGAGGTCGTGAGTGACCAGGAACACGCTCAGGCCCAGCGCGTCACGCAGGGTCAGGATCAGTTGGTCAAAGGCGGCAGCGCCTACCGGGTCGAGGCCGGCGGTGGGTTCGTCGAGAAACAGGATGTCCGGGTCCAGGGCCAGGGCACGGGCCAGGGCTGCGCGCTTGATCATGCCGCCGGACAGCGAGGCCGGGTACTTGTCGGCCGCCGACAGCGGCAACCCGGCCAGGGCCAGCTTCACTGCCGCCAGGTGCTCGGCATCGCTGCGTGACAGCCCCGCATGTTCGATCAGCGGCAGGGCAACGTTCTCGGTCACCGTCAGTGAGGTGAACAGTGCGCCCTTCTGGAACAGTACGCCAAAGCGTCGTTCGATCAGCGAGCGTTGCTGTTCCGGCAGGCTCGGCAGGTCCTGGCCGAAGACCCGCACCGAGCCCTCGCTGGGCTGGCGCAGGCCGACGATGCTGCGCAGCAGCACGGACTTGCCGCTGCCCGAACCGCCGACCACGCCGAGAATTTCACCCTTGTACACATCCAGGTCGAGGTTCTCGTGCACGCTCTGCTTGCCGAAGCGGTTGCACAGCCCGCGGACCTCGATCACCGCCTCGGCGGGCGCACGGGGCAGGCGGCTCACCAGCCCATCTCCATGAAAAACAATGCTGCCACAGCGTCGATCACGATCACCACGAAGATCGACTGGACCACGCTGGAGGTGGTGTGGGCGCCAACGGACTCGGCGCTGCCGCTGACCTTGAAGCCCTCCAGGCAGCCGATGGCGGCGATCAGGAAGGCGAAAATCGGCGCTTTGACCAAGCCCAGTAGGAAGTGCTTCACGCCAATGTCCGAATGCAGCAGCGAGAGGAACATCGCTGGCGAGATATCCAGGGACAGGGCGCAGACCACGCCGCCACCGATGATTCCCGAGAGCATGGCCAGGAAGGTCAGCATCGGTAGCGATACCAGCAACGCCAGGACTCGGGGCAGTACCAGCAACTCCACCGGGTCCAGGCCGAGCGTGCGGATTGCGTCGATCTCTTCGTTGGCCTTCATCGAGCCGATCTGTGCGGTGAAGGCGCTGGCGGTACGACCGGCCATGAGAATCGCGGTGAGCAGCACGCCAAATTCCCGCAGGAAGGAAAACGCCACCAGGTCCACGGTAAAGATGCTGGCGCCGAAACTGGCCAGCACCGTGGCCCCGAGAAAGGCCACCACCGCCCCCACCAGGAAGGTCAGCAGGGCGACGATGGGCGCCGCGTCTAGGCCGGTCTGCTCGATATGCGCTACCACTGGCGTCAGGCGCCAGCGCTTGGGGCGCAGCAGGCCACGGGCCAGGGTCTCGAGAATCAGACCGATGAAGCCCAGCACCTTGAGGGTGTCTTGCCAGACGGTGTAGACCGCGCTGCCAATGCGCGAGAGCAACTGCACGCTGACCGAGACCTGGGGTTCCTTGACCGGCACACAGAAGTCGTTGAGCGAGGTATAGACCGTGTGCAGCAGCGCACGGTCGGCGGCAGACAGGGTGCAGTCGGCATGTTCCGCGGACTGGCCCAGGCGCTCGGCGCCCAGCAGCTCCACCAGCAGCGAGGCGCCGGCGGTGTCGAGGGCGCCAAGGTTGTTGAGATCGATATGGGTGCTGCTGTCGTAGTGGCCGTGCAGGGATTGGCTGAGGCGCTTGAGGTCGCTGTAGTGCGCCAGCGTCCAGTCACCGGAGATACGCAGTTGCGCCGGAGAGTGGCCAAGATCCAATTGAGCAGTGCCGGGCGTCACGCTGGTAGTCATAAGCTCCAAGCTTGTGTGGCGATTACGCAGTGCTACGTAATAGCACGATCCCGACTACTTTGCCTCGCCGGTCTTGGCTGCGTCTTGATCTGGGTCGGTGATCTCGAAGCGCAGCACGCCGATTACTTGACCGTCCTCGGTGATCACCCGCACTTGCCAGTGGCCCGCTGGGTTGGCAGGAAAATTCTGCTTGTATGACCAGGCACGGTAGCCCTCCTTGCGCCCGCCGTGAATGTCCAGGGCGATGCGGTCCACTTCGCTGCCGTTGAACTGCCAGACGTGGTAGATGCGTTCGTCCAGGCCTCGCGGTGCGTTGATTGCGGTATAGGCGTACAAACCGTTGCTGCGCACCTGGCTGGTGCTGACCTGTTCCAGGCTGTCTCCCGGCGTGCGGTCCTGGAGTTGGGTGCTGATGGCGTCCTCGGTCAGCCACAGGGTGGCCGGCGGTACCCAGGAGCGCAGCAGCCAGCCGGTGCTGCCGATGACCAGGGTGATGCTCAACACGGTCAAGGCACTGCGCAAGCTGCGGATCGGCAGGATCGACGCCAGGCTCGGGAAGGACAGGAGCATGGCGGTGCCCAAGGCCAGCTTGAAGCTCTGGGCAGTGGTCAGGTGGAGGATCAGCGGCAGTGCAGTGAGCAAGGCGGCGAACAGCGTCAGGGTGTGCAGCGCAAGGAATAGCCAACGCTTTGGGGCCAGCCATTTGTAGTACAGCGGGTCGATGATGGAAATCAGCGCCGCGGCCCCGAGCAATCCGGTGAACACCAACTGGCCGCTGTTCCAACTGGTGGTGATGAAGAAGAACGGCAGGACGAAGAACAGGCTTTCCTGGTGAATCATCTGCGTGGCATAGCGCAGCAGCGGCTGCGGGATCTCGCGCTTGAAAACCTTGGTGAACAGCTGGGTCAGGCTGTTTTCCAGCATCAGCCAGACCCAGCTCACCAGCAGGATCACGGCGATCCACGAGGCCAGGCTCTGCTGCCGGTCTACCAGGATGAAGCTGCCGACTCCGGAGATGAAGCCGCCGAGCGCAATGATCCCCGGATAGCGCTTCATCAGTTCCAGAAGGCGCTGTATGTATTGGGTCCAGTTAGGCATCGGGCGGGGTCACAGTCATGGCAGGAAAAAACCGCGACAGGATACCGTCGGCGCGAGCCTGTGGCGAGGGAGCAGGGTCCCTCGCCAGAGGTTATGCAGCCCGGCGGCGCAGGATCAGGTAACCACCAAGGCTGCCTAGGACGATCAGGGCCAGCAGGCCGACGCTCAACCAGAGCAGTTGCTCATCCCCCAGCAGGGGTGCTTCGATCCGCAGGTAGCCGGGTTGTTGCAGCAGTTGGCGCAGGGCCAGGTTGGCGTGTTCCAGGCTCACCGTTTGCAGGCGCTTGGCCGGATCGCTGAAGCGACCATTGTCGAAGTCGCCCAGGGCACTCCAGTAATAGTCCGCCAGGGCGCTGTTGCCCTGCACCGCCCAGGCCTGGCGGTCGATGGCGGCCTGTTTGAGGCGGGCAAAGGTGGCGGGGTCGAGGCCGTTCTTGAGCAACTGCGCCTTGAGCTGCTCGACCACTTGCCGCGCTTGGGGCAGATCATCGCGTTCAACGTCGGCATTGAGGCTGAGAAAGCCGACGCCACCGAAAACCTCCCGTTCGCTCCAGGGACCGTAGGACAGTTCATGTTCCAGGCGCAATTGACGGTACAGCGCCCAATCCAGGTAGTCCTTGAGCAGGTCGAAGGTCTCGTCGTGTTGCTGGTCCAGCAGGGGCTCGGGGAATAGCCAGTGCAGTTGCGCGTTCTGCCCTACCCAACCGCGCAGCAGCGTGCGTTCGATCGCCGCCGTGCCGTGGATTTGCGGCAGTTCGCGGTGTTCGCTGGGCTCCACCGGCTCAAGCGCGCCGTAGGTGCGTTGCAGATAAGCCGGTAGCAGGCGGTCCAGCTCACCCACGATGATCAGGCTCATGTTGTTGGGGGCATACCAGTCTTTGCGCACCTGTTCCAGTTGGGCCAGGGTCAGGTGCCCGACTTCGGCGCGTTCGGCGCATTTGAGCCCCAGCTCCACTGCCAGCTGGTTGCCGGCCTTGTGGCCCAGATCCTGACGGTCGAGCCAGCGTTGCAGGTGCGAGTAATGGCCGCCGCCTTCGCGTTCCACCACCTGCTTGGCAGCGGCCACGGCATTGTCGTCGAGGCGGGTATGGGTCAGTAGCGACAGTAGCAGGTCGAGGACCTTGCGCTGGTTCTTCGCCGGAGCCTCGATGACGAAGGTGGTGTCGGCGTTGCTGGTGTAGGCGTTCCACTCGCCGCCCAGGGCTTGCATGCGCTCTTCCAGGCCACCTTCGCCGCTGGCGTCGATGCCGCTGAACAACAGGTGCTCAAGCAGGTGCGGCAGTTCCTTGTCGGCGCAGGCGAAGTCGTCCAGGCCCACACCCACCACCAGGCGGATCGCCACGTGGCCCCGCTCGCTGCTGGGCTTGAGCAGCACTTGCAGGCCGTTGGACAGGGTATAACCTTCGGCCTGAAAGCGATCCAGGGCCCATCCATGTGCACTGCCCAGCAACAGGCAGGCGAATAACAGACAACGCATAACAAGCTTCCTTACGGCGTGCGTAGTCTCTACAGACTTCGGGTAACGCTGGACGTTCAGGGTGAATGAGTGATGTCGGCGATGTCTTCGACTTCAAGTGCACCGGTGTCCGAGGTTTCCAGGACCACATAGGCGCTGCTGCAGAACAGTGAATTGAGGCGTTTCATGTCGGCGATCAGCTCCAGGTGCAGCGAACTGGTTTCGATGCTCTGGACGATCTTGCGCTGCAGGCGACTCACATGGGCGTGGGCCAGGCGCCGCTCCTGGGCGCGGAAGCGGCGTTTCTCCCGCAGTAGCTGACGGGCGCTTTCCGGGTCGGCACTGAGGAACACCGAGAGCCCCAGGCGCAGGTTGGCAATCAGCTGCGCATGCAGCCCGGTCAATTCTTCCAGGCCGACCTCGGAGAAGGAGCGGCGCTGAGAGGTCTTCTGTTGCTGGACCTTGCGCAGCATGCGTTCGATCAGGTCGCTGGCCAGCTTGAGGTTGATCGCCAGCTCGATGATCTCCGCCCAGCGCCGGCTGTCCTGGTCGCTGAGGTCTTCTCGGGGCATCTGCGCCAGGTACAGCTTGATGGCGCTGTACAGCGCTTCGACGTCGTCGCTCAGCAGGCGCATTTCCTGGGTGATGGCGGTCTGTTTGCCGCGCAGCACATCGCGCATCGCCTCGAGCATGTTGTCGATCAGGTCGCCGATGCGCAGGGTTTCCCGGGCGGCGTTGGCCAGGGCCAGGCTCGGGGTTGCCAGGGCAGTGGGATCGAGGTGTCGCGGCCGTGCGCGGCCATTGTCCTGGGCACGCTCCGGCAGCAACCAGGCACAGAGCCGGGCCATCGGGCCGACGCTGGGCAGCAACAACAGGCAGCGTGCGGTGTTGTACAACAGGTGGAAGCCGATCACCACTTCTTGGGGGCTGAAGTCCAGGCTGTCCATCCAATGGGCCAGCGGGTTGAGCACCGGGATGATCAGCAGCAAGCCAATGAGCTTGTACAACAGGCTGCCCAGGGCTACCTGGCGCCCGGCGGCGTTCTGCATGCTGGTGCTGAGGAAGGCCAATACCCCGCTGCCGATGTTGGCGCCGATCACCAGGCCGATGGCCACTGGCAGGCTGATCACCCCGGCGCCGGCCAGGGTGGCGGTGAGCAGTACTGCCGCCAGGCTGGAGTAGGACACCATGGCGAATACCGCACCCATCAGCGCATCCAGGAGGATGTCGCCGGTGAGCGAGGCAAACAGGACCTTTACCCCTTGGGCGTGGGTGATCGGGGTGGCAGCCTCGACGATCAGTTGCAGGGCCAGGATGATCAGGCCCAGGCCGATGCCGACCCGGCCCAACTGGCCGGCGCGGGTCTGTTTGCGCGAGAGGAAGAAAATCACCCCGAGGAAGATCAGCAGCGGTGACAGCCAGGACAGGTCGAAGGTCAGCACCCGAGCCATCAGCGCGGTACCGACATCGGCACCGAGCATGGTCGCCAGTGCTGGCGTCAGGGCCATCAATCCTTGGCCGACAAAGGAGGTCACCAGCATCGCCGTGGCGTTGCTGCTCTGGACCATCGCGGTCACCAGGATCCCGGCGACGAACGCCAGCGGTCGCTTGGCCATGTTCTGGCCGATGACATGGCGCAGGTTGGAACCGTAGACCCGCAGGATCCCCGTCCGGACGATGTGTGTGCCCCAGATCAGCAGGGCCACGGCAGAAAGCAGATTGAGCAGGGTCAGCATGAAAGCCCCCCCCTGGGGTGAAGAGCCCGAAAACAGGGCCAGTGGCGTTGTTGCGCGAGGTTCTACGTTATGTATTTAAGCTGTAGTTGGTTAACGCACAGGACGCCAGCATCGCATAGCTAATCTGCCGAATGAAACAAAACCGTCATGAAAACAGCATGCTGCAGAGGTGAAAAAGGGGCTCGAGAGCCCCTTTTTGCTTTGGTGCATTCCCGATTTATTGACCGGGAATATCCTTGCGCAGCTTCACCGGATCCTGCTGTTTCTTCTTTTTCGCGATGGCGGTGCGCAGCTTGATGTTGATGGCTTCCACCGCCAGGGAGAAGCCCATGGCGAAGTACACGTAGCCTTTGGGCACATGCACGCCGAAGGCTTCGGCGATCAGCACCGTACCCACCACCAGCAGGAACGACAGCGCGAGCATCTTCAGTGACGGGTGCTTGTCGATGAACTCACTGATGGTGCCCGAGGCCAGCATCATCACCAGCACCGCGACGATGATCGCCGCGACCATGACCGGTACATGGGACACCATGCCCACGGCGGTGATCACCGAATCCAGGGAGAACACGATGTCGATGATCGCGATCTGGATGATGGTGTAGATGAAGTTACCGCCCTTGCCTTTCGGTTCGTCGTTGGTTTCGTCTTCGCCTTCCAGGGCGTGGTACATCTCCTGGGAGCTTTTCCACAACAGGAACAGGCCACCGAAGAACAGGATCAGGTCACGTCCGGAGATGCCTTGGCCGAGGACCGTGAACAGATCGTCGGTGAGGCGCATGACCCAGGTGATCGACAACAGCAGCAGGATCCGCGTGATCATGGCCAGGGCCAGGCCAAAGATCCGGGTCCGCGCCTGCATATGCTTGGGCATGCGGCTGACCAGGATCGAGATCATGATGATGTTGTCGATGCCCAGGACAATTTCCAGGGCGGTCAAGGTGAAGAAGGCAACCCAGATTTCCGGGTTGGTCAGCCATTCCATGTGTAGTCCTTTGAGCGAGTGTTATGGCCCGGGTCGGGAAGCCGGCCCGGGCGGAGAATCAGTGCTTTAAAGAGTGCTGAACAACGGAAAGATCCCCATCAGCAAAGCGGCGAACATTATGCACAGGCAGACCAGCACTGCCCACTTGAGGGTAAAGCGCTGGTGATCGCCGAACTCGATACCGGCCAGGGCTACCAGCAGGTAGGTCGAGGGTACCAGTGGGCTGAGCAGGTGCACGGGTTGGCCGACGATCGAGGCGCGGGCCATTTCCACGGCGGTGATGCCGTAGTGGCTGGCGGCTTCGGCCAGCACGGGCAGCACACCATAGTAGAAGGCGTCATTGGACATGAAGAAGGTGAACGGCATGCTCACCAGCGCAGTGATGACTGCCAGGTACGGGCCGAGGGCCTCGGGGATCACCGCGAGCAGACTCTTGGACATGGCGTCGACCATGCCGGTACCGGACAGGATGCCGGTGAAGATGCCCGCCGCAAAGATCAGCCCGACTACCGCCAGTACGCTGCTGGCGTGGGCCGCGACCCGGTCTTTCTGCTGCTGCAGGCAGGGGTAGTTGACGATCATGGCGATACTGAAGGCCACCATGAACAGCACGGGCAGTGGCAGCAGGCCGGCGATCAGCGCGCACATCAGGGCGAAGGTCAGGGCAGCGTTGAACCAGATCAGCTTCGGCCGACGGGCATCTGGGTATTGCGACACGCTGATTTCACTGTGGTCGATCTCATCGCCGGCCAGGTGCAGTTCACCCAGGCGTGCACGCTCACGCTTGCCGTACAGATAGGCGATCGCCAGGATCGCTACCACGCCGGCCAGCATCGCCGGGATCATCGGTACGAAGATCTCCGATGGGTCTACATGCAGCGCACTGGCGGCGCGCGCGGTCGGGCCACCCCAGGGCGTCATGTTCATCACCCCGCCGGCGAGGATGATCAGGCCGGCCATGATCCGCGGGCTCATGCCGATGCGGCTGTACAGCGGCAGCATGGCGGCCACGCAGATCATGTAGGTGGTGGCGCCGTCACCGTCCAGGGACACCACCAGGGCCAGGACCGCGGTGCCGACGGAGACTTTCAGCGGGTCGCCCTTGACCAGTTTGAGGATCTTGCGCACCGCCGGGTCGAACAGGCCGGAGTCGATCATCAGGGCGAAATACAGGATGGCGAACATCAGCATCACGCCGGTGGGCGCCAGCTTGGTGATGCCTTCGAGCATCATCGGGCCGATTTTCGGCGCGAAACCGCCAAACAGGGCGAACAGGATAGGCACGATGATCAGGGCGATCAGCGCCGACAGGCGCTTGGTCATGATCAGGAACATGAACGTGATGACCATGGCAAAGCCAAGGAAAGTCAGCATGGGAGTACTCCAGGCGTAGCGCGGCTAGGGAATGGCGAACCGGGTGGGATCAGCGCAGAACGGCAAGCACGAGGCGTACGGGAGGAGTTGTAGCGAACAGGCGGGAACGAGCAGACATCAGAATCACCATTGTTGTTGTTAATAGGGCCGACAGCGCAGATACGCTCGCTGTGGCCAACCGGTCTGTTGCCGGTGGTGGAGGCGATCCTAATCGGGGAAGCTTTCAGCCAGCTTTCGCCGTTGAAAGGAATGAGTGGATGTTCAATCAGCTGATGGACGGCATAAAGTCGTCAGCATCACGCCAATGGAGAGACGCACATGAGTGAATTGCACATTGGAGGCTGCCATTGCGGCGGGTTGCGCTATCAGTTCAGCGGCCCTTTGCGGGACATTGCTCATTGCCACTGTTCGATCTGTCGACGGGTCAGTGGCGGCCTGGTGACCACCTGGATCACCTTGCCCGCCTCGGCTTTTTCCTGGGTAAAGGGAACGCCTGCCCGTTATGACTCGTCCAGCAGCTGTGCGCGTTACTTCTGTGGGAACTGTGGCGCCCAACTGGCACTGGTCACCCACCTGAGCCCGGACAGCATCGACGTCACCGTCGCCACCCTGGATCACCCTGAGCTGGCGCCGGCGGACCGGCATATCTGGACCGACAGCCAGCTGCCCTGGCTGCACCTGGATGAGCAGTTGCCGGGTGAGGCCGGGGAGACTTTGTAGCTCTATGGGTGCTGTTCCGGGCCTGGGCCGCCCGTTGAGCCTGCGGCCTTCAGCGGCAAGAATCCCTTGAGAGCAGGCGGTAATTACGGATACGGCGGTTCAAGCCGGCTGCGGACAAGCCGGACATCAGGGCAGCTCCAACCCGCCTGCTGCCTTGTGCAGCTCCCGCAAATGCTCGCCCACCAACTTCAGGTTGGCCTCGTTGGCGGCAATCTCCGCTGCCCGTGCGGGTTCCAGCAAGGCCCGAACCTCCTTGTCCAGTTCCCCGGTCAAGGATTGCAGCTGCTTCTGCCGCTGGCTGCTTTCGGACTCCAGGCGCTGCCATTCAGCGGGCTGCGGCAGGCCATAACCGCTGCTGCCCAGCAGTTCCGCCGGGCGGCTGAGGAAGCCGCTGTTGGCGAGAATTTCCTGCAGGGTCTTGTTGGCCTTTTCCATGCCGCCATTCTTCAGCTCGCGAGCCCCCAGATAACGCTGCTTGACCTCGTCCTGGGCCAGCAGCAATTGCCGGCGATAGCTGGCCTGCTCCAGCAGCAGCAAGGCGGCACTGGTGCGCAGGTCGGCCTGGTCGACCCACTGGCGGCGTTCTGCGGCGCTCAGCGACAGCCAGTCTTCGACGCTGGCCTGCTTGATGGGCAGGTGTTTGCGGATGACTTCGAACATCGCTTGGTAGCGGTCGCGGAAGGAGTCGAAGCGATAGCCCAGGCGCAGCGCCTCCCGCGGATCATCGAGCACGCTGGTGTCTGCCAGCCCCCTGCCCTTCAGTACCTCCAGCAAGCCATTGGGCATGATGCTGTCGAGGCCGATCAGCTGTTTATTGTTGCTACCGCTGCGCAGCAGCTTGAGGCTTTCCACCGCACAGTTGTTGGACAGGAAGTAATAGATGCCGTCGTAGCTCCAGTGCATCTCGGCGGCGTGTTCCACCACCTCCTCGATCTCGCTGCGCGACAGCTTGAGGGGCACCGACGCCAGGCTGCGCAGTTCGGTCTTGGTGTATTCGTCGATCACTTGGGACAGCGGCAGGACAAACAGCCGCGATGGGTATTTGCCCACTAGGCCATCCCAGCTGGACAGCTGCACATCACCGACAAAGGCTCGATAGGACAGCACCAGATGTTGGTCCAGGTCCAGTCGGCAATCCGGCCCCCGAGGTCTGCCTGGGGCGCAGATCACCAGGCGCAGCATGCTGTGGCCCCAGCGGCTGACCCAGTTCTGGTTGGCCTCTGCCAGCAGGTAGTCCACTGCGTAGACCCGTTCCGGATCCACCTGCCCCAGGGGCGTCTTGGCGAAGTCGTTGCCGGCATTGAGGAAGGCGAAGGACTTGGTGCAGGAGTCCTTGGCGGCGGGCGCCCAGCCGAAATGCTCCTGGTAGTAGCGGTATAGCGCCGGACGCCGGCAGGCGTAGCTCGGGTCGAGGAGGAAGTACTCCATGTTCACCGCCACGAATTCTTTCGGGTTGGTGATCTCGTAAAGGTCCGGGCTGCGGGCGATCTGCCGGTTGTGCTGCTCGCGCTCTCCCCTACGGCCGACGTATTGCGGCCAGCCCGCCAGGTCCAGCAGGCGTGGATCATCGCTGAGGGTGAAGCGACGGTCGTTCTGGCCGCGGCATTCATCTGGCAGGCCGATCAGGCCGGAGGTGTTGTTTTTGCGCGTGCAGCGCTGGATCAGGCTGCGTTCGGCACTGGGCCATAAACGTGCACGATCGTAAATGTGGGTTAGCTCATGGAGCACGGTGGCAAGCATTTCCCGGCGCACAGTGCCATGGGGGCGGCTGGTTTTCTGGGTTGCCGCGGAACCATCGGCCAGGCTCGGCAGTAGCGCGCGGTTAAGGTCCAGCTCCGACATTAGAGAGGCTTCGCCATAGGCGTTGTCGGGCATCTGGTCGGTCCAGCCGACGTCAATGGTGCGGTCCAGTTGCTGGATGAAGCGCGGCGGCAGCGCCTGCATCGCTTCATCCAGCAGCACCTGGCTGGCGTGCTGTTGCGCCGGGGTCAAGCCATCGGTCTTGAGGCGCAATTGCAGATCGGCCTGGGCGCTGTTGCAGAGCAGCGCCAGGGTTCCGGCCAGCAGCCAGGCGAGGAGTGGTTTCACAGCGCGAGGATGGCTTCGGCCAGCACCTGATCGCTGGCGTCCCGGGCTTCCGGTACGTGGGTACGAAGGGCATCGAATGCGGCTTCCAGCTGCGCGCCACGGATATCACCGTTGCTGGCAACGAAACTGGCAGCATCGTCGTGGGCTTCGCGTACGACTTTAGAGTCACGGATCGAGGTGGTGGTGTCTGAAGTGAAATCGATCGTGCGGCCGGAGGCACGGACGATGATGTTACTGGTGGCCACCAGGGTGTGTGCCTGGGCCACATCGGCCAACAACAGCAGGCCAAGGGTGGCGGCAATCAGCGGGCTACGCATGGAACGACTCCGGAATAACAGGGATGGTTATTGGACGAGAATTGCCTGCGCCAGTTCAAGGTCGCTGGCATGAAGTTTTGCCGGGTCCTGGCGCAGGTAGTTCAGTGCGGACTCCAGGCGGGCACCGCGCAGTCTACCGTCGGTTGCAATGAAGGCGGCGGCATCATCCTGGGCGGCGAGCAGCAGTTTATGGTCGAAGGGCGCCGAGGTCACCTGGCTTGTGGCGTACACGGTGACGACCGTGCTTTGGGTGGTCAGGTCGAATGCCTGCGTTGAGCCGGCCCAACAGACGATGATCAATAGCGGAGCAAAAAGCGCAATTCGGAACAAACCCATGAGTCTCGACAGCTGAAAACCAGCGCCAAGGCTAGCGCAATGCCCCGGACAGGGCCAGAGCAGAGAGCTTCAGGTGCGCGTACGCACCTGAAACAGGCGGTCTTCAGATCGCCAGGATTGCCTGGGCAAGTTGTGCGTCAGTGGCGTGCAACTGAGGTGCCTGCTGGCGGATGTGGGCAAAGGCACTTTCCAGTTTCACCCCGCGAATAGCGCCATCGGTGGCGACGAAGCTGGCGGCGTCATCCCGTGCGGCACGGACAATCTTGTGGTCGCGCAGGGATGATGTGGCATCGGATGTGGCATCGCTGGTGGCCTTGAGTGCACCGACAATGGCGTCGGTGGTCACGATCAGGCTAGTGGCGTGGGCATTGGCGGCCAGGGCCAGCAGTGCGGCAGCGCTGAGCAGACGAAGACGGGACATGGGTAACTCCTGTGAATGAACAGACAATTAAAAGGCGCTGAGTGAGACGCCGGACAGCCACTGCGAGGTGCTGTGTCTGCTTGATCTGACGCAGCTCGGAGAAGAATCGCTACGTCGCATCAGATATTAGGCTGAGCTGATCTGTTCGCACAGACCTGCGTCAGAGATTAGCGCCAGAAGGGTTTGCGCAGTTCTTCTGTCTGTTCACAGTGGCTGATGCCGCTGTCCGACAGTTCTCGTTCGTCCATCTGTGACAACAGTCGTCGAGTTCGTGCCCTCTCCTGCATGTTTCTGAGCGCATGTATCCAGCTTCGCACAGTGCTGAAGTGTGGTGATACCTGGGACGAGTTGCTGGTTTGCCTGAGTGATGAGTTCATGACGCAATCCTCGCTGGAAAGTCGAGCAATTGGCTCGTAGCGTCATGGTGTTGAGTTGTGGCACGACTAAACAGATACACCGGCGTTAAATTGTACTGGTGTAGATGTTGTTATTTTAAAACTGTACCTATTGTGAATAGCTGAAGCTGTACTCCAATTCCGAAAGCTTTTTTCCAGGCCATAACGACAAAACCCGTCGCGGTTTCCCACGACGGGTTTTGTGTGTGCAATTCGGGGTGCTGGCGGTGGACCCGGTGGGTCAGAGCCAGCGACGCTGAGTTAGCGCCAGAACGGCTTGCTCAGCTCTTCGTAGCGTTGTGCTTCGCTGATCCCGGCATCGGCCAGCAGACGCGAGTCCAGGCGAGCCAATTGATGGCGGCTGGAGATGCGGCGCTGCCACAGCATCAGGTTGGCGATAACGCGCAGAGGCATGGAAGCCTGGGTCTTTGCAGCTTTGTCTTCGAAGAACAGTTCGGAACTGAGTGTACGTTCCATGATGTGCATCCTTCCGCTTGTGGCGGGATTAGGTAGTGGTTTAACTGGTGCCCATGATCCTCCTCCGGCGCAAGACTCTGTAGATACAGTTCATCTGTATTGTGATGGGCCAGTTAACTGTTTATAGGGGCTGTACTGTTCAGAAATGGCGCAACTGTACCTGTCGGCACTATATTGGTGCGTTTCTGTTGTTTTTGACTGAGGAGTGGTGTGCTAGGAAGGGGAATCAACCAGTACAGCAGTACAGTTTTTTCAGGTTTGTGGCGAGTGGTCGGCAGGCTGACGAAACTGTGTTTGCGTCAGCTGCCAACTGTATCAATTACTCGGCGAGCATTTTCCCGGTTTCTTCCAGGTTGATGTGCCAGCTCAGGGCTTCGCGCAGGATGTGTGGCGTATGACCACCCAGGGCGCAGGCCTTGGTGAAGTAGTCATTCAGCGCGTCGCGGTAGGCTGGATGCACGCAGTTGTCGATGATTACCCGTGCCCGCTCCCGCGGCGCCAGGCCACGCAGGTCAGCCAGGCCGATCTCGGTCACCAGGATGTCGACGTCATGCTCGGTGTGGTCCACATGGCTGACCATCGGTACCACGCTGGATATGGCTCCGCCCTTGGCAATCGATTTGGTGACGAAGATCGCCAGATGCGCGTTGCGGGCGAAGTCGCCGGAACCGCCGATGCCATTCATCATCCGCGTGCCGCAGACGTGGGTGGAGTTGACGTTGCCGTAGATGTCGAACTCCAGCGCGGTATTGATCCCGATGATGCCCAGGCGGCGCACCACTTCCGGATGGTTGGAAATCTCCTGGGGACGCAGCACCAGTTTGTCCTTGTAGCGCTCCAGGTTGCCGAAAACGTCGGCATTGCGTCGGCTCGACAGCGTGATGGAGCTGCCGGAGGCGAAGCTCAGCTTGCCGGCATCGATCAGGTCGAAGGTCGAGTCCTGCAGCACTTCGGAGTACATGGTCAGGTTTTCGAAGGGGGAATCGATCAGGCCGCACATCACCGCGTTGGCAATGTTGCCGATACCCGCCTGCAGCGGACCGAGCTTATTGCTCATGCGCCCGGCATCCACTTCCTGCTTGAGGAAGTCGATCAGGTGATTGGCAATGCCCTGGGTCTCGCTGTCCGGGGTCGATACCGTGGACGGTGAGTCGGACTGGTTGGTGATGACAATGGCGACGATCTTTTCCGCAGGAATCGGAATCGCGGTGCTACCGATGCGATCGTCGACCTTCACCAGCGGGATTGGCGTGCGGGTCGGACGATAGGTCGGGATATAGATGTCGTGCAGGCCTTCCAGGTTCGGATTGTGCGCCAGGTTGATCTCGACGATCACCTGCTTGGCGAAGATCGCGAAGCTGGCGGAGTTACCCACCGACGTGGTCGGCACGATATGCCCCTGCTCAGTGATGGCCACAGCTTCGATCACCGCGATATCCGGTAGCTTGAGCTGCTGGTTACGCAGTTGCTCGACGGTTTCCGACAGGTGCTGGTCGATGAACATTACCTCGCCGGCGTTGATCGCCTTGCGCAGGGTGCTGTCCACCTGGAACGGCATGCGCCGGGCCAGGACGCCGGCCTCGGTGAGTTGCTTGTCCAGGTCGTTGCCCAGGCTGGCGCCGGTCATCAGGCTGATTTTAAGCGGCGTTACCTTGGCCCGTTCGGCCAGGGCATGGGGGACGGCCTTGGCTTCACCGGCGCGGGTAAAACCGCTCATGCCGACGGTCATGCCGTCCTCGATCAGAGCGGCAGCATCGGCGGCGCTCATCACCTTATCCAACAACGAAGGCAAGCGGATACGATCACGGTACATGGATTGTTATCTCGGGCAACGAAAGCAAGAAGCGCAGTCTAGTGATTTCAAAAAAAAACGCCCCGCGACAAAGGTCGAATGAAAGGCCCTGATCTAGAGCCTTCTGTCGGCTTTGTGGGGTAAATAAAAAACCCCAGCCTACTAAAGACTGAGGTTTTGGGTATTGCGCTACGGCAGGGTTACTCGACGGCCTTGACCATGTCCTCGATGACTTTCTTCGCGTCGCCGAAGACCATCATGGTTTTGTCGAGGTAGAACAGTTCGTTGTCCAGGCCGGCATAACCGCTGGCCATGGAGCGCTTGTTGACGATGATGGTCTTGGCCTTGAAGGCCTCGAGAATCGGCATGCCGGCGATGGGCGATTTCGGATCGTTCTTCGCCGCCGGGTTGACCACGTCGTTGGCGCCCAGTACCAGCACCACGTCGGCCTGGCCGAACTCGGAGTTGATGTCTTCCATCTCGAACACCTGGTCGTAAGGCACTTCGGCCTCGGCCAGTAGCACGTTCATGTGGCCGGGCATGCGACCCGCTACGGGGTGAATCGCGTACTTCACGGTCACGCCGCGGTGGGTCAACTTCTCGGTCAACTCCTTCAGCGCATGCTGGGCCCGGGCCACCGCCAGGCCGTAGCCGGGAACGATGATCACAGTGTCGGCATTGGTCAGCAGGAAGGTCGCGTCGTCAGCCGAACCGGATTTCACCGGGCGGGCTTCTTTCGAGCCAGCAGGTCCTGCGGCGTCGGCGGTGTTGCCGAAACCACCGAGCAGTACGTTGAAGAACGAACGGTTCATCGCCTTGCACATGATGTACGAGAGGATGGCGCCGCTGGAGCCTACCAGGGAGCCAGCGATGATCAGCATTGAGTTGTTCAGGGAGAAACCGATCCCCGCTGCTGCCCAGCCCGAGTAGCTGTTGAGCATCGACACCACCACCGGCATATCGGCGCCGCCGATCGGGATGATGATCAGCACGCCCATGACGAAGGCCAGGGCCAGCATCAGGGCGAAAGCGCCCAGGTTGCCGGTGAACATGAAGGTTACGCCCAGGCCCAGGGTGGCCAGGCCCAGCACCAGGTTCAGCTTGTGCTGCCCGGCGAACTGTACTGGTGCGCCCTGGAACAGGCGGAACTTGTACTTGCCCGACAGTTTGCCGAAGGCGATCACCGAACCGGAGAAGGTGATTGCACCGATGGCCGCACCAAGGAATAGCTCCAGGCGGTTACCGGCCGGGATTGAGTCGCCCAGGTGTTTGACGATGCCCAGGGACTGAGGTTCGACCACCGCAGCAATGGCAATAAACACCGCAGCCAGGCCGATCATGCTGTGCATGAAGGCTACCAGCTCCGGCATCTTGGTCATCTCGACGCGCTTGGCCATGATCGAGCCGGCGGTACCGCCGATCAGCAGGCCGACGATCACATAGCCGATACCGGCGGTGGCCAGTTCGGCGCCCAGCTTATAGATGAGGCCGATGGTGGTCAGTACCGCCAGTGCCATGCCCAGCATGCCAAACAGGTTGCCGCGACGGGACGTGGTGGGGTGCGACAGGCCTTTGAGGGCCTGGATGAAGCAGATAGACGCGATCAGGTAGAGCGTCGTTACCAGGTTCATGCTCATTACTTGGGCGCCTCTTCTTTTGCTTTCGGGGCTTTTTTCTTGAACATCTCAAGCATCCGGCGGGTGACCAGGAAACCACCAAACACGTTGACCGCAGCCAGGGCCACGGCCAGGGTGCCCATGGTCTTGCCCAGCGGGGTCACTGTCAGGGCGGCGGCCAGCATGGCGCCGACGATGACGATCGCGGAAATGGCATTGGTCACCGCCATCAAAGGCGTGTGCAGTGCGGGTGTGACGTTCCAGACCACGTGGTAACCGACATAGATCGCCAGTACAAAGATGATCAGGTTGTAGATACCGGGGGAGATAAGCTCTTCCATCGTCTGAATCCCTGCTTAGGCGTTTTTGCGGATGACTTGGCCGTCGCGGCACATCAGGCACGCGGCGACGATGTCGTCTTCGAGGTTGACTTCGAACTGCCCTTCTTTGGTGAAGACAAGCTTCAGGAAGTCCAGCAGGTTGCGGGCGTACAGCGCCGAGGCATCAGCCGCTACCGCGCCGGCCAGGTTGGTGGGACCGGCAATCGTCACGCCGTTCTCGACCACCACCTGGTCAGCCACGGTCAGCGGGCAGTTGCCGCCTTGGGCGGCAGCCAGGTCGATGACCACGGAGCCGGGCTTCATCTGGGCTACGGTCTCGGCGCTCAGCAGCGTCGGCGCCTTGCGGCCCGGAATCAGCGCGGTGGTGATGACGATATCGGCCTGCTTGGCGCGCTCATGCACCGCCAGGGCCTGGCGCTGCATCCAGCTGGCCGGCATGGGGCGGGCATAACCGCCGACACCAACGGCGCACTCGCGCTCTTCATCGGTCTCGTAAGGCACATCAACGAACTTGGCTCCCAGGGACTCGATCTGCTCCTTCACTGCCGGGCGCACGTCTGAGGCCTCGATCACCGCTCCCAGGCGTTTGGCCGTGGCGATGGCCTGCAAACCTGCAACACCGGCGCCAAGAATCAGCACGCGGGCGGCTTTCACGGTACCGGCGGCAGTCATCAACATCGGCATGAAGCGTGGGTAGTAGTGGGCTGCCAGCAGCACAGCCTTGTAGCCGGCAATGTTGGCCTGGGATGAAAGCACATCCAGGCTCTGGGCCCGGGAAGTGCGTGGCGCGGCTTCCAGGGCAAAGGCGGTGATCCCGCACTCGGCCAGCTTGGCAATGGTCTCGTTGCTGAACGGATTGAGCATGCCTACCAACACAGTGCCGCTCTTGATCAGCGTCAGCTCTGCGTCGCTCGGGGCTACTACCTTGAGGATCAGTTCAGCGCCAAAGGCATCGTTGGCGCTGCCAATGGTTGCCCCTGCCGCTTCATAGGCACTGTCGACCACGCTGGCGTTAATGCCGGCGCCGCTTTGCACAGTGACTTTATGACCCTGGCCGATCAGCTTCTTGATGGTTTCCGGGGTTGCAGCAACCCGTGTTTCACCCGTCTGGGTTTCGAGAGGAACACCAATGTGCACGTCAAATCTCCTGCTTGATCTTATTGCTTTCGATCTTTCTTAGAAGGCCAGTGCACTGCGGAGGGTGCAACTGGGGTGGCCGATCAGCACGATCCCGCTGAAATCACAGCGGGGCGCGGCATTTTGCAGGCGAACTTTGAGGCCTTCAAGGGATTCTGACTAGTGACGGAAAATTAACTACAAGTCACCCCGTGACCGAATGTCGCAACGTACCGGGTTAAACCCTTGTAAGCCGTGCCTTTCAAGGCCTAGGCCTTGAAATCAAGATTTTTCTCATCGGAGGTGTGAATAGTCCTGCATTACCTCTCAATAAACCCTACAAGCCGCGTGGTTAGGCGCTTGTAGGACGATTGTGCAAGGTGTCGGTACAGTCTGTCTAAATGCGACAAATAATTATATCTGTAGTGTTTTATATTTATTGACTACGGGGTCAGCTAATAACTGTAGGCCCCTACTGCTCTAGGTTGTAGCTATTCGCCTGGTTCACCAGCCAATCGCGGAATGCCCGCAAAGAGGCAGATTCCACCTTGCGCTCGGGAATGATCAGGTAATACGCCTTGATGCTCGACAGCGCCTGAGGGTTGGCGATCACCAGGAGTTTCTCTGCCAGTTCGCGCTGAATAAGGAAGGGAGGAATCAGCGCGATGCCCATATCGTGCATGGCAGCCTGGGCGAGCATGGAGAATAGCTCGTAGCGCGGGCCTGTCATGTCGCGGGGGATGTTCAACTGTTGGGAGTTGAACCATTGTCTCCAGGCGTAGGGGCGCGTGGTCTGTTGTAGTAGCGGCAACTCGGCAATGGCTGTGGCGCTTAATTGGCCGTTGTTGCCCAGCATCTCCGGGCTGCACACCGGCATGGGATTCTCGCCCATCAGGCGGTGGGACTGGGTGCCGGACCAGTCGGCATCGCCGAAGTAGATGGCGGCGTCGAAGGGCGTGTCGGCAAACAGAAAGGGGCGCGTGCGGTTGGTCAGGTTGACCGTGACTTCGGGGTGTTGCTGCTGGAAGTCCTTGAGGCGTGGCAAGAGCCACTGGGTGCCGAAGGTTGGAACCACTGCTAGCTCAATGACGTTGGCACCCTGTTGCCCCATGACTGAAAGCGTGTCGCGCTCCACCGCATCCAGCTGAGTGGCCACCCGGCGGCTATAGGACAGGCCTGCCTCGGTGAGTTTGACTCCGCGTCGTGAACGTCGGAAGAGTTCCACGCTGAGAAACTCTTCCAGGCTAGCGATCTGCCGGCAGACGGCGCCCTGAGTCAAGGAAAGCTCCTGCGCGGCCTTGGTAAAGCTCTCGTGGCGAGCGGCGGCTTCGAAGCTGATAAGGGCGGCGGTGCTGGGGATCTTTCTGCGCATGTACGGCTATCTCACTAATGGAGGCTGTAAAAGGCATTTTTTGCCATTACGGAGTGAGAAATTAGCACAACAATATGCAAAATCCTCGTTTGCCTGGGGGCTCCAGCTGCGCCTAGGATCAGCTCACGATAGTTGACCTAATTCACGAGGACTTACTCATGGGCGGCAAAGCAAGCTTCAACTGGATCGATCCCCTTCTGCTGGACCAGCAACTCACCGAAGAAGAGCGCATGGTTCGCGACAGTGCCGAGCAGTTCGCCCAGGGCAAGTTGGCGCCGCGGGTTCTGGAAGCTTTCCGTCATGAGAAGACTGATCCAGCCATCTTCCGTGAGATGGGTGAGATCGGACTGCTGGGGGCGACCATTCCAGAGCAATACGGTGGCAGTGGCTTGAGCTACGTGTGCTATGGCCTGATCGCTCGTGAAGTGGAGCGTGTGGATTCCGGCTACCGTTCGATGATGAGTGTGCAGTCGTCCCTGGTAATGGTGCCGATCAACGAGTTCGGGACTGAGGCACAAAAACAGAAGTACTTGCCGAAACTGGCGTCTGGCGAGTGGATTGGTTGCTTTGGTCTGACCGAGCCGAACCATGGTTCTGACCCGGGTGCGATGATTACTCGTGCGCGGAAGGTGGACGGCGGCTATAGCCTGACTGGCAGCAAGATGTGGATCACTAACAGTCCGATCGCCGATGTGTTCGTGGTCTGGGGCAAGGACGACGCCGGCGATATTCGGGGTTTCGTTCTGGAGAAGGGCTGGAAAGGCCTGAGTGCTCCGGCTATCCACGGCAAGGTCGGTCTGCGAGCGTCGATCACTGGTGAGATCGTCATGGACAACGTATTTGTACCGGAAGAGAACATCTTCCCAGACGTGCGTGGCCTGAAAGGTCCTTTCACCTGCCTGAACTCGGCGCGTTATGGCATCTCTTGGGGTGCACTGGGTGCTGCAGAGTTCTGCTGGCACACCGCACGTCAATACACCCTGGATCGTCAGCAGTTTGGTCGTCCCTTGGCTGCGACTCAGTTAATCCAGAAGAAACTGGCGGACATGCAAACTGAAATCACCCTCGCCCTTCAGGGTTGCCTGCGACTGGGACGGATGAAGGATGAAGGCACGGCAGCGGTGGAAATCACCTCGATCATGAAGCGCAACTCTTGCGGCAAGTCCCTTGATATCGCGCGTATGGCTCGTGACATGCTGGGCGGTAATGGTATCTCCGATGAGTTCGGGGTTGCCCGCCACCTGGTGAACCTGGAAGTGGTCAATACCTACGAAGGTACCCACGACGTGCATGCGCTGATTCTAGGGCGTGCGCAAACCGGTCTCCAGGCGTTCTATTAATAGGAGAGCGACCATGGGCGCGTTATCGCATCTGCGGGTACTGGATTTGTCACGGGTATTGGCTGGGCCCTGGTCTGGGCAGATTCTGGCGGACCTTGGGGCCGAGGTCATCAAGGTCGAGCGTCCAGGCAATGGTGACGATACGCGCGCCTGGGGGCCGCCCTTCCTTAAAGATGCGTATGGCGAGAACACCACCGAGGCCGCCTATTACTTGTCGGCCAACCGTAACAAGCAGTCGGTGACCATCGACTTCACTCGTCCTGAGGGGCAGCAGCTGGTGCGTGAGCTGGCGGCCAAGTCAGACATTGTCATCGAGAACTTCAAGGTTGGTGGGCTGGCGGCATATGGCTTGGACTATGACTCGCTCAAGGCCATTAACCCGCAGTTGATCTATTGCTCGATCACCGGGTTTGGTCAGACCGGTCCCTATGCCAAGCGGGCGGGTTATGACTTCATGATCCAGGGGTTGGGTGGGCTGATGAGTCTCACCGGAAGACCTGAGGGGGATGAGGGAGGTGGACCGGTGAAGGTCGGTGTGGCCTTGACCGATATCCTGACGGGGCTTTATTCGACGGTGGCGGTTCTGGCGGCCTTGGCTCATCGGGATCAGGGTGGTGGCGGGCAGCACATTGATATGGCGTTGCTGGATGTGCAGGTCGCGTGTCTGGCTAACCAGGCCATGAACTATCTGACGACGGGGGTTGCCCCCAAGCGTCTGGGCAATGCTCATCCGAATATCGTTCCTTATCAGGACTTTCCAACGGCGGATGGTGACTTCATTCTTACGGTGGGTAACGACGGCCAGTTTCGCAAGTTTGCCGAGGTGGCAGGTCAGCCGCAGTGGGTGGATGATCCTCGGTTTGCCACTAATAAGCTGCGGGTGGCTAATCGGGCGGTGTTGATTCCGCTGATTCGTCAGGCGACGGTGTTCAAGACTACAGCTGAGTGGGTGAGCCAGCTGGAGCAGGCTGGGGTGCCCTGTGGGCCGATCAATGATCTGGCACAGGTGTTTGCTGATCCACAGGTCGTGTCTCGTGGCCTGGCTATCGAGTTGCCTCATGCATTGGCTGGGATGGTGCCCCAGGTGGCGAGTCCGATTCGCCTCTCCGAGACTCCAGTGGAGTACCGTAATGCCCCTCCTCTATTAGGTGAGCACACTGCGCAGGTTCTGCAGCGGGTACTGGGGATGCCGGTCGAGGCGGTGGGTGCGTTGCGGCAGTCGGGAGTGCTGTAGGGTTCTCTTCTATATAGAGGTGCGTAATGCCTCTCTATATATAGCCTTGCGAAAGCCCCTGTTTCAGGGGCTTTTGATCTTATTCATAGAAAATTCAAATTAAGTGTTGACGGCAGATTCTACACGTCTATAATTCGCCCCACTTCCGGCGCAGTCGAAACGGAAAACTCCTTGAGATTCAACGAGTTACGCAGTTTTCGGCAGCGGTTACGCTTCAGTTCATCGAAGCCAGAAGGAGTTGGTAAGGCAGTGAGTTTTAGCCTTATTAACGATTCGATCCTCTCGGTCGAAAGCGGTGAAAAAGAGGTGTTGACAGCAGCGTGTAACGCTGTAGAATTCGCCTCCCGCTAACGAGAGATCGGAAGCGCAAGTGGTTGAAGTTACAAAGGAAACTTTGAAAACTTCTGAAAATAATCACTTGACAGCAAATGAGGCTGCTGTAGAATGCGC